>WGDA01000012.1 GCA_015493505.1 Pseudomonadota bacterium | reverse complement strand
TTATTGATTTTCTTTGCGTTCTCTGCGGCTTTGCGTGAGAAATCAAAAGAGGACCGAAGTCTTCCATGGCTCATATAAAGCCACAAGGCACGCGGAGAAAAACAGAAAAAAGAAATATTTTTAAACTTGGCAAACTTAGCGTGAGAAGGAATGTGGAGGGATGATCTTTTGTAGATCACGCAAAGTCGCAAAGACCGCAAAGAGAGCATAAATAAATTAATGATATAAAATACTTCTAACTTTATTATGAAAATATCATAGCAAATCCTATATGCCTCATCCGTAGCTCAAGGATGCTTGTGTATCTTGTTGAAAGGCGAAACCTCTTTATGCGTGTAAGTGCGTATGGTAGGATACGGCCAAGGAAATGATCGGGAGGAGGTCGTCATGGTGGCATACCGGCTTTTTTACAAAGGGGATGAAACGGTTGAGTTTGACCTGCCCGAAGGGTGGTCGCTCCTGCACTATGTGGACCCGAAACCTCAGGTGATTTCCAGGACCCTCGAGGAGATGTTGAATGAAGCCCTGAACGCGCCGGTGGGGGTGCCTCCGCTGGAAGAGTCCCTGAAACCTGGGAACACGGTAGCGATCGCTATCGATGATTGGACCCGTCCCACGCCGGTTGATAAGCTCCTTCCCGCCCTTCTGAGACACCTGGAAAATATCGGGATTAGGTGGGACGATATCACGATTGTCGTGGCGCTTGGCACGCATCGCCCCATCCCGGAGGACGCCCTGAGGCAACGGGTGAGCGAGGCGGTTTTCAAGTCGTATCGGATTATTCAGCATGACTGCTGGGCGAAAGACCTTGTGGAAATTGGCACCCTTTCCAGTGGGGGTGCGGTTAGGCTCAACCGGACTTTTCATGACGCAGATTACAGGATTTCCATCGGGTCCATTATTCCTCATCCCATGAATGGGTTTGGAGGTGGCCCGAAGATTGTGATGCCCGGCCTGGTCAATTATGAGGCGATCCGGGAACATCACACGGTCTATACCATCCAGGAGGGGGCCTATCCGGGCAATACCCTTTCCAACCCCTTTTATCAGGAGGTTTCCCGAGTTGCCGGCCTGGCGAGGCTCGACATGATTATTGGGGCGCTCTATACCAATCAGGAAAAGGTCTTTGATGTGGTGGCGGGTCATTATTTTGAGGCGCATCAAGAAGGAATCCGCCGCTCTCTGCCAAACTTTACTGTCAAGATGGACACGATGGCGGATGTGACCATCCTGTCCGCCTATCCCTATACGGAGGGGCCGCAACTGATGAAGCCGATTGGACCGGCAGCCATGTGCACCAGGCGGGGCGGGGCGATTATCCTGCTGGCCACTTCGCGGGGACCCATGCCCGAGCCGATGCTTCACGCCTTTGACGTAGTTCGTGAAATGGGCTCGGATCACCCGGAAAAGGTGTTGCTGGATACCTTTCGAAAGCGATCGCTTGTGCTGAACGACGCGCCCATCGATTTTAACATGGCCCTTTTCTTCACGGAGGTTTACAAGGCGCAGTATGACCTGACAATTGTGTCCCGGGATGTGAAACGGGAAGAGGCGCTGAGAATGGGGTTTGCCTTTGCCGAATCCATGGATGAGGCCCTGGCACAGGTGAAAGAGAAGTTTCCAGAGGCGAAGGTCAATATCTTTCCCATTGGTGGGATGGTGCTGCCGGACATGGGCGTGCCACCTGAACTGTTCTGATAGGGGTAAGGCGGCACGGCCTTTTCAGGTGTTTTCCCACTTTTCGAGGTAATTTTTAAGCCACAGGGCATCTGCGGGCGCGTGGCCTTCCGCTTCGTTATAGAAATGTAATTTAGGCTATCGAGTAGGGGGGCGTGGGGCAATCAGAGGGGCGGTTTCGCGAAAAAATTTTGGCGCTGTCCTCTGTCCCTGGGTTTTTCGGTAGCCGTGAAAGAAAAATTAGAAAAATCTTGCTCGGAAGGCTTGACAAGGCGATTTAAAACTGTTAGTTTCTTCCGGCTTTACGTAAGCAGGGTATAGAAGTGTAAAAAATTTTTGGGGAGACGTGTTATATGCCGACGATTAACCAGCTGGTCCGTTTTGGCCGGCAGAAGGTCAAGAAGAAGAAAACGGCGCCCGCTTTGAAGGGATGCCCGCAGAAAAGGGGCGTTTGCACGAGGGTTTATACCTCTACGCCGAAGAAACCAAACTCGGCGTTGAGAAAAGTAGCCCGTGTCAGGTTGTCCAACGGGATGGAGGTGACTTCCTACATTCCGGGAATCGGGCACAACCTGCAGGAGCACTCCGTGGTTTTGATTCGGGGTGGCAGGGTGAAGGACCTTCCAGGCGTGCGTTATCATATCATCCGCGGCACGCTGGATACGCTCGGGGTTCAGGACAGGCGGAATGCCCGGTCAAAGTATGGCGCAAAACGGCCTAAATAGGGGAAACAGGATCAATGCCAAGAAGAAGAGGTGTCAGGAAAAGAGAGATAATGCCGGATCCCAAGTACAGGGATGTGCTGGTTCAGAGGTTTATCAACCGGATGATGTTTTGCGGGAAGAAGTCGCTTTCTGAGAAGATTTTTTACCAGGCGCTGGAAGAGATCGAGCAGAGGGCGAAGGAAGATCCGCTGAAGATATTCAAAAAGGCCGTGGAAAACGTTAAACCTGTGATTGAGGTGAAATCAAGGCGGGTTGGGGGCGCAACTTACCAGGTTCCGGTAGAGGTGCGTTCAGACAGACGAACCTCCCTTGCGATTCGTTGGATCATCGGTTTTGCCAGGGCCCGTGGTGAGCGGGGAATGGTCAAGAAGCTGGCAGGCGAGCTGTTGGACGCGGCGAATAATAAGGGCGCGTCTATCAAGAAGAAGGAAGATACCCACAAGATGGCGGAAGCCAACAAGGCGTTCGCGCATTATCGCTGGTAAGTAGCCCCTACACGACATGAAAAACGTTCATTTTGCTTTTTGTGAAGGGGCTTTGTTTACTTTTTTTGAGGGTTGGAAAAAATAGGACGAAAACCCGCAGGGGACACGATACAAAGGATTGAGTTTTGGGAAGACTGGTACCACTGGAGAAGATTCGCAATATCGGGATCATGGCGCACATTGATGCGGGCAAGACCACGACCACCGAGCGAATCTTGTATTATACAGGGATTTCACACAAGATCGGGGAGGTCCATGACGGGACCGCTGTCATGGACTGGATGGAGCAGGAACAGGAACGGGGGATAACCATCACCTCGGCGGCGACGACCTGCTTTTGGAAATCCCACCGGATCAATATCATCGACACACCCGGCCACGTTGATTTCACCGTGGAGGTGGAACGTTCCCTGCGCGTCCTGGACGGTGCGGTGGCGGTTTTCTGTGCCGTGGGAGGCGTGGAACCGCAGTCGGAAACGGTGTGGCGTCAGGCGGACAAATATCATGTTCCCAGGATTGCCTTTGTGAACAAGATGGATCGGACCGGCGCCGATTTCTACCACGTGGTGGAGATGATGCGCAATCGCCTGGGAACCACGCCGCTGGTTTTGCAGCTTCCTATCGGGCGGGAAGAGAATTTCAAAGGGATAATCGATCTCGTGACCGAGAAAGGGTATGTCTATGACGACACCTCACTCGGAAAAAACTTCGAAGAGGTTCCTATACCCGACGATATGCGGGACGACGTGGCGGAATACCGGGAGAAGATATTCGAGGCGGTTTCAGACCTGGATGAATCCCTCATGGAAAAGTACCTCGAGGGAGAGCCCATCTCGGTAGAGGAATTGAAAAGAGCCATCCGTTTGGGGACGAATTCCCTGAAGGTGGTTCCCGTGTTTTGTGGCGCCGCTTTTAAAAACAAAGGGGTGCAGCCCCTTTTGGATGGTATCGTGGATTACCTGCCGGCCCCTATCGACATCCCCCCAGTTAAGGGGAAGGGGCCAGACGGGAAAGAAGTTGTCAGAAACGCGGCTGATGACACCCCCTTCGCGGCGCTGGCGTTCAAGATTATGACGGATCCCTTTGTGGGGCACCTGACCTATTTCCGCGTCTATTCCGGTTTTATGACGACGGGCTCCTACGTGTATAACGCCAACCGGCAGAAAAAAGAGCGGATTGGCCGTCTGTTGAAGATGCACGCCAACAAGCGGGAGGAAATCAAGGAGGTTTACGCGGGGGATATCGCCGCTGCCGTGGGCCTCAAGAATACCCTTACCGGAGACACGTTGTGCAGCGACAAGGACCCCGTGATCCTGGAATCCATTGAGTTCCCGGACCCGGTTATCTCCATCGCCATCGAACCCAAGAGCAAAGCGGACCAGGAAAAACTCTCCATCTCTCTCAACCTGCTGGCGACGGAAGATCCTTCCTTTACCGTCAAGACAGATGAGGAAACGGGACAGACGATTATTTCGGGGATGGGGGAGCTTCATTTGGAGGTCATTGTGGACCGCCTATTGCGGGAATTCCGCGTGGACGCCAACATTGGGAAGCCTGAGGTGGCGTATCGGGAAACCGTTTCCCGTGAGGCGCAGGCTCGGGGGAAATACATCCGCCAGACAGGTGGCCGGGGACAGTACGGAGACGTGCATCTGAAAGTGGAGCCAGTTGAGCCTGGAAAAGGCTATGAATTTATTGACAAAATCGTTGGAGGGGTCATCCCGAGAGAATATATCCCCGCCGTGAAGAATGGCGTGGAGGAAGCGATGAGCCAGGGTATCCTCGCGGGGTATCCGGTGGTGGACGTGAAGGTGACCCTGTTTGACGGATCTTACCATGAAGTGGATTCTTCCGAAATTGCGTTCAAGATCGCGGGGTCGATGGCCTTTAAAGAGGCTTGCTCAAAAGCGAAAATGATGTTATTAGAACCGATTATGTCGGTGGAAGTGGTGACACCCGAGGAGTACCTCGGTGATATCATGGGCGATATCAGCTCCCGCCGTGGAAAGGTGCAGGGGATGGAAAACCGTGGTTCCGTGCAGATTATTCGCGCGGAAGTTCCCCTCGCAAATATGTTCGGCTACGCGACGGACATTCGCTCCATGAGTCAGGGCCGCGCGACGTACACGATGCAGTTCGCGCGGTATATGCAGGTGCCGCAGAATATCGCGGAAGAAATTATAACGAAGAGTAAAGGATGATGGGCTCGCAAATACTCAGAATTAGAAGGCAAAGTAAAAAGTTTCAAGTTCAAGGAGCGCAATTCCTGAGGAATGAGGCGACCTTGAAGGTCGTTGCAATGACGAAGGATGCAGCGCGACACAGAAATTGGACTTTTTACGAAGCCGTCAAAGGATAAATTTTTTATAAGGGGGAACAGGCATGGCGAAGCAGAAATACGAGAGGACGAAGCCGCACGTAAACATAGGGACGATAGGGCACGTGGATCATGGGAAGACGACCTTAACGGCGGCGATCACCAAGATACTGGCGGAGAAGGGCAAAGCGGACTTTGTGCCGTTTGACGAGATAGACAAGGCGCCGGAAGAGCGGGAGCGCGGGATCACCATCGCCACCGCGCACGTGGAATACGAGACCGACAAGCGGCACTACGCGCACGTGGACTGTCCTGGGCACGCCGACTACATCAAGAACATGATCACCGGGGCGGCGCAGATGGACGGAGCGATCCTGGTTGTCAGTGCCGCCGATGGCCCCATGCCCCAGACCCGGGAGCACATCCTTCTGGCCAGGCAGGTAGGCGTTCCCTACATCGTCGTCTACTTAAACAAAGCCGACATGGTCGACGACCCCGAACTGCTCGAGCTGGTTGAACTGGAAGTACGGGAACTCTTAAGCAGCTACGACTTCCCCGGGGACGACATACCCATCATCGTGGGCAGCGCCCTGAAGGCCCTGGAGGGAGACAAAGGGGAATACGGCGAGCAATCCATCTTCAAGCTGTTAGACGCCATAGACGAATACATCCCCGAGCCGCAGCGAGACATCGACAAACCCTTCCTGATGCCGATAGAAGACGTCTTCAGCATCAGCGGGCGTGGGACCGTGGTAACGGGGAGAGTCGAGCGTGGCGTCATCAAAGTGGGAGACGAAGTGGAGATCGTGGGGATTCGCCCCACCCAGAAGACCGTCTGCACCGGTGTGGAAATGTTCCGGAAGATCCTGGATCAGGGGCAGGCTGGGGACAACATTGGCGTCTTGCTAAGAGGCATCAAGCGGACCGAAGTTGAGCGTGGGCAGGTTGTGGCGCAGCCTGGGAGCATCACCCCGCACACCCATTTCATGGGAGAAGTATACGTCTTGACCAAGGAAGAAGGTGGGCGGCACACCCCGTTTTTCAATGGGTATCGGCCGCAGTTTTACTTTCGGACCACGGACGTGACGGGAGTAGTGACCTTGCCGGAGGGAGTAGAGATGGTGATGCCCGGGGACAACGTAACGATCGAAGTAAAGCTCATCACCTCCATAGCGATGGAAGATGGGTTACGGTTTGCGATACGGGAAGGTGGCCGGACGGTTGGCGCCGGGGTCATCAGTAAAATTATTGAATAGTCAGGCGGGGCGTGCTGCCTGATGGGGGAAGGAAATGCTGAATCAAAAGATTAGGATTTGTTTGAGGGCTTATGATCATAAACTGCTTGACCAGTCGGTTGAGGAGATCGTCAACACGGTTAAGAAAACGGGGGCGAACGTGGCGGGTCCCATTCCGCTTCCTACCGTGATTAATAAGTATTGCGTGCTTCGGTCTCCCCATATTGACAAGAAATCACGGGAGCAGTTTGAGATTAGGACACACAAGCGGATTCTGGATATCCTGGATCCTTCCCAGCAGACAGTTGACGCCTTGATGAAACTGGATCTTTCCGCTGGCGTGGATGTGGAGATAAAGTTATAAAAAATGAGGGAAGCAAAGGCCGGGATCCTTTGAAGGGGATAAAAAGATGAATGGGTTGATTGGAAGAAAACTGGGGATGACGCAATTGTTCGATGAAAACGGGAGGGTCATTCCTGTTACCGTTCTGGAGATGGGGCCGTGTAAGGTGGTACAGCGGAAACGGTCCGAAAAGGAAGGGTATGACGCGGTCCAGGTGGGATTTGGGAAACGAAAGATGAAGAATGTCACGAAGCCGATTCAGGGCCATCTGGCCAGGGTAAACGCGGAGGAGGGATTTGAAACCCTGAAAGAGATCCGCGTGCCTGAAGGGGAAGACCTGAAGGAAGGCGATGTGTTGACGGTTGAGATGTTCGAGGTGGGTGAATACGTGGATGTAACCGGCAAAAGCAAAGGCAAGGGCTTTGCCGGGGTCATGAAACGGCATGGATTCCATGGCACGCCCGCCGCGCACGGAACTCACGAATATTTCAGGCATGGAGGGTCCATTGGTTCGTCCGCCTATCCGGCGAAGGTGTTCAAGGGGATGAAGATGCCCGGCCAGTTGGGTAACGCGCGGGTCACGGTTCAGAACCTGATTGTGGTGGATATCCGCAAGGACAGAAACCTGATGATGGTAAAAGGGGCCGTCCCGGGGCCAAATGGCGGAATTGTGATGGTGAAACGGGCGGTGAAAAAACAGAAGGCAACTCAAAAAGACGAGAAATAAGGGAAGACAATGGCGACGTTGGAAGTGCTGAATCAGTCGGGCCAGAAGGTTTCAGAAAAGACGCTGGATGAAAAGGCGTTTTCAGGCGAGGTCAAGCCGCATCTCATCCACGAGGTGGTGAAGATGCAGTTGGCGAATCGCCGGGCGGGGACCGCCGCGACGAAGAACCGCTCCGCCGTTCGTGGAGGCGGCAAGAAACCCTGGCGGCAGAAGGGAACGGGCCGCGCGCGCGTTGGGACCATCCGGTCTCCGCTGTGGCGTGGGGGCGGTGTTGTGTTTGGGCCCATGCCCCGGGATTACAGCTATAAAGTTCCCAAAAAGGTACGCAGGGGGGCGCTCCGTTCCGCCGTGATGCTGAAATTACAGGAAGGGAAACTGCTGGTTGTGGACAAGCTTGAGCTCCCGGAGGCGAAAACACGGGAATTCGTGAAGGTTCAGAAAGACCTTTCCGTTCAGGAAGCCCTGTTTGTTATCAATGGGAGAGATGACGTCCTCGAACGTTCTTCCCGGAATGTTCCCGGTGTCAAGATTCTTCCCGTCGAGGGACTGAATGTGTATGACATCATGCGATACGATACCCTTGTCCTGACCCAGGAGGCTTTGGAAAAATTAGAGGGGGTACTGGCCCAATGAGTGTGGAAAGATATTATCAGATTATTCATCACCCCATCATCAGCGAGAAGAGCACGGATCTGAAGGGGACTCATAACCAGCTTGTTTTCAAGGTGGCGATGAATGCCAACAAGATTGAGATAAAAAAGGCGATTGAGTCCATTTTCGGGGTGAAGGTGCTGTCCGTCCGGACCATGCGGGTGACGGGGAAACGAAAACGCCTTGGACGGTATGAAGGGAAACGCCCGGACTGGAAAAAGGCCATCGTAAAGCTGAAGGAAGGCGATACGGTCGATTTCTTTGAAGGTGTCTAACGGGCATTTGAGAGAAACTAAGGAGAGGTTCCATGGGGATAAAGCAATATAAACCAACGTCACCGGGACGCAGGTTTCAGAGTGTTTCAACCTTTGAAGAGATTACCCGAAGAGAGCCGGAGAAATCCCTGCTGAAACCCCTCAAACGGTCGGGGGGAAGGAACTCGAACGGCAGGATTACGGTGCGTCACCGGGGCGGTGGGACAAAACGCCGGTATCGGGTCATCGATTTTAAAAGGGACAAGCATGGCATTCCGGCCAAAGTTGCCAGCATTGAGTACGATCCCAACCGGTCCGCGAGAATCGCTCTGCTACATTACGTGGACGGGGAAAAACGGTATATCATCGCTCCGCTCGGGCTCAAGGTGGGAGACCGGGTGGAGTCAGGCGAGCAGGTGGATATCAAACCGGGAAACGCGTTGCCTTTGAGCAATATTCCCCTCGGAACCCTGATTCATAATATTGAGTTAAAGATAGGAAAGGGTGGCCAGCTTGTGAGAAGCGCCGGGGGGTTTGCCCGGTTGATGGCCAAAGAGGGGAATTACGCCCAGGTTCGACTCCCCTCGGGGGAAGTGCGGATGATTCACCTGCGCTGCTACGCGACCATCGGGCAGATTGGAAACCTGGACCATGAGAATATTTCCCTTGGAAAGGCGGGGCGATCCCGTTATCTGGGCAGGCGTCCCCACGTCCGGGGTGTTGCCATGAACCCCGTGGACCATCCGCTGGGAGGCGGTGAAGGAAAAAGCTCTGGTGGCAGGCACCCCGTAACTCCGTGGGGCGTGCCCACGAAGGGGTATCGAACGAGGAAGAACAGGGCCACGGACAAATATATTATCAAGAGGCGCAAGGCGTAACGAGGGAGGCAGTCAGTGAGTCGTTCAGTCAAAAAGGGACCTTTTGTGGATGAGCATCTTTTGAGGAAGGTGCAGAACCTGCTCGAAGGAGATCGCAAGGGATCCAAAATAATCAAGACGTGGTCACGCAGATCCACGATAATTCCGGAGTTTGTCGGGTTGACATTCGCCGTTCACAATGGTAAAAAATTCCTTCCTGTT
The DNA here is from genome assembly GCA_015493505.1 of Pseudomonadota bacterium. Taxonomy (GTDB): domain Bacteria; phylum Desulfobacterota; class S145-22; order S145-22; family S145-22; genus S145-22. Next base: position 12,177 of record WGDA01000012.1, on the reverse strand, counting down.
TACGTGACAGAGGAAATGGTCGGCTTTAAGTTGGGGGATTTTTCGCCCACACGAACGTTCAGAGGACACGCGGGTGACAAGAAATCGCGGGCGAAACGACATTAAGGTGAGGAACGGATAAATGGAAGTGCGATCAAAACTGAAATTCGTGCGTATTTCTCCGAGGAAGGCACGCAAGGCGGTTGACCTGATTCGGGGCAAGAATGTGGAAGAGGCCTCGAATCTGCTGATGCTTTCACCCAGGAAATCCGCGAGGATTGTTAAAAAGGTGCTGGATTCCGCCATCGCCAACGCGAACGCCAATTATAGCATGGATGTGGACAACCTGTTCGTGAAACGCGCGTTTGTTGACGAGGGTGCCACCATGAAGCGTTTTATGCCCCGCGCGATGGGCCGGGCGACGCAGATTTTAAAGAGGACGAGTCATATTACCATCGTCCTTGATGAGAAATAGAAGATAAAGGAGGGTATTTTGGGTCAGAAGGTCCATCCCTTAGGGTTCAGGTTAGGCGTGATCAGGACATGGGACGCCAAGTGGTATGCCGACAAAGATTACGGAGAGCTGCTGTACGAGGATCTGAAGCTTCGTAAGTACCTCAAAAAACGCCTTTACAACGCCGGCGTTTCCAAGATTGAGATTCGCCGGGCGGTTGACAGGAACAAGAAGGCCACGATCGATATTCACGCGGCGCGTCCCGGAATCATCATTGGTAAAAAGGGCGCGGACGTGGAAAATCTGCGAAAAACGCTGGAGCGCATGACGGGCAAGGAGATCAACCTGAATATCAAGGAAGTCAAACGCGTGGAGATGGATGCCCAGCTTGTGGCCGAGAATGTGGCGACCCAGCTTGAACGGCGCGTGGCTTTTCGTCGGGCCATGAAACGAAGCGTCAGTTCCGCCATGAAGTTTGGCGCGAAGGGAATTAAGATTGCGTGTGCCGGACGCCTGGGCGGCGCTGAGATGGCACGACGGGAATGGTACCGTGAAGGCCGGGTTCCTCTTCAGACATTGCGGGCCGATATCGATTACGGATTCGCGGAAGCCAAGACCACGTATGGCGTGATTGGCGTGAAAGTCTGGATTTACAAGGGAGATATTTACACCTAAGAGCCGGCCAGGGAATACCGAACTGATTCAGAATATTAGAAGATAAGAGGGTCTTGATATGTTAATGCCAAAAAAGGTTAAACACAGAAAGCAGCAGAAGGGAAAGATGCGTGGCGTGGCTTCCCGGGGCAACAAGGTTAATTTTGGGGAGTTTGGCCTGCAGGCGCTGGGGCGCGGATGGATGACGGCGCGTCAGATCGAGGCTGCCCGTATCGCCATTACCCGCCATGTCAAGCGAAGCGGGAAGATATGGATACGCGTGTTTCCAGACAAGCCGATTACAAAAAAACCAGCGGAAACGCGGATGGGAAAAGGGAAGGGATCTCCGGAAGGATGGGTCTGTGTCGTAAAACCCGGACGTATTCTGTATGAGATTGAAGGGGTTCCCGAGGACAAGGCGCGCGAGGCGTTTCTGCTGGCGGCGCATAAACTTCCTTTCAAGACCCGTTTCGTGAGTCGGGAGGAAATCCATGAAAGCCAGTGATTTTAGAGAGTTGAGTCCTGATGAATTGAGGGCGAGAGAGAAAGATTTGCGGGAGGAGGTTTTCAACCTGAGGTTCCGTCTCGCCACGGGGCAGCTTGAAAATACGGCAAAGCTGGGAATCGCGAAAAGGGATTTGGCGCGTTTGCTGACAGTTTTGAATGAAAGGAAAGCACAGGCATGAGCGAGGGGAACGGTGCTATGGGTGACGTGAAACGAGAGGTCAGAAATAAAAAGGTCTTAACGGGGACGGTCGTCAGTGACAAGATGGACAAAACGGTGGTGGTCCAGGTAAAGCGCCTTTTTATTCATCCAAAGTATAAAAAATACGTCAGAAGAAACGCGAAATTTAAAGCCCACGATGCCATGAATCAGTGCAAGAAGGGCGACAAGGTACAGATTATCGAATCACGCCCCATTAGCAAGGGCAAGCACTGGCGAGTCAGCAAGATTATTGAACGGGCTGTTTAGGCTAAGGTGACAGGGAGACAATACGATGATTCAGATGCAGACAATCCTGAATGTGGCGGATAACTCGGGGGCGAAAAAGATCGGGTGTATCAAGGTCCTTGGGGGAACCCGGAAACGCTACGCCCGTGTTGGGGATATTATCGTCGCCTCTGTCAAGGAGGCGATGCCCAATTCCAAGGTCAAAAAGGGGTCGGTGGTCAAGGCCGTGATCGTTCGGACGGCCAAGGAGATTCGCCGGGAAGACGGGTCTTACATCAAGTTTGACGACAATTCGGCGGTCCTGATCAACCAGCAGAAAGAGCCGGTTGGGACCCGGATCTTTGGCCCCGTGGCGCGGGAACTGAGGGCCAAGAGGTTTATGAAGATTATCTCCCTCGCGCCGGAGGTATTATAGGATGAAAAAGTATCACGTGAAAAAAGGGGACATGGTCGAGGTTCTTGCCGGTAAAGAGAAAGGGAAGACGGGAAAAATACTGAAGATTCTGAAGAAAAAAGACCGTGTCATCGTTGAGAAGATAAATTTCGTAAAGAAACACGCCCGTCCGGGTGGCAGGTTCGCCAAAGGTGGGATTGTCGAAATGGAGGCCCCCATTCATGTTTCGAACGTGGCCCTTTTTTGCCCTCATTGTTCCAGGGGGGTACGTTACGGAGTGACAATCCTTGAGGACGGGAAAAAAGTGCGCATCTGCAAAGCGTGTGGCGAGCAGATAGATTGAGGATGATGAACGATGAGCTACCTGTTTGAGAAATACCAGAAAGAAGTTGTGCCGGCCCTGATGAAGAAGTTCAAGTACAAGAACATCATGCAGGTGCCTAAGATGGAAAAAATCGTCGTGAACATGGGGCTTGGCGAGGCGGTGCAGAACATCAAGATCCTGGATCACGCCGTACAGGAGCTGACGGTCATAACGGGACAGAAACCCGTCATTACCCGTGCCAAACGGTCGATCGCACAGTTCAAGCTGCGGCAGGGGATGCCGATCGGGTGTCGTGTCACGTTGCGGAAGCAAAGGATGTATGAATTTTACAATCGCCTCGTGAATGTAGCTCTGCCGCGCGTGCGTGACTTCAGGGGGATCTCTCCCAAGTCCTTCGATGGGCGGGGAAATTTCGCGATGGGCGTTAGAGAACAGATTATTTTCCCTGAGGTTGATTATGATTCCATAGATAAAATCAAGGGCTTCAATGTGGTCGTGACGACAACGGCCAAGACGGACGAAGAAGCCAGGGAATTATTGAAACTTTTAGGCATGCCATTCAGAGAAAGATAGGAGGAGGCATTGGCAAGAAAGGCGCTCATAGAGAAGGCGAAACGGCCCAAGAAATTTAAGGTACGCGAATATAACCGCTGCCCCATCTGCGGCAGGTCCCGGGGATATTACAGAAAGTTCAACATGTGCCGCATCTGCCTGAGGAAGTATGCCCTGGAAGGGCTCATCCCCGGCGTGATTAAATCCAGTTGGTAATTTATTAGGTTTGGGAGGAAGAAATTAGATGTGCATGACAGATCCGATTGCAGATATGCTCACGCGTATACGGAACGCCAACCGGGCGGGCCACGAGATGGCGGATATTCCTTATTCGAATATGAAAAAGGGAATTGTGGAAATTCTCAGGGAAGAGGGTTTTATAAAGAATTTCAAGATAGGCAAGGATAAATCAGGCCATCCCACCATCCGGGTCTACCTGAAAAAGCCGCAGGGGGCATTGAAACCCCTCAACGACCTTCAGAGAATCAGCAAGCCTGGGCGGCGGGTATACGTGAAGAGCAAGGAGATTCCGACCATTCTCAACAACGTTGGCATTGCGATTCTTTCGACTTCAAAGGGTATTATGACCAATCATCAAGCGAAAAAAGAAAACCTTGGCGGCGAGCTGCTGTGCAAGGTTTGGTAAGAGGGAACTGAAACTATGTCCAGGATAGGGAAAAAGCCGGTAATTATGGAGAAGGGCGTTCAGATATCCGTCGAGGGAAACACGGTTCGGGTCAAGGGCCCAAAGGGTGAGCTGACCCAGATTATCCCGGAGGGGGTGAGCATTGACCTGAAGGGTAACGAACTTTACGTTGTGAAGGCGGAGACGGGAAAGCTGGCGAAAAAGGCGAACGCCTTTCAGGCCCTGACCCGGGCTCTCATTCAGAATATGGTTGATGGCGTGACCAAGGGGTTTGAAAAGAAACTGGAAATTATCGGCGTGGGATATCGTTCAGCGCTGGAAGGCCGGACCCTGAACCTGAGCCTCGGATATTCTCACCCGGTTCTTTATCCCCTCCCGGATGGCATCGATGTGGTAATTGAAAAACCCACCCAGATTACCGTGAAGGGAATTGACAAGCAGTTGGTTGGGGCGACTGCCGCGAAGATCAGGTCGTTCCGCCCCCCCGAGCCTTACAAAGGAAAAGGAATCAGGTACGTGGGTGAATACGTCCGCAGGAAGGTTGGAAAAACCAAGTAATCATTTAAAGACGGGATTGATACGCAATGGATAAAAATATACGTAAACGGCAGGCAAGGCTAAAAAGGAAGTTCCGGGTCCGGAAAAAAATTATTGGGACCCAGGAACGTCCAAGACTGACGGTTTACAGGAGCCTGAAGCATATTTACGCCCAGATTATCATCGACACTGAGGGCAGGACGGTATGCCAGGCTTCTTCCATGGACAAGGACCTTCGGGGTAAACTCAAAGGCACTTCAAACAAGGAAGCCGCCAAGGCGGTGGGTGCGCTCGTCGCTGAACGCGCGCAGGCGGCAAATATCCAGCAGGTGGTGTTCGACAGAAACGGGTATCTCTACCATGGCCGTGTGAAGGCGCTGGCCGATGGCGCGAGGGAAAAGGGATTGATCTTTTAACCAGGATTTATAGGAGGCTTTGTTGGATAACCAATTTGATATGAATGAAGAGGAATTAATCGACAAAGTTGTTTACATCAACCGTGTCGCGAAGGTGGTGAAGGGTGGAAGACGTTTCAGCTTCAGCGCGCTGGTCGTTGTGGGGGACGGAAAAGGCCGGGTTGGCGCCGCCATGGGAAAGGCGAACGAGGTTCCTGAGGCCATCAGAAAGGGTGTGGAAAAGGCGCGAAAGAACCTGATGGATGTCACGCTTGACCGCCACACCATTCCCTTCGAGGTACTGGGGGAGTTTGGTGCCGGGAAGGTGCTTCTCAGGCCCGCGTCTGAAGGAACCGGTGTGATCGCCGGCGCGGCTGTTCGGGCCGTCGTGGAACTGGCGGGGATTCAGAACATTCTGACCAAGTCTCTTGGTTCAAACAATCCGCATAACCTGGTTAAAGCCACTCTCGAAGGCTTGAAACGGTTAAGCCATCCGGAAGAGATAAAAAAGTTTAGAAAAGAGGCGGTTAATTAGGCGCGGGTGCCTAAAAAAACAGATGATGAGGCAATCGATGGCAAAGAAATTGAGAATAACGCAGGTCAGAAGTGAGATTGGGCATAAAGAGAAACATCGGCGTGTCCTTCGCAGCCTTGGTTTGAGAAAGCGGAATCAGACCGTTGAGAAATTTGATACGCCCATTATCCGTGGGATGATTAAAAAGGTTGGTTACCTGCTTCACGTGGAACCCATAGAGTAGAGTGAGGAAACGATGAAACTCAGCGACTTGAAGCCGCCAAAAGGGGCGGTCAAAAGGAAGAAACGTGTTGGATGCGGGACAGGATCCGGGCATGGCTGTACCTCCTGTCGTGGAACGAAAGGCCAGAGATCACGCTCTGGCGGTAAGGTGCCACCCTGGTTCGAGGGTGGGCAGATGCCCTTGCAACGGCGGCTGCCGAAGCGTGGGTTTGTGAATATCTTCAGGAAAGAATACACCATCGTGCACCTGGACAGGTTGAATGTATTCCCGTCCGGCAGTGAGGTGGGGATAAAAGAGCTGAAAGAGCAGGGCATGATAAAGCGTGAAAAGGAGAGGGTTAAGATACTCGGAGACGGTGACTTGAAAATCCCTCTGACGATTTCCGCCCACAAGTTTACGCGTTCAGCCATTGAAAAGATTGAAAAGGCTGGCGGGAAGGCCAGGGAAATTTAATGGCGCTTAACTTCGGCAATGTCGGAAAAGTCCCTGAGCTCAAGCGCCGAATCCTGGTGACGCTGGGCCTTTTGGCTATATACCGGGTAGGGATACATATCCCCACGCCGGGAATTAACTCCGATGCGCTGATGGCGCTGTTTGCCCACGCCCGTGGGACTCTTTTCGGGCTTTTTGACATGTTTGCCGGTGGAGGGTTCCGCCGGCTGTCCATATTCGCGCTCGGCATCATGCCTTACATCAGCGCGGCCATTATTCTGGAGCTGCTCGAAGTCTCCGTGCCATACCTGGAACGGTTGGCCAAAGAGGGGGAAGCTGGCAGGAAAAAAATTACCCAGTATACCCGATATGGCACGATTATCCTGAGTGTGATTCAGGGCTTTGGCATCAGCGTGGGTCTTGAAAGGATGCGGGGCGTCGGGGGTGAACTGATTGTGATGCACCCTGGCTGGTCATTTCGTCTGATGACGGTTCTGACACTGACAGCGGGAACCGCCTTCATCATGTGGCTGGGGGAGCAGATTACGGAAAAGGGGATTGGAAACGGCATCTCGCTGATTATCATGGCGGGTATTGTCGCCGGAATGCCCTCCGCCATTATTAATACCGTCCGCCTGCTTAGAACCGGTGAAATGGGCATTTTCACGCTGATTGGCCTGATCGTCATGATGCTGGTCGTCGTGGCTGTAATCGTGTATGTGGAGACGGCACAGCGGCGAATACCGGTGCAATACGCCAAACGTGTCGTCGGGCGGCGGATGTACGGGGGACAGAGCACCTTTTTGCCCCTTAAAATCAATACCTCTGGCGTGATTCCTCCGATTTTCGCCTCTTCGATTATCATGTTTCCCGCGACGATCGCGAATTTTATCCAGCACCCCATCATGAAGAAAATCTCCGCCATGCTGAACCCGACGGGATGGCTCTATATCGTGCTGTATGTGGTATTAATCTTCTTTTTCTGCTATTTTTACACGGCGATCGTCTTCAATCCCGTGGATGTCGCGGATAACATGAAGAAGTTTGGCGGATACATCCCGGGAATTCGTCCAGGAAAGTGGACGGCGGATTACATCGACAAGGTGCTGACGAGAATTACACTTGGCGGTGCGGTGTATGTCTCGGCGATTTGTGTGCTGCCGACGTTTCTGATTACGAAGTTTGGCGTCCCGTTCTATTTCGGTGGGACGGCTCTGCTGATCGTAATACAGGTCGCCATTGACACGATTCAGCAGATGGAAACGCACCTGCTGACGCGGCACTATGACGGGTTGCTAACAAGAAAAAGCTCACGGCGTAGATAGGCAAGGAAGGTATTGAAATGAAACTGATACTTCTGGGCCCCCCGGGGGCTGGAAAAGGGACGCAGGCGGTTCGCCTGGTCAAACACTACGGCATCCCCCAGATTTCAACGGGGGATATTCTGCGAAAGGCTGTGAAAGAGGGCACTGAGCTTGGCACATTGGCCAAAAAATACATGGACAGTGGGGAGCTGGTCCCGGACGAAGTGGTGATTGGGATTATCCGGGAGCGGATTGTTGAACCGGATTGTGAAAAAGGGTATATCCTGGATGGATTTCCCAGGACCATCGCTCAGGCTGAGGCCCTTGACGCCATGCTGGCGAAAATGGACACGGCAATCGACCATGTCGTGAACATCGCCGTGAGGGACGAGGAGATTGTTAAACGCCTGACGGGGCGCAGAACCTGTTCGAATTGTGGTGCCGGGTACCATATCCTGTTCGATACCCCAAAGGAAGAGGGGGTTTGCGACAAGTGCGGTGGCAAGCTGATTCAGAGAGACGATGACAAAGAAGAGACCATCCGCGCCCGGCTGAAGGTGTATCGACAGCAGACAGAGCCGTTGATCGCTTACTATGAAAAGAAAGGTCTGCTGCGGATGGTACCGGGTGAGGGGAACATGGAAGAAATCTTTGACGCAATTTTGAAGGCATTGGGAGAAGATTTCGACGGGAAAAGTGTGTAATGGCTAAAGAGGGTGTTTTCAGGACGGAGGGAAAGGTTATTGAGACATTGCCAAACGCGATGTTTCGTGTCGAACTCGACAATGGTCATAAAATTCTTGCCCATATTTCGGGCAAGATGCGGATGCATTTTATAAAGATATTGCCGGGTGATCGTGTGACGGTTGAGATGTCGCCTTACGATCTGACGAAGGGCCGAATCACGTACCGGGGAAAATAAGGGGTGGATTGAAATGAAAGTACGGGCTTCTGTAAAGAAGATATGTGACAAGTGCAAGATTATAAAACGAAAAGGGGTCGTCAGAGTCATCTGCGAAAACCCCAAACATAAGCAACGGCAGGGATAGATACCCACTGCGGGAAGGTTTAGGAGGAAACATTGGCACGTATCGTTGGCGTAGATTTACCGAAAAATAAGCGAGTGGAGATCGGGCTGACTTATATCTACGGGATTGGCCGGACTTCAGCCCAGAAGATTTTGAACGCGACGAATATCGATTGGGATAAGCGCGTTTATGAGCTAACGGCGGATGAGATCCGTAAGATCAACCAGGAGATTGAACGAAATTATAAGGTTGAAGGGGATCTTCGCCGTGAAGTGACGACCAATATCAAGATGCTGATGGATATCGGATGTTATCGGGGATTGCGCCATCGGAGGGGACTCCCCGTCAGAGGGCAGAGGACCCATACGAACGCGAGAACAAGAAAAGGCCCGAGGCGGGCGATTAAAGGAAAGAAAAAACGGTAACACTGTTTTTGACAGGAGGAACTTGTGGCAAGGCCAAAGGGTAGTCGGGGAAAAAAGAAAGTCAAAAAGAATATCCCTCACGGGGTTGCCCATATACAGGCAACTTTCAATAATACCATCATTACCATTTCGGACCCTCAGGGGAACACGATCGCCTGGTCCAGCGCGGGGAGCCAGGGATTTAAGGGGTCCAGAAAGAGCACGCCTTTCGCGGCTCAGATTGCGGCGGAAGACTGTGGAAAAAAGGCGATGGAACACGGTGTCAGGACCCTGGATGTTCTCGTGAAGGGGCCGGGTTCCGGCAGGGAGGCCGCGCTCAGGGCCTTGCAGGCGGTTGGATTCAGGATTCAGATGATCCGGGATGTGACCCCCATCCCGCATAATGGCTGCCGCCCCCCCAAGCGACGCCGTGTGTAAATATGAGATTTAAAGTGGTGAGGATTATTTCACCGCGTGTCAACGTAAAAAGCGATAGCCGCTTGTTTTAGGAGGTAAAATTGGCTCGTTATACGGAATCATCATGCAGGCTTTGCCGTAGAGAAAATGCGAAGCTGTTTTTAAAAGGTGACAGATGCTACACGGATAAATGCGCTTTTGAAAGAAGGCCCTACCCCCCCGGGCAGCATGGAAGGGGGAGAAGGAAGTTTTCTGATTACGCCATCCAGTTGCGCGAGAAGCAGAAAACTCGCAGGATTTACGGGATCCTGGAAAAGCAGTTCCGTAGATATTTTCAGATCGCTGATCAGAAGAAGGGGATTACGGGTGAAAACCTTCTGTTCCTTCTTGAAAAACGGCTTGACAATGTGGTCTTTTTGATGGGATTTGCCGTTTCCCGAAACCAGGCCCGCCAGTTGGTGAACCATGGCCATATTTTGGTCAATGGAAGAAAGGTTGATATCCCCAATTTCCAGGTAAAGGTTGGCGATAGGGTGCAGGTCAAGGAAAGAAGCCGAAAGAATCCGGCAATCCAGGAGGCTCTGGAGCTTTCCTCCAAGCGTGGCGGGTTGCCACAATGGTTAGAGGTCGATGCCAACAACCTGGAAGGCGTCATTAAGGCGGAACCCACCCGAGAAGACGTGAGGGTTTCCGTCAATGAGCAGCTCATCGTCGAGCTTTATTCGAAATAATCATCTAAAAAGGTAATTTTGGGGGATTAGCCCATGGATGCGCAAGAATTAACGCAGCTTATACGCCCAAGGGGCGTGGAAACAGACAGGGAGGAGATGACTTCCACGTTTGGGCGTTTTGTCGCCGAACCGTTTGAAAGCGGGTACGGGTTGACGATAGGAAATGCCTTGAGACGGGTGTTGCTTTCCTCGATTGTTGGTGCCGCCATTACGAATGTTCGGGTTGAAGGTGTCACACACGAATTTTCTTCCTTGAAAGGTGTCGTGGAAGACGTTTCGGAGATTATTCTGAACCTGAAGCAGGTTGTCGTCAAGATGGATTCTCCGGATATGAAGGTGATTCATCTCGACAAGAAGGGACCGGCGGATGTTACGGCGGGGGACATAGAACTGACACACAATGTGGAAATCCTGAATCCCGATATGAAGATAGCCACCATCGAGAAAGGTGGCCATCTGAGAATGGACCTGTACGTTCAGAAGGGCCGTGGATACGTTCCCCAGGAGCGGAATCGAAACGCGGAACTTGGCGTAGATGTCATTCCCATTGACGCGATTTTTTCACCGATTAAAAAGGTGAACTACCTGGTGACCAATGCCAGGGTTGGTCAGAAAACAGACTATGACAAGCTGACCTTTGAGATCTGGACCAATGGGGCAGTAACCCCAGAAGATGCCTTGACGCAAGCTGCCCGGATTCTGGTGAATCAGCTCGCGATTTTCACGGGGCTGGGAGAAGAAGAGGCGAGTGCCGAAACGGATGAAGAGAAAAGCGAGCAGGAAAAGCTCAATGAGAACCTTTATCGCAGTGTGGACGAGCTGGAACTGTCAGTCCGTTCGACGAACTGCCTGAAAAACGCGAATATCCGTTTGATTGGAGAGCTGGTCCAGATTCCTGAAAGTGAAATCTTGAAGACACCTAATTTTGGGAAAAAATCCCTTGAAGAAATCCAGAAGGTCCTGTCGGAAATGGGGCTGCATTTTGGAATGAAGTTAGAGGGCTTTGATCCATCAAAAGCGAATCAAGCTGATTAAAGGGGTAGAAGATGAGGCATTTAAAGGCATATAGGAAACTTAATCGAACAAGCAGCCATCGTTCGCTGATGTTGAGAAACCTTGTGACTTCGCTTCTTGAGCATGAGCGTGTTGAAACGACCGTCATGAAGGCGAAAGAGGCCAGGAGAATCGCGGAGAGGATGATTACACTCGGGAAGCAGGGCACGCTTCACGCCAGAAGAAGAGCGGCGTCGGTTTTGATGAAAAAATCGGTTGTTAAAAAACTTTTTGATGAACTCGCGCCACGGTACGCTGACCGCGAGGGGGGATATACCAGGATTCTCCGGGTCGGATATCGGAAAGGAGACGGGGCGCCCCTCGCGTTTCTGGAATTAGTGACGGAAGAGCTGGAGAAGAAAAAAGCGAAAAAGAAGACCACTCAGAAGAAGGCCGCCGCAAAGCCCAAGAAAGAGAAACCAAAAAAGGCTGCTGAAACCAAAGCCACCAAAAAGGAAGAAACAGCCCAGGTAGAGGAGGAGGCAAAGGAAGCCCAACCTGAACCTGAGGAGGCGGGTTCGGAGAAGGAAGAGGGGAAACAAGAAGAAGCAAAAGAGGATTGATACTTATTTTTCAGCGTGACGCGCGATGGGCGGCAGGTGTTTGACCTGCCGCCCTTTTGTTCGTGGAGGGTTTCCTTTTCGCGAAAGGTTAAAACAGGGCTGTTCTTTATAAGCTTATTGCGGGAGGCGAAGCGGATGTTTCCAGGAAAGCCAGATAAGCCGCGCCTAAAATCCCGGCCTTTTCCTTCAGCGGGGAAAGAACGAACTCGCATCTTGCACCGGGGAGGTTGAAACAGCACGACCTGGCGTATTCGATGGCTCGTTTGAAAAAGTATTCACTGTAATAAGACAAGCCGCCGGAAATAATGATTTTCTCTGGGTTGAAAAGGTTAATGAGTGACCCCATACCCGCGCCCAGAGCGTCCGCGAAGATATCCCAGACCTGTTGCCAGCGGGTTTCGCCCTTTTTGATTCGTTTATCCAGGATACCTGGAAGCCGTTTCCAATCCCCTGATTTCAGCGTGGTGCTTATTTCTTGAGGAAGCGTTTTGTAGAGTTCCTTCAGGCTATTCGCGATGCCATTGAGGGACGCATATGTTTCGAGGCACCCCCTTGAGCCGCACAAGCAGGGCCTCCCCTGGTACGCGACAGAGAGATGT
>WGDA01000011.1 GCA_015493505.1 Pseudomonadota bacterium | reverse complement strand
GTGAGAACGCCTGCTATATGCTGCTGGCCTTCATCAGCCTGAAGATGGAATGTCATTGGAGGTCAACTCCTATTGGAAAGGTGCGAAACACCCTTACCTCCCTCCAAAAACAGGAAGAAAAAGAATTTACACAAAATACTTGACAGGACCCATTCCGGTTGAATAACTCGGCTTCGCCGAATTCAACAGGACTGGCGGGGTAAGCTCTCCACTATTCACTGTTCTTAGTCTGTGTTTATCTGCGAGAATCTGCGGCTAAAAACTTTACCTTGACTTTACAGCAAGTTACTCTATTCAACCATCCTCCCATTGTGTTTCAGCCACCCGCCCCGGTGATGGCCGGTGGGATCATGGTGTGTCCAGTGGATCACTCCCCCCATCGCGTTCCATTCATACACCCCCGAAAATTCTATTCTGTCGCCCGGTTTCAGCCCTGGCACACGCGGCGCCACGTCGATGTTATGCGCGATGAGCACCGTCAGGCCGGATGGCAGGTGCACGATAAAGCGCTGATGCCGGATGCCGCTGGTATCATCTCGCAGGATTTTAACCACCTTCCCCGAGCCCGTGACGTAAACGTCGCTGAGGTGATGGTGATACGCGTAAAGGATGGCGGCGTTGCCCGCATTGCCGGGTCTATGGAAAAACGTGGAGAGATGAGGATAGAGGGCAATTCCCGCCAAAACGCAGAAAGCAAGGAGGAGAAGAACGGGAAGGAATACATTCCGCCCGCGCCGTTTTGACGATCCGCGCTGGTATCTTCTATCTTGCAGAACCCTTTTCCCCATGACGCTTTACGCCCCTGGGTTGAGCGCGACAGGTTTCGGGCGCCTCAGCGGGGTGGCGTTTACATGTCATCTTTAAAGAGTTTATCCGTGTGGGCCTTCCATTCCGGCACAAGGTTTTTCGGGACGCGCCCGGAAAAGAACGCGGACAACCCGTCATACAAAAGCCTTGCCATCATCAGCCGTGCCTCTCGCGTGGCGGAGCCAATGTGGGGCAAGAGAAGGCAATTGTCAAGCTTTCTCAACGCGTCGGGCACATAAGGCTCGTTCTCGTAAACATCCAGGCCGGCACCCCAGATACGCCTTTCTTCCAGGCACGCGATAAGGGCGGCCTCGTCCACCACAGGCCCGCGGGAGGTATTAATCAGGATAGCATTGGGCTTGAGGAGGCGGAGGTTCTCTTCATTGATGAGGTGACGCGTTTCAGGGGTCAAGGGCACATGGAGGGAGATAAAGTCCGCTTCCTTCAAGAGTGTTTCAAAGGGGACATATCTCGCCTGAAGGGCCTTTTCCGTTTCTTCCGGCAGGCGGGTGCGGCTGTGATACAGGATTGTCAGTCCGAAGCCGGCACAACGCCTGGCGAAGGCCTGGCCGATGCGCCCCATGCCGACGATCCCCACCTTTTTTCCTGCCAGCTCCTGTCCTAAGAGCAAATCTGGTTTCCACGCCGTGAATTCCCCCTGGGTAACGTACGCGTGGGCCTCCACGATTCGTCTGGCCACCCCCAAAAGGAGCGCAAAGGCGGCATCCGCCGTCGCGTTTGTTAGGACATCGGGAGTATGAAGGACCGGGATACCTCGCCTCACGCAGGCGGAAACGTCGATATTGTTGTAACCGACCGCGTAGTTCGCGATGATTTTCAGGCCCGGGGCAAATTCCAGAAAAGCCTCGTCCACCGTATCCGCCACCATTGTAATCACGGCATCTTTTCCCTTTACTTTTTGGCGCAGTTCCTCATGTGTAAGCATCCGCTCCCGATGGCCAATCTCCAGGTCGAAATCCCTCTCAAAAAGGGCCTCGGCTTCCGGAAAAAGCCCCCGTGTGAGAAGGACTTTGGCTTTCGCAGTCATGTTTTTCCTCCCTTTACGGCCGTTAAGGTGTTTAAAATTCTGTGAATTTCATCGAGACGATCCATGGCGGCTTTGTACAGGGATTGTGCCGTTTCGATATCGACTGGCTCAAAACGGACCTTGTCTCCAGGGCGAAGCTGCGCCAGGCGCCACCGGTCGGGCGTGGATACCACCCCGATCTTGGCGTATCCTCCCACCGTCTGTTCCACCATCAGCACAATGGGCTGGCCTTCGGCGGGGACTTGAATGGCCCCGGGCACGATCGCCTCGGAAATGATGCTTTCAGGGGCTTCCGCCCGCAAGGTAAGCGTGGGACCCTTCAGGCGGAACCCCATGCGGTCCGCCTTGGCCGTGATTTCGTAAGGGTTTTCGTAAAACACGTGAAGATTTTCAAAGTAGTGCGCCTGGGGACCTGGGATAATACGACAATTCAATTCGCGGGGATATTCCGGGATAAAAGCATCCGGCAGTGACCGCTCCCCGCCTGAAACGTCTCCGGGGCCCTTCCGAAGGATATCCCCGGCTTTCAGGGGCCTGCCTTCCTTTCCGCCAATACCTCCCCGTGAATAGGTGCTTCGGCTGCCCATGATTTCCGGCACATCAAACCCGCCCGCAATGGCCAGATACGCGCGGCATCCTGACCTTACGCCCTTGAACGAAATCACAGAGCCCTTGGCGACCGGGACCGTCCGCCACATGGGCAGGGGGGAGGATCCGATGAAGGCCCGAAGGTCTCCTCCCGTCAGGGCTATTTGGCAGTCCCGGAGAATTTCGAGCTTGGGCCCCAGCACCGTTATTTCGAGGCTTGCTTCGTGCGGCCCGTTTCCTACGAGTTCATTGGCAATACGATGGGCAAAGAGGTCCAGACTCCCGCTGACGGGAACGCCATAAGCCTGATATCCCCTTCTTCCCTCGTCCTGAATGGTCGTGTGCGCCCCGGGAAACAGGACTTTCATGATCTCAGTCATGTTTCCTCCCCCTTGAGGCGATAAAACGCGTCAGGCGTTATCGGCTCGAACGAGACACATTGCCCCGGCTGAATCAGGAACGGCTGATCCGAAAGGGGATTAAACAGGGTCAGGGGTGTTCGGCCTATTATTTGCCAACCGCCGGGGCTGTCCACGGGATAAATCCCTGTCTGGTTGTTCGCGATCCCCACGGAACCGGCGGGGACGCGCGTGCGGGGAGATTTGAGGCGCGGTGTCCAGATCTTTTCCGAGAGCCCACCCAGGTAAGGAAAGCCCGGCGTAAACCCGAGCATGTAAACGGGGTAATGCCCTGAGGCATGGATGGTAACAACTTCTTCAGGGCTAAGGTGGTTATGTGCCGCCACGAATTCCAGGTCGGGGCCAAATTCTCCCCCATAGGCAACGGGGATGGTTATCACTTGTGGCGGAGGAAGGGTGGCCCGCTCGACCTGGGAGAGGCGTTCTTTAACACCGTCGACGAGCTGAGCGTACGCGAGGCGAATCGGGTCGTAAAGGAGGGTAAGAGTCACATAGCCGGGTATAATTTCCTGAACCCCCTCAATGGCGGGGTGTGTCAGGGCGTAATGACATTTTCGAACGGCCTGAAACCCGTTTTCGTCAATGGCGTCCCAGAGCGTGACAAGAAGGCCGCAATCCCCCAGGGGGTGAAACCATGGGGAGGCCGGGGTAGGCCGGGGTGATGCCTGGCTCATGAAGGTTTCCTTACAGAAACGTTCCCATGGCGGACACCTCCACATCGTTTTCGGACAGAAGGGATCGAATATTTTTGACCAGGGCGACAGCACCCGGCGTGTCACCGTGCACGCAGAGGGTTTCGGGGGCGATGGAAAGCTCCGAGCCGTCCACGGCGACAACCATCCCTTCCCGGGCCATTTTCAGCGCCCGCCGGGCGACCGTATCCGGGTCGTGGATGACCGCGCCAGCTATCTTTCTGGACTGAAGGGTCCCCTCCGGCGTGTACGCGCGGTCGGGAAAGGCTTCAAAGGCGATACGGAGTCCGTGAGACGCGGCGATTTCACGGTTTCGCTCCGCCCACTTTCCCGCCAGAGCCACGAGAATGAGGGACGCGTCAACAGAGGCAACCGCCTTGCAGATGGCCTCCATCATGGACGCGTCCGCCTGGGCCATGTTGTAGAGGGCGCCATGGGGTTTTACGTGCTGCAAGGTTATCCCGTTGGCCCTGGCGAATGCCATGAGGGCGCCGACCTGATACGTCACGTAGGCGGTGATCTCTTCGGGCACGCAGGCCATGTTCCGGCGCCCATAGCCCATCAGGTCAGGAAAACCGGGATGGGCACCGATGGCCACCCCGTGTTTTTTCGCGAGGGCCACGGTACGTGCCATGACCATGGGATCCCCCGCGTGGAAACCACAGGCGATGTTCGCTGAAGTCACGTACGGCATGACATCAGGGTCCATCCCAATGGTATAGGCGCCAAAGCTCTCTCCCATGTCACAGTTCAGGTCAATCTTCATGGGCTCCTCCTCAAAAATTCTGGGGTTCAGATGTTTCTTTTCAATTCTATCCCGCGGGGAGGGTATCTGTAAAGGTATCCGCCACCTTTTTCAGGTCCTTAAAGGCGCTGATAAAGGCTTTTTGATTCGAAGCGAGCATGGCGATTTTGATTTCATCCGTGACGTTCAGAACCGTGAGATATCCCTTTTCACTGACGAGAAGGATCCTTTTGAACTCGCCAAATCCAAAAGAGTGTGTGGCCCGCGTCGCGTCCTTCAAAAGCATAGCGGACAGGGCGCTGATCTGTTCCTTTTCCTGGGCTTCACGAATGTGAGAAGCAATGACAAGCCCATCCGGTGAAAAGGCGATGAGTGCCTGTATTTCGGGATGGCGGGACATCACGAGGGTCAGGTGTGACTCCAGAACTTTCGAAACGCTGTATGGGGACATGGTTTACTCCAGGGAAACTGTCGCCTCCATGGGCAACGGATAGGCTACCGGCTCAAGATCTCGCCGATCTGTTTCGCCGCCCGCCGGGATTCCAGGTTGATCATGCCAATGTTGGCATCTTGTCGCGCCAGTACGGCAAGCACCCCCTCTTCCGAAATGGCGTACAGGTGAATGGTTCCTTCCTGGCTCTTGATATAGACTTCCTTGAACTCCCCCAGATTAAGGGCCTGGGCGGCTTTCTTCGAAAGGCCCAGCAGTGCCGCAGACATGGCACCCACCCCTTCCGGATCAACCTCTTTCAGCGGAAGATACGAGGCAATCATCAATCCGTCCATGCTGACCACTGCCGCGCCCAGAATATCCGACGAACTTGCCTTCAGGTCGGACAGCGCCTGTTCTATCGCTTTTCCTCTGTCAATAACCATCGGTCAGACCTCCTTGTGATAGTTCTTTATAATTTCTCCGAGTTTCTTGTTAAGTGACGTCATTTCCATCCTGAGAATGGCTTTCTGATAGATATTCGCCTCGATAAAGGCGTAAACCTGAACACGCGAATCAAGAAAAAAGAGGGCGACCGAAGCG
>WGDA01000010.1 GCA_015493505.1 Pseudomonadota bacterium | reverse complement strand
AATACGCCATCTTGATGACTTCAACGTCCATGTTCAGGATATCGCGGTTCAGTTTTCCTGTCCCGGTAAACCATGACAGCCAGCCCCGTTTTTTCGTGTGGATAACTTTACGGAGCTTCTTGCTTTTGATGTGTTTGTTCCCCACAAAGGTAATCTTCTTAATGTATCCCTTAGCCCCTTCATGAATATAAAAATGGATGGCGGCTTCGTTCCCTTCCAGTTCCTCCACCTTGTAGTTGATTTTCACATTGTAATAGGCGCTTTTCGCGTATTCCATTTTCAGGGCTGCGATGGCCTTGTTAATCTTTTTCGCATTCAGGATGGTATATTTCAGCCCGGAAAGCTTGGAGGAAACTTCGTCGCTTTTTAACCCTTTGTTTCCCTTGAAAAATACTCGGACCACGTAGGGGCGTTCAACGACAAAAAAGGTCAGCAGCTTCCCGTTGGGAAGGTCTTTGACATCCGCCTGGACGTCCTTGAAGTATCCCAGTTTGTAAATCGCCTTGATGTCACTTTCCACCACATCAGGGTCATAAGGCTGCCCAACCTTGCTCTTGATTACAGCCAAAATGGCATCTTTGCCTACCTTTCGATTCCCCACGATATCAATACGGACAATCTGGCTTTGAGCCAGAAGAAGAACGGCACTGGATAACAAAATCAGAGCGGCAATGATCCCTATCCTCAATCCCTTCATACACCCATCCCTCTGCCAAGGTTAAAGTTGCCTCTATCTACCAGATAACCCGGAGGTTGTAAACACCTTGAAATCAAAAATGGCTGCTTATGCCATCCCGCCTGGCCCCACGAGAAAGCACGCCACTCAGGCCAGTGTTTCCCCCGCCACATATACAACATTCTTGGTTGCCTTTTTCCCGCGGTACATGGCCTCATCGGCTACCTTCAAAAGTTCTTCCAGGTTGCGGGTCTGGTCGGGATAAGACGCCACACCGATGCTCACCGTTATGTGGATTTCCTCCCCTTCTCTCGCGCGGAAGCGGTGTCGGGCAATGTTCAGCCGAATCCGTTCTCCTATCCGTTTCGCCTGTTCCAGGTTCGTGGCCGGGAGGATGACCACAAATTCATCCCCCCCATACCTGAAGATCAGTTCGCCTCTTCGCATGTTATGTCTGAGAATCTGGGCAATTTCTCTTAGGATTTCGCTTCCCACGAGGTGACCATGGGAGTCGTTGACCCTTTTAAAATCATCGATGTCCATAAATAAGGCGGAAACCGGATAGTGCTTTCTGTTTGCCTCTTCGAATTCCGTTTCCACCAGAAGTTGGAACGACCGCATGTTATACAAGCCGGTGACGTCGTCTTTCAGGGCGCTCTCCCGCGCCTTCAGAAAATCCGTCAGGTTTGAAAAAATTATCCCGGATTCTTTGAGCAGCTCTTCAATCTTCGGCAGCCATGGGACGACAAAATCCCGTGAACGGTTTCCCAGGTTCAGCCCCACGACCCCCTTTCCCATCTTCTCATTTCCGAGAGAGAGGAAAAGATACAGGGCTTTTTCTCCCAATATCTTTTGAACCGGCAGGGGAAGCCGTTTGGCTTCTATTAGGACATGTGTGCCAACCGATTCGAGAAAATCTGTCAAATCCTGGTCAATCAGATTCTGAAGGGTTGCCTCCTGCGTTTTGGGAATCCCCATGGTATGAAGAATCTGATATTCCCCTTTATCGGAGGACTTAAAGAAAACCGCCGCGCGCTTGGAGGTCGCCAGCTTGGTCACGTAGAGCGTCAGGATATAAAAGAACCTCTGGATGCTGCGGCACAAATTCAGTTGCTGGCAAACCTGGAAAATCCCCTCGAGCCCCGGAGTCTGTTTTGAGTGAAATGCCAGCACGGCCCTCTGAAACATCCTTTTGAACTCATCCTCCTGAAAGGGTTTCAGGAGGTAATCCGTGATTCCCAGGCGGAATCCCTCGATAATTTTTTCCGCGTCCCGGCATTCCGTGACAAAAACAATCGGAATGCGCGGATACAACGTCCTGACTTCCAGCAGGAAATCCTCAATACGCGAATCCTTCTGAAACGGATCGGCAAGGATGATGTCGAACGCCTCTGTGTCAATTCGGTCGGTTTGTGGAAGTGCGTCGCGCTTTTCGATCTGAACGTTATAATTCTCGCTGAGAATTTTTGAAATTAAGTCGTTGAACAGACGGTTGTTATCGATTAAAAGGACGCGTATCGCCTGATCAGCCAAACCCGCACCACCTTACTGAAAGCCATCATGAGGTAAAAAATAGGCATTGATGATATCAAAAAAATGGCTCACTCGTCTCGTCCGTTTCCTTGCCGGGAAGAGGGCAGGGAAGGTCATCCCCCTCCCTCTCTTCCCTTAAGCCCGCCTAAAACTCGGGGTAACTTTTTATTTCTTGTTCATCAACGGCTTCTTTTCGATGGCCTTGACCAGCAGGGTCATGATTTTGTTCAAAGGGGTGGGGACACCCAATTTTTCCCCCAGTTCCCATACCTTTCCGTTTAGGGTGTCGATCTCCGTTCTCCGGCCCGCCTCGATGTCCTGAAGCATGGAAATCTTGTTGTCTCCAACGCCGGAGAGGGCGTGGAGGACGAACCCCGCCGGATCTTCCAGCTCCTTGTTCGGGTCATTGACATCCTTGAACCGAAGCCCCTGCGCCTTGGCAACCTGGTAGGTTTCGACCGCCAGTTCACGAATCAGCTGGTTGGTCTCTTCGCATTCAATCAACTGATTCCCCGTAAAACCCGTGATGGCGGCAACGCAGTTACACGCCACGTTGGCCAGGAGCTTCCGCCAGATGGGGTTCAGGATGTTCCCAACAATCACTTCCGTCTCAAACCCCGCGTTGTCGAGGGTTTTTACAATCTCATTGAGTTTGGGGTCTTCTTTCCCATCATAACGGCCGATTCTGACGCCTCCCACGCCCCCGTTATATTTTATTTCGTTCAGCCCGAGGGCCATCGCGCTATGGGCTGTGACTCCGCCGACAACACGTTCCTTCGGCACATATTTGGCGATAATGTCCAGGTTTCCCAGGCCGTTTTGAACCGACATCACGTAGGTTTCCGGCCCAATCATCGGTGCCGCCATCTTCACGGCGGACTCCGTGTGATATCCCTTTACAGAAATCTGGACAAGGTCCATCACGCCCACGGATGACGGATCATCCGTAATCTTAACCGAAACGTTGATGACAGACCCGTCCGGCATGTGCATAATCAGGCCATTTTTTTGGATTGCCTCGACTCTTTTTTTGTCGATTTCCACTAAGGTCACATTGATGCCCGCTCGCGTGAGTAATGCGCCAAACGTTCCTCCGAGGGCTCCCGCGCCCACGATCGCCATTTTCATATCTGGTTCCTCCTCTTCTTGATTTCTTTCCTATCCTGGTTTTTTAATACTACGTTTTACTATGTCCGTCAATATTTCCCTTTGCTTTTTAAGGACGATAAGGTAAAAACAGGCCTATGAAAGAGACGCCTCCACCACCACAGCCTGATGCGCCAGTCCGGCAGGCCAAGAAGATTCAAACCATGTTCAGTGCCATCGCGGAGTGGTATGATTTTCTGAATCGCCTCCTGAGCTTCGGTGTGGACATCTACTGGCGGAAGCGTTGCGTCAGGTTCTTGAAAAACCAGGGGGTTTTTCAGGGTCCCATCCTCGACCTCGCCTCCGGAACCGGAGACCTGGCGCTGGCATTGGAAAAGAGCCTGCCCACCGCGCAAATCGTCGCGGCGGATTTTTCCCTCGAGATGCTGAAGCGCCTCAAGAAAAAAATGAAACCGCGCAGCCATATAAACATCGTGGCGGCGGATGGCACCTCCCTGCCCTTTCACGCGTCTCGTTTCGAAGGCGTCATGATTGGCTTTGGAATCCGGAATTTTACGCAGAGGGAGGTGGCGCTAAAAGAAATAAGCCGGGTCCTGAAACCTGGAGGTACCTTGGCGATTCTCGAATTTTCACTTCCCGACAATGGGCTTTTCCGGCGGGTATATACCCTGTATTTCGAAAAAATTCTCCCCTTCGTCGGGGGGATTTTCTCCCGCCGGTCTGCTTATCAATATCTTCCCGCCTCCGTTATGGCATTCCCGCCACCCGTGACCTTTTCTCGTCTCATCGCGACATGCGGGTTTTCCAACGTAAGATACCAATCCCTGACGGGTGGTATCGCCACGCTCTACACGGCAAGAAAACCTTACTGATCCATCTGAAAAAAATTGATGGGGTTCGAAGTCTTGGCCGTCCCCGCGTACGTTTTCGGCTCCGTGCCTTCCTTGAAACACTCGAGGTAGGCATGGGGAGTCCCCGGCCTCGCCAGCAGCCCGGTTTTCGGGTCAATTCTCACAAAAACGATTCCAGGGGGAACCTCGAATTCTTTCACGGGCAATCCCTTCATGGCATCTTTCATGAACATGGTCCAGATGGGGCACGCGGCTCTCGAGCCGGTTTCCGACCGTCCCAGGGAATACTCGTTGTCAAAGCCCACCCAGACACCCGTCAGAATCTGGGGGGTATACCCCATAAACCAGGCATCTCGGAAGCTGCTCGTGGTTCCAGTCTTTCCCGCGCAGGGTCTTCCCAGTGCCTTGGCGCGCCACCCGGTTCCCCGGCGGACCACATCCTCCAAGATATTTGTCAAGATATAGGAAGTCTGGGCGCTGACCACATGCTTTGGCCTGAACTGGATGGTCTCCCCCGCCTGGAGGGGCTGATCCTCGGCAGCGGGGGGCGATTGGGAGTCCATCGGGGCGGGGGGCGTATTGAGTTGGGGCGGGTTATCCTCGAGGACCTTGCCATCCCGGTCAATGATTTTTTCGATAAAGACCGGGTGGCACGTCCAGCCTCCCCTCGCGAAAACGCTGTACGCCGTCGTCAGTTCTTTCAGGGAAAGTCCCGAGGCGCCCAGTGCCAGAGAAAGGTTGGGGTTGAGTTTGGAGGTTATTCCCAGTTTTCTCGCGTACTTGATGACATAGGGAATCCCGATCTTCCTCAAAATCTTGACCGTCACCACATTCCTGGAATGGACCAGTCCGTCCCGCAACGTCGTGGGCCCATAAAAGTGCTCCTCATAATTCTCTGGCTTCCAGGTTTTCTGGGCAAATTGCCTGAAGATAATCGGAGAATCCAGGATGATTGTCGCTGCGGTCATTCCCTTGTCCAGGGCGGCGGCATAAATGACCGGCTTGAACGCGGACCCCGGTTGTCTCTTGGCCTGCAACGCGCGGTTAAACTGGTTTTTCCCAAACCGGTATCCTCCCACCATGGCCAGGACTTCACCCGTTTTCACGTCCAGGCTCAGCAGGGCGGATTGTGCCATCGGTTCTTCTTCGAGAGAACAAATCCAGCCGTGGTCATTCCGGGAGAGGAGCTTGACCTCAACGATGTCCCCACGTTTGAGAACCTTAAAGATGTCCTGGGGAACGTGCCGGGTAATTTTCTTTGAGAATGCCGGTTTTTTCAACGCCCATTTGTATCCTGAGGGGCGAATAATGGCGGGAGTGCCGTTGACGCAAAGGTGAAAAATCCCCGCGTTTTTGTCTGCGCTGAGGATCACCCCTTTGCAGATATCGCCGGGCTGAAGGGGTCCCTTCTCACCCTGATTCAGGGCAAGTGCCGAACAGTTATTTCCATCCGGCGGCAGGTCGATATGCCCCATGGGGCCCCGATATCCCTGGCGTTTGTCCAGGGCACGCAGCCCCGCCTCAATGGCCTGACGCGCCGCCTTTTGGAGGGGGAGATCCAGGTACGTATAAATCTTCATTCCCCCGTTGTATAGCTTCGCCCGGCCATACTTCGCGATAACGACCTGACGAATGTATTCTGAATAGTAAGGGGCCTGCACGTAAAAGGGATTAACGGTCTTTACGGTATGGATCGGTTCCGCCAGCGCGTCCTCCATCTGCTGGCGGGTGATATAGTGATCTTCATACATCCGGTGCAGCACGTACGCCTTTCTTTCCCTCGCCTTGTCAGGATGCCTGATGGGAGAGTAAAGGGAGGGCGCCCTGGGGAGCCCCGCGAGAACGGCGCATTCTCCCAAGGTTAACTCCCAAACGTGTTTCCCGAAATAGTTTTCCGCCGCAGCCTCCACCCCGTAAGCTCCGTTTCCCAGGTAGAGCTGGTTCAGGTAAATCGTCAAAATCTCGTCCTTGGTGAGATAATGCTCCATCCTGTACGCGAGGATCGCCTCCCGGATCTTACGGGCCCAGGTTCGCCGGCGTGTCAGGAGCATGGATCGGGCGACCTGCTGGGTTATCGTGCTCCCTCCCTGAACAATCTTTCTCGCCTCGATATTCTTGAACATGGCGCGCACGATTCCCCGGTAATCGATTCCCTTGTGCTGATAGAAATGGGCGTCCTCCGCCGCGATGAAGGCGTGGGCGAGGTCTTGCGGGATCTTGCTTAAGGGAACCAGAATCCTTCGCTCGTCAAAAAACTCGGCCACTACCGTGCCATGCCGGTCATAAACATAAGAAATTGTTTTCGGGTGGTAATCTTCCAGTGATTTGACGTTAGGAAGGCCGATGGAAAAATAAAAGAATACCCCTCCGACAAACAGGACCGTCGCGAGGATGATGCCAATAAGCGTCCCGGTGGCAATGAACAGAAACTTTTTCAAACGGTAATCTCCTTTTGAATGTTTCATATTACTCTATTTTGGTTTCTTTTTCAAATAAAACAAGGCCGTGCCGTGGATGATCCTCAAAGTATTCGGGGAAAGGAGGGAACATGGAATGGATGCCGCCGACTTCTTGACAAGCAAGGGGGGAAGGGGTAGGGTAATTGACCATGGGAAAGGCTTTTTGACGGTGTAGAAAATGAAACCCGCCCTGGCATAAAAGAACCTGAAAAGATTAATGGATATTACGGCTCAAAAAGGGTGGAGGTGAAGGTGGATGTTCAAGACAGACGCACGTAAAAGCGTTTGCTGTTTAGGGGAAAGATAAATGAAGAACCTCCTGAATGCCCTGGGCTTGGGGGTCATGTGGATTGTTTCCGAAATGGGCAGGATGATGCTTCTGTTCCTCGAAAGCATCATCTGGACATTCAGGCCACCTTATCGTCTTTTCCTGATTATCAAACAAATGGAATTTGTTGGCGTCAAATCGACGCTGGTGGTTATCATCACGGGGCTTTTCACGGGTGGGGTCCTGGCGCTGCAAACCTACTATGGGTTCAAGATGTTCAGCGCCGAAAGTCTCGTTGGGGCGACAGTAGGACTCAGCATGACCCGTGAGCTGGGCCCGGTCCTGACGAGCCTCATGGTCACAGGCCGCGCGGGATCCGCCATGGCCGCCGAGATTGGAACCATGCGGGTCACTGAGCAGATCGACGCCCTCTCCGTCCTGGCGGTCAACCCGGTGGAATACCTCTTCGTACCGCGAGTGATCGCAGGCGTGATCATGCTCCCGATTCTCACGGCCATTTCCGATTTTTTGGGTATTCTTGGAGGCTACTTTGTGGGAGTGGTCCTCCTGGGGATCAGTTCCGGCGCCTTCATCAACAAACTGATTCAGTACGTGGACCTGAGCGACCTGTATAACGGGCTCATCAAGGCGGCATGTTTCGGCCTGATCCTGACGTTCGTTGGCTGCTACAAGGGATACACCACCTATGGCGGTGCCGAAGGCGTGGGGCGGGCGACCACGCAGGCCGTGGTGATGGCATCCGCCATGATCCTCATCGCGGATTATTTTCTGACCGCCCTGATGTTTTAGGAGAAACAGCGTGATCCGGCTGGTAGACGTGGAAAAATCTTTCGGAGAGCAAAAAGTTCTCAACAAGCTGAACCTAACAATCGAAGACGGGAAGATTACCGTGATTATCGGCCGAAGCGGAGAGGGCAAGAGCGTCCTGCTGAAACACATCATAGGGCTGCTCAAACCGGATGCGGGAGAAATCTGGGTGGATAACAAGGAGATAACACACCTCAAGCCCCGGGCGCTGAATGAGGTCCGCAAACAGTTCGGCATGCTTTTTCAGGAGGCTGCCTTGTTTGACTCCATGACCGTGGGAGAAAACGTGGCGTTTCCGGTCAGGGAACACGGCAACATGGGCGAAAAGGAAATTGACAAGCTTGTCCTGACCCTCCTGAAGGAAGTAGGACTCGAAGGGATTGAGGACAAAATGCCCTCCCAGCTTTCCGGGGGGATGAAAAAACGGGTCGGACTCGCCCGGGCCCTCGCTCTGAACCCACAAATCGTTCTGTTCGACGAGCCCACAACGGGCCTGGATCCTATCATGACGGAAGCCATCGCGGACCTGATCCTGGAAACCAGGGAGAAGTTCGGAATTACTGCGGTAGTCATCAGCCATGACCTTCCTCTGACATTCAAAATCGCGGATGAAATCGCGATGCTTTACGAGGGAAAGGTCATTCACAAGGCACCGCCGGAGGAATTCTCTAAGACCGATATTCCAATCATTCAAAAATTCTTAAACGCCCAAAAACTTACACGACCGCCTAAAAATGGGGGGGAAGTCACATGAAAAAGGGGAAAATCGCCCTGGAGGCAAAGGTGGGCCTGTTCGTTCTGATTGGCCTTGTTATTCTGTTTTACATGTCATTCAGAATCGGCGAAATGGGGACCAAACTGAAAGGTGGGTATCAGGTCTCCACCCTTTTCAGCTCCGCCGTCGGCCTGGATGTGGGAGCGGACGTGGATATCGCCGGCGTGAAGGTTGGAAAGGTTTCGTCCGTGACCCTCAAAGGGGACAAAGCCGAGGTCGTAATGACCATCCGAAGAGACGTAAAACTGGGCAAAAATGCCTCCGCCATGATTCGAACCCATGGCCTCATGGGGGATAAATTTGTCTCTATCAAACCGGGCGATCTCAGTAAAGGAACCATCCCGCCCGGCGGCCAGATTGCGAAGGCCATTCCAGCGGTCGACTTCGACCAGTTGATGAGTAACCTGGGTGATGTGGCCACGGATCTGAAATCGGTACTTGGTACCTTTCAGAAGGGAATCGGCGGCGAAAAGGGTGCCCAATCCATCCGAAACATCGTGACCAACTTCGAGCAGTTCAGCAAGAACCTGAACAAACTCCTGTCGGACAACAGCGAAAAAATCACGAAGATCGTCACAAACTTCGAGGAATTCTCTGCCAAGTTAAGCACCATCGATAAAAAGGCGAACCTCCTGCTGGATAACCTGGTTACCGTCTCGCAAGACCTGAAACAGGGGAAGGGAACCCTGGGAAAACTGATTGTAAGCGACGATATCTATAAGCAGTTGAAGGGAGCCATCGGAAACCTGCAGGCCATGTCGGACAAGCTGAACTCTTCCAAGGGAACGCTTGGCAAGCTGATCAACGACCCGACCCTTTACAACGACGCCAAAAAAACCCTGAAAAATCTCAAGGAAATCACCGCAAAGATCAACGAGGGGAAAGGAACCCTTGGGAAACTGGTTAACGATGAAAAACTTTACACGGAGGCGGAGAAAACCCTGCGAAAAGTCCAGATCGGCATGGAAGGACTGGACGAGCAGACACCTATCATGGTGCTCTCATCCGTCTTTAGCCTCTTTTTCTAAGCCGGGACGCGCCTGAAGCTTTGAATGAGAAGCGGAATACCAGAAAGCAGTCGATGCGAGAGAACCCCCATTACCTCACGAAAACCACGGACGCGAAGCGCGTGCTTTCCTGGCGAGGGCAGAACCCGTCAGTTTTTTCTAAGGGGAGGGCTCTGAAAAAACAACGGAGGATGCCCACTGCCATCGCCGCCATTTTTTGTCTTCTCGCCTTATATATCGCGCCTTGCCTTTATGCTTCGGGCACCGATACCCCCCTGATTTCCAAGTACGGGTTCGCCCCCTTTTTCAGTATTCTCCACATCAAATCCCCGGCATTCAGGGCGTTTCAGGCTGTTGGGCCTTTTATTTTTTATTCTGATTCAAAAGAGAGAGAGGTTTTCGGCCTGCGGCCCCTCTTCTCCAAAGTCCACCAGAAAACTAACGGGAACATCCGCTGGGATTTCCTGTACCCCTTTTCGAGATTCCAGAGAGGAGAAAAGGATCAGAACTATTTCATCTTCTTCTACCGAACCGACTCGTACAAAAATAAAGAGGAAAAGCGCTTCTACCTTTTTCCTTTCTTCTGGGGAAGAACGGCGCAGGGGAAAACCTATGGAGGTGTTTTCCCTTTCTACGGCCATCTCATTAACCGTTTCCAGAAGGACGACATCCGGTTCGTGCTCTGGCCCTTCTATGCCCGCTCCGAAAAAGACGGCTTTGTCAAAACCAGTTTCCCCTGGCCATTTCTGACAAGCTATTCCGGAAAAAACGGGGAAGGTTTTCGGTTCTGGCCACTTTTCGGCCACGAGGTAAAAAAAGGGATCTATCAAAAGGACTATATCCTGTGGCCCTTCTTCCAGCACACGATCAAGGACCTGGACAAAGACCCCGTGGAACGGTGGTGGTTTTTCCCTTTTTACGGAAAACGGGAACGGCTGCCCTATTACCACCAGACAGATGTACTCTGGCCCGTATTCCGTAATATACGAAACGACGAATTTCACTATATCCGCTACGACGCCTGGCCAATCTTTACGCGAGCCCACGGGGATTATGACGACTGGCTCCGCGTCTTTCCTTTTTATGTGCATGAGACCCGACCGGATTACGAAAAACGCACCACGCTGTGGCCTCTTTTAAGGTGGAAGCATTACTGGGAAGGAGACACGGAAGTAAACTATTATGAGTTTCTCGCGTTCAGCCGGTTCCGCCACGAGCGGCAACCCGGAAAGTCCTGGGAAATCAAACGTCAGAGCCTCTGGCCACTTTTCTGCGAGGCCCACCTGAGGGATGGACATTCTTGGGCGGTGCCTGACCCGATACCTATCCTTTACGAAGGCTACCGGAGAAACTGGCGACCCCTTTGGACCGTGGTGGAGGGATACGACAGGGATGGTATCAGTCGCTCAAGTTTTCTGTGGGGGTTGTATGACCATGTTCAGACCGCCAGCGCCTCATTGACTGACATCGCGGGGCTGGTTCAGTGGGAAAGCGAAGGAGTGGACATTCACCGTTTTTCCCTCTTGCAAGGCCTCATAAAATATGAGAATATGCGCGGAAACGCGAGCCTGAGGTTTTTTTTCCTGCCATGGCGTCTACGATGGCGCGCTGCAGGCGGTGTTGAATGGCCAGAGGAGGATTTATGGAACCTGAGATGAAGCGGGTTTACATCAAGGGAACGGGTTCATACGTGCCGAAAGATGTTATCACCAACCATGATGTTGCGAAATTGATACACACCACCGACGAATGGATCAGAACCCGAACGGGGGTTGTGGAGCGCCGCCGCGCTTTGCCTGATCAGGCCGCGTCTGATCTTGCCCTTGAGGCCTCTAAACGGGCGATGGAGGACGCCAATATCCAGGTGGATGACCTGGACCTGATTGTCATGGCAACCATTACTCCGGACACACACTGTCCTTCTGGCGCGAACTGGCTGGAAGCGAAATTGGGTGCCGGGAAGGCCGTCTCTTTTGACGTTACAGCAGCGTGTTCCGGTTTCATTTTCGCCCTTTCCGTGGCGGATAAATTTATGAAAGCCGGGGAAACCACACACGCCTTGGTCGCGGCTTCCGAGATAATGACCCGGGTTCAGGACTGGACGGACCGCAAAAACTGCATCCTCTGGGGAGATGGATCCGGAGCTGTGGTCCTCTCCACGGAACCCGATGGCCATGAAGTCGTGTCCATACACCTTCACACCGATGGGGAAGGTGGCAAAACCCTGCTGATGCCCGGAGGGGGGTCCATGACCACGCCCATCTCGCACGAATCCGTGGACCAGAAAAAACACACCCTGAAGATGATCCGGGCCAATGAATCGTTCCGGGTCGCGGTAAACCGGTTTGCGGAATCGTGCCAAGAGGCCGTGGATGGCCAAGGCATCTCGCTTTCAGACGTCAAGATGATTATCCCTCACCAGGCGAACCTTCGCATCCTTCAGGCCTTTGCCAAAAAACTCGACTACCCCATGGAAAAGGTTTTCGTTAACATCGACAAATACGGCAACATTTCCTCCGCCACCGTTCCCATCGCTTTGGATGAAGCCGCCCGGTCCGGGGCCCTGTTGCCGGGAGACTGGGTCATTCTGGTCGCCTTCGGCGGAGGGCTCACATGGGGGAGCGCCCTCATTCGCTGGTAACCCGACGCTTAGGGATGTACACCGACTTTTTTCAGCTCCGAGAAGAGCCTTTTCAGGTCACCCCCAACCCCAAATACCTCTTTCTCAGCACCGTTCACCGGGAAGCCCTGCAGAAACTGGCCGATGGCGTTCGCCGGCGCAAGGGATTCATCGAAATGGTCGGCACCGCCGGAACCGGGAAAACCCTCCTGTGCAAGGAACTGATTCAAATGCTTTCACCAGAGATGGACATCGCCTACCTTTTCTACCCGGTTCTCAACGAACAATCCCTCTATTACGCCATCTTGAAGCAGTGGGGAATCCCCGTTTCGGAGGAGACACCGGTACCCGGCCTCCTCGAAAAAATTTCCGAATTCCTGAAAGAACGATTTCAGGCGGGGAAAAACGCCCTGATCATCCTGGACGAGGCCCAAAACCTCTCGGTCCCCCTCCTCGAAAACCTGAGGCTTCTCTCGAACCTTGAAACCGAATCCGAAAAGCTCCTGCAAATCCTTCTGACCGGCCAACCGGAATTTCACGAGCTTCTCAAAAGCGGGAAAATCCCCCAGCTCGACCAGCGTATCCGCGTCCGAATATTTTTAAAACCCCTGGACAGGGAAACCCTCCCCCTCTATATTTATCACCGGCTGAACACGGCGGGAGATGCCGGACTTGTGGAGTTTACGGAAGACGCCCTCAACGCCATCTACGCCCGCTCGAACGGAATCCCCAGGCTAATCAACGCCACCTGCGAGCAGGCGTTGGAAGAAGCCTATCGAAAAAAATCCTACCGCATCGACGCAGCCATCGTTCAGGCTGCCCAGGAAGGGATCAATGAAGGAAAAGCCCCTCCAAAACCCGCGGCCGGGACGTTCTTTGCCCGCTTCGCCATGACATATCGCGTGGCCATGGCCATTCTGGTTGCCGGGTTCCTTGGTCTGACACTTTGGCTCATCCTGAAACCTGGAAACAAGCCTCTTCAGGCGGACAGACGCACGCCCCCTCCCGTACGATCCACTACGCTCGACAAAAAGCCACCCCCTCCCGTTGCCGCGGCAAAAGAGATTGTTCCTGTTCAGGGGCGGCCTCTTGAGGTCATGAGGCATTTTCTGGAAGGGATGCTGCCCCTCCCGGAAGGGAATCATCTGTACTGGGGAGACATCCGGCTCGGCCAGCGGGACCTCACCGAACTTCACACCCCTGTTCTCCTGGATATGATGCAAGGCCAGGCCCGGGAAGGCTGGATATGCGTAAGAAACTCAGAAAAAAATGGTCTTCAGGCCTGGAAAGGAGGGGGCTGGAAAAGCCTGGACAACATCGCCTTACGAAACTGGACCGGACGCTGTCAAATCCCGTTCTGGGTCCCCGGAACCATCAGAAACGGAAAGGCCCTGCACCCTGGTGACGCCGGGCCCGCCGTCGTCACGATACAGAAATGGCTTTCAAGTCTGGGACTGCTTACACAGGGGGGAGAATCGGGGACATTTGACGCGGAGACCGAGGCCGCCGTCAAGCGGTTTCAGCGTATGGAGGGACTGACCCCAGATGGGATCGCGGGGCGGCAAACCCTCGCGCTCCTTTTCCAGCGGGGGGCATTTTCGAAAAAACAAGCCATGAAAAACGGAGCTTAATATGTGCGCGAACAGTAAGGATAGCACAAACCGGCTCGCCCCAAACGCCCTGCCGACCGGCATTGGGAGCATGCCTCACAAAGACACGGAGACCGCCTGCCGTTTTATCAGCGAAACCCTCACCGTGGCACCCTTCTGGCCACAACTGCCACAGCGGGCGTTCAGGGAAAACATGTACGTTCAGTACAGCGAGGGATTTCCCGGCTTCCAGACCGACGAAGGCGAAAAGAGGATGTGGGTCGACAGCGCCATTTTGATGCAAGACCTGGAAGCCTTTTACGAAAAAATCATTTCGAATGACCTGGATTCCTTCGCAATCTCCCGTGGCTACGCGGAAGGTCTCTATGAAATGCCGGATATTTTACGCGCGCGCCACCCCGAACCTCTAATGATTTACAAGGGTCAGGTGACCGGCCCGGTCAGCATGGGGCTCACCGTCACGGACGAAAACAGACGGGCCATCATCTACAACGAAGCAGCGGAAGATGTCGTCGTCAAAATGGTCGCGTGGAAGGCGAAGTGGCTCGAAAGGCGCATGAAAAACGACGTTCCCGCGGAAACCTACCTGATTTTTTTCGATGAACCCTATATGGTTTCCTTTGGGTCCGCCTATCTGAACATGACCCATGAGCAGGTCGTGGGGTATCTCAACGAATGTTTCGAGGCTGTTACCTGCCTGACCGGGGTACACTGCTGCGGAAACACGGACTGGTCGGTCATTCTGGACACCTCGGTGGACGTGGTCAATTTCGACGCCTTTGAATTCGGCGTGGGATTAACCCTCTATGACCAGCAAGTGAGAAAATTCCTCGACCGGGGGGGAATCCTGGCATGGGGAATCGTCCCGACCAGCGAGGCGGTCCTTGAGGAGGATTTCAAATCCCTCACGAAACGCCTGGAGGGTCTCCTGGACCGGCTCGAAGAAAAGGGTATCCCCCGGGAAAAAGTCCTGAAACAATCCATGATAACCCCCAGTTGCGGTACGGGATCCCTGCCTGTTCCCCTTGCGGAGGAAATCTTTACCAAAACCGTTGAGGTCTCGAAACACGTACAGGACAAATATCTCTGAATCTCTTTTTCACCTTACGCGGGAAGGTGCGATACCTTCGCGGGCAAAACACGTCCCAACCGGGTTTCCAGCCATTTGGTGGCTTCACAAAGCCTGGGAAGATGGATGCCCGTCTCAATCCCCATCTCCTCCAGCATGAGCACCGCGTCTTCCGTTGGAATATTCCCCGCGGCGTGAGGGATAAACGGACATCCTCCGATCCCTCCCACGCTGGTATCAAAATGGGTCACGCCTCCCTGAAGCCCCGCGAGGAGGTTGGCCAGCCCCAGGCCACGGGTGTCATGGAGATGAAGCGACAGGGAACCCCCTTCCAGTTCCGATCGAACGGTCACCACAAGCTTGTACACCTGTTTGGGGTTTGCCAAACCGGCGGTATCTGCCAGGTCAATCACATCCGCCCCTGCATCGGCGAAGCGTTCGGCAATCTCCAGAACCCTTTCAACAGGCACGGGACCTTCGAAGGGACAGCCAAACGCGACCATGATCCCAGCGCGGACATGCAGCCCTTCCTTTTTGGCATGGTCAACAATCCGTGCCACACCCTTCACGGCCTCGGGCATGGGGCGGTTGAGATTTTTAAGGCTATGCGCGTTGCTGGCCGAAGCGGCGACATAGAGGTGGGTCACCCCGGCGGAAAGCGCGCGTTCAAGGCCCGTTTCATTCAAAACGAGGGCCGTGTAAGTAACATCCTTCCTTTCAGGCAGCGCCTTGAAAACTTCTTCCGTGTTCGCCATCTGGGGAACCCAGTCCGGGCGCACGAAAGCCCCTATCTGAAGCTTTCGGACTCCCGCGTCCATAAGCAGGCGTGCCAACGCGACCTTTTCCTCGACAGAAAACAGCCGTGCCTCCCCCTGCAGCCCATCCCGCAGCCCCACTTCTTCCAGCGTAACCGCTTTCCCCACCCCGCTGAAAGGGGTCACCCATTAAAGGGCGTGTCAAGGAAAAAAACACCTCACCTCTCATTTTTTCTTTTCTATTAACACAGTCTCATTTCCTGACATGGACTGTCTAAGTTCTGTTTGCATCCACTACTTCCATTTATTGGTTAGCCGATCAGCTTT
>WGDA01000009.1 GCA_015493505.1 Pseudomonadota bacterium | reverse complement strand
GTCATCGGCAGCGTCATGGGGATAAAGAAAACCTTTGCCTACTGCACGATCATCGTCATCCTGTCAACCGTGGCGGGGCTGCTCTTCGGAATGATTGCCTGACAAGGAGGGAGGGTGATGGAAGACATCAAGCGAATCAGGGTTGGAGGCGATTCCGTCGGGATCCTGGGGTTTGAAGAAACCATGAAATCGGTCCTGGAGGAACACGCGGACAAAGATGATGAAGCCCTGATGACGATCCTGGTGGAAAAGTTCTCGCGCAGGAATTATATCGCCCCGTCCGCGAGAGACGAATACGCGAAGGCCCTCCTCAGGGAGTT
This sequence comes from Pseudomonadota bacterium, assembly GCA_015493505.1. Lineage (GTDB taxonomy): Bacteria > Desulfobacterota > S145-22 > S145-22 > S145-22 > S145-22. The sequence goes on along the minus strand of WGDA01000009.1, from coordinate 15,345 downwards.
CAAGAAATTCGCCGGTTTACCTTATGACGAAGAAACGCCGGAGGCCAAAAAGGGGATCGAGATCAAGGTCCTGGGCCCCGGGTGCGCCGCCTGCGACACCCTGATGAACCTGTTGACAAGCCTCCTCTCGGAGCTGGACCTGCCCGCAAACCTGGAACATGTAAAGGATATCAAGGAAATTGGTAAATACGGTGTCCTGGGAACCCCCGCCCTCGTCATCAATGGAAAGGTCATGGCCGTGGGGAAAACACCTCCACGGGCAACCCTGAAACAGTGGCTCCAAAACTGCGGCTGATCAGGGAACGGTACGACCTGAAACCCGCCGTCCTTCCCACGGGGAGGCTCTCACTCTTCCACGACGTCATGGTGCAGGAAGCAGCGCACCAAGTGGCCTGGCTCCACCTCCGTCAGGGCGGGAGGGCTGGATTTGCAAATCTCCTTCCGGTTGGGACACCGGGAATAAAAGAGGCATCCGGGAGGCAGGCGCACGGGATCCGGCATCTCTCCGGCCAGCCGGATGACCGGCCGCCGCTTGTCCGGGTCCGGGACGGGAGACGCCGCCAGCAAGGCGCGCGTATAGGGGGACAGGGGGCGCCGGTAGAGGGAGTCCTTGGGTGCCAGCTCGAAAATCTTTCCCAGGTACATGACCGCCACCCGGTCGCTGATGAACTGGACCACATGCAGGTCGTGGGAGATGAAAAGATACGTCAGGTTCAGTTTCGCCTGCAGTTCCAGAAACAGGTTCAGGACCTGGGCCTGAATGGACACGTCCAGCGCCGAAACCGGTTCGTCGCAGACAATCAAATTTGGGTTCAGCGCGAGCGCCCGCGCCAGTCCGATCCTTTGCCGCTGTCCCCCGCTGAACTCGTGGGGATACCGGCCGGCGTGATCCGGCCGCAGTCCCACCAGCCCCAGCAGCTCCCGCAAGCGTTCCTCCCGCTCGTCAGGAGTTCCGATTTTGTGAACCACCATCGGCTCCTTGATGATCGCCCCCACCTTCATCCGGGGGTTCAGGGATGAAAACGGGTCCTGAAACACGATCTGCACCTTGCGCCGAAACGCCCGGAGATCCTCCCGGTCAAACGTGGCGATATCTTTCCCCTCAAAGAAAACCTGGCCGCCATCCGCCCCTTCCAGCCGCATCATGACCCGGCCAAGGGTCGACTTCCCGCATCCGGACTCCCCGACCAGCCCCAGGGTTTCCCCGCGCCGTATGGCAAGGTCGATCCCGTTCAGGGCGTGAATCTTCTCCCCGGCGCTTCGGGTGAAGCAGGTCCGGACGGGATAGCTTTTGCGTACCCTCCGTGCTTCAGCCAGTATTTCGGGGCGAATTTCAGGCATCTCTCTCAACCCCTTCCATGTAGTGCCAGCACCTGACCGCGTGGCGGGGGTTCGAAAAAACACGCATAGGAGGAATCCCTGTGTCACAGCGCTCAAAGGCCTGCCCGCACCTGTCCCGAAAGGCGCATCCTCGCGGGAGCTCCGTCAGACTCGGGACCATCCCCGGGATGGAGGGCAGCAGCTGCTTCCCCCGGACACCCACATACCGGCCCGGCAACGAGTCCAGCAGTCCCCGCGTGTAGGGGTGCAGGGGAGAGGTGAAAAGCTCCCGGGTCTCTGCCTCTTCCATCACCATTCCGGCATACATCACCAACACGCGCCGGGTGGTCTGGGCCACAATCCCCAAATCATGCGTAATCAGCAACACGGACATCCCCATCTTCCGCTGCAATTCCTGGATCAGATCCAGGATCTGGGCCTGAATCGTCACATCCAGGGCGGTGGTTGGCTCGTCCGCGATCATCAGGTCCGGGTTGCAGGCCAGGGCCATGGCAATCATGACCCGCTGTCGCAGGCCGCCCGAAAGTTCATGAGGATACGCGGCAAGGCGGTTTCTGGCGGAGGAAATCCCGACAAGTTCCAGCAGCTCGACCACCCTTTTTTCCGCGACAGCCCGGTCCATCTCCGGGAAGTGCGTCTGCAGCATCTCCCGAATCTGAAACCCCACCCGAAAAACAGGGTTCAGGGAGGTCATGGGGTCCTGAAAAACCATGGAGACATGACGTCCCCGAAGGGCGCGCATCTCTTCTTCCGGCAGGCCGAGAAGGTTCCGGCCCCGATAAAGGATCTCGCCTTTCACCACCCGCGCCGGCGGCATGGGAAGGAGCCGAAGGATGGAAAGGGCCGTCACGCTCTTCCCGCATCCCGACTCTCCCACCAGCCCAACGGTCTCGCCCTGGTCAACAGAAAACGTCACGCCGTTTACCGCGTGGACGGTTTCCTCGGACATTTCAAACGAAACCGTCAAATCGCGGACGCGTAACAGGGTGTCCTTTTCTGGCAAGTCCTGATCGTTAGATACTGTCAGATTCATCTTTTCGTGCCTGTTTACCAGCCGCCCGTTTCAAAGTCAATCAAAGTCATTTCAAAAGTCACACGGCATCTTTTCCAGCCGCTCCTCCGTCACGCGGAAGACCGTCCATTCATTGAGGGGCTCCGCCCCCAAACCGCGATAAAACCGGATCGCCGGTTCGTTCCAGTTGAGCGCCGCCCACTCCATGCGAACGCACCCCCGCTCCCGGGCGATCGCCGCCACGCGGCAAAACAGCCGTTTCCCGATGCCCCTTCCCCGAAAAGCCGGCTTCACGAAGATATCCTCCAGATAGAGGCCCGCCTTCCCCTTGAACGTGGAAAAATTGTGAAAGAAGATGGCGTATCCCACGGCCGTGCCAGTGACCTCCGCCAGGATAGCCTCCGCCACCTTCGAGTTTCCGAAGAGAGAAGATCGAAGGGTCTCTTCATCCGCCGTCACCTCGTGGGACAGGTGTTCATACGCCGCCAGCTCCCGAATCAGCCCGAGGAGCGCCCCCATATCTTCTTCCTTCGCGAATCGAAACGTCGCCTCCGCCCGCGCCTCGCCTTGCTTTTTATTCACTCCCTTAGCTCCTTCAGTTTGACAAAGCCCTTCACCCTGCGATAATATTTCAAAAATCATAGGATCTTAACATGAACGTGCGCCCCAGGCTATCCCGGACAGACATTGTGCCACATCTTCACGCTCAAAAAAACCGCGGCAGAGGATAAGACAGAGATGCGGCCGCTTCAGAAAATGACGAACAAACCCACGCGGTTAGTCCGGCTCCGCCTGACAATCGCCCTGCCGGCCATCGTCACGCTGCTCTCCTTTGGGGCGGGCATCCTCGCCGTCAACCTGTGCAAACTGACCCTTTTCAACCCCTTCGGCAAACTGCGCCCACCCCCTTATTCCTTCAATCATATTTACTGGTGGGTCACCGCTTACGCCCTGTTCTGTGGCATTCTTGGTTTCTTGTTCGCCTACTTCATCCTCAGCCGGCCCATCCGGAAGGGACTGGAAGCCCTTGAAACGCTTCTCCCTCCGGACGCCGCGTCTGTCCATAAGGCGGAAACCGAAACCATCCTTCTGTCCCAGGCCCTGGCGAACCTTTACCCCACCCTCGGCCGGCTCAAGATGACACAGTCCCTCCTGGAAGCGCTTCAGGGGGGGATCCTCTGGGTAGGGCCCAAAAAAAACCTTCTCTACGCAAACCAAAAGGCGCTTCACATCCTTGGCGTAAACCCTGAGGACAAAAACGCCACCGGGACTGCCGGAACGCTCACGGATCTCACACGGGAACTTGTCACCCCGGCTCCAATTCTATCGATTATCGAGAAAGGCATCGAACACCGTCAATTCGTCACCTCTGAAGAGGTTACCGTCAAAACACGCGGCGGCTATTCTCTGAATATTGGCATGACATCCTCCCCCATCGGATCCGGCGAACGCTTCGAAGGGGTTCTTCTCTCTTTTCGGGAATTATCCGAAATTCACAAGCTTCAGAGAGACCTAGCGCAGCTCGACCGCCTTTCCGCCATCGGAAGGCTGGCGTCGGGGCTTGTTCATGAAATTCGAAATCCGCTGGCATCCCTGATGGGTCTCGTGGAAATCCTGAAAGACGCGCCCCCTGATTCCGAAGAGGCGGAAACCCGCGCCCTCATCGATCGTATCTATCAGATCGCGCTCAGAATCCAGCGGCTTCTCTCCGAGGTTCTCGATTTCGCCGGCCCCACGGACCTTTCCATAAGAAGCGTCGCGTTGATCCCTTTACTGGATCAGGCCATCGAAGAGACACGTGCCACCTTTCAGGATAAAAATTTTCATCTCATAAAGGATTTTCCGCCTGGAGACATGAATCCGATGGTCCAGGCCGACAGCGACAAGCTCCGTCAGGCACTGGCCAACATCCTGAGAAACGCCATGGAAGCCGTCAATGAAGATGGGGTGGTTCAGGTGACCGTTGCTTTCAACGCCCCGAACAGATGGCTGATAGACATCTTCAACACGGGTTCCGTGATTCCTGAAGAGGACATGGAAAAGATTTTCGACCCATTCTATACGACGAAGGCCAGGGGAACGGGGCTTGGCCTGCCCATCGCGAAAGAACTGATTACCCTGCAGGGAGGAGAGCTCTTTTGCGAAAGCGATCCCGCGAAAGGGGTTTCATTTCACATTGAATTTCCGGGAGAAGAGAAATGAGTGGTAAGATTCTGGTTATCGATGACGATCCGGACATGCGGTTCTTTTTGGAAAAGGCCCTCAAAAAGCTGCAAACCGACTGCGCGCTTGCCGGGTCAGTCTCGGAGGGGGAAAAGATTCTTTCGGAGGATACCTGGGATATCGTCCTGCTTGATTACAAACTTCCCGACGGAAATGGCGTGGCGTTCGTCCCCGTCATCAAAAGGCTTCAACCCAACGCGGTTATCGTGATTATGACGGCTTTCGGCTCCCGGGAACTGGCCATGCAAGCCATCCGGGCGGGCGCCTACGACTATTTCACCAAGCCCTTCAAGCTGGAGGAAATGGAGATCGTCATCCGCCGCGCCATGGAGCGCGCGCGTCTTTTGAGGGAAATCGAACAACTTCGCCAGGAACGGGAATCGGAAGTCAAGTGGGAAAATATCATCGGTATCAGCCCGCCCATGCGGGAAGTGTATCGTATCCTGAAACGCATCGAGGACACAGACATTACCGTGCTGATCACGGGAGAAAGCGGCACGGGAAAAGAGCTCATCGCCGAAGCCATTCACCGGCACTCCCCCAGACGGGACAAACCTTTCATCAAATTGAACTGCGTCGCCATCCCGGAGGGCCTCCTGGAGAGCGAGCTTTTCGGGTATGAAAAAGGCGCCTTTACCGGCGCGCACCGCAGAAAGGAAGGAAAGTTCGAGCTGGCTGACGGAGGCACCATTTTCCTTGACGAAATCGGCGACATGTCCCCCGCCACGCAGGCGAAAATCCTTCGCGTGATTCAGGACAAGGTGATCGAGCATGTTGGAGGCACCACGCCCCGGCAGGTTGATGTCCGCATCATAGCCGCGACGAACAAGGACCTGACCCAGGCGGTAAAGGATGGAAATTTCCGGGAGGACCTCTTTTTCCGACTCAACGTGATGTCTGTCCACCTGCCTCCCCTGAGGAAACGCTCCGAGGACATCCCCTTACTGGTGGAACATTTCATTGAAACCGCGAACCGGAAACATAACCGTCATGTTATTGGGGTTACGCGGGACGTGATGGCCTGTTTCCTCGCATACGCCTGGCCCGGAAACGTGCGGGAGCTGGAAAACCTGATGGAACGCCTTGTGGTCATGTCCGAGTCCGAATGGATCGACAGGGAAGCCCTGCCTGAATTCATGCGCGTCAGAGAGGCCTCTTTCGACCTGGAGGGCAAGAGCCTTCCTGAAATCCTGGAGGAAATGGAGCGCGCCCTGATTATTGAAACGCTGAAGAAATCTGCGGGAATTCAGGCGCGGGCGGCAAAACGGCTGGGCATCACGGAGCGGAGCCTCTGGCACCGCGTCAAAAAACTGGGAATCGATCCGGAGGCCATCAAACAATCCATCTCCTGAAAGGTGCCTCCCAAGCCTGGTTCCTTTAAGACTTACGACTTTGCGGGAGGCACATTCAGTTATAACGCCCGTTGGATGACCGAAGGCCGCGTTGTTGAACTTTGCAGTGATGCGTGATATAAAATAATCCCATGGATTTTGACCTTTCAGCCTATCTCCTCGCCAGAAAACAATGGGTGGACGAGGCGCTCGCCGCGTTCTTTACGCCACCTTCTCCCCCCGAAAAGCTGTTTGAGGCCATGATCTACAGCCTCACGGCGGGAGGGAAACGAATACGCCCGATCCTGATGATGGCCGCGTATGAAATCTTCGGGAAAAACGGGCGAGACATCCTTCCCTTTGCCTGCGCCATGGAGATGGTCCATACCTATTCCCTCATCCATGACGACCTCCCCGCCATGGACGACGACGATCTCCGCCGGGGAAAACCCACATGCCACAAGGTTTTCGGGGACGCCATGGCCATCCTCGCGGGAGACGGCCTGCTGACCGAGGCGTTCGCCCTCTTGACGCGGGACGGCACAACACCGGAGTGGCCTGCGGAAACCCGGTTGCGGGTCGTCCGCGAGCTTGCCCAGGCCGCCGGGGCCGGGGGAATGGTGGGAGGTCAGGCGATGGACATCCTGTCGGAGCACCAGCCGGTTGATCTGGAAACGGTGCGGTTCATCCACACCCACAAAACCGGCGCCATGATTCGCGCCGCGGTGCGAATCGGCGCCATCCTTGGAAACGCGGACACCGATTCCCTGGACGCGTTGACGCGATACGGCGAAAAAATCGGGATGGCGTTTCAAATCGTGGATGACATTCTTGACGTGGAGGGCGACACCGCCGTGCTGGGAAAGGCGGCCGGAGCGGATGACAAACTTGAAAAGGCCACCTATCCCCACGTTGCCGGGATGGAAGCCGCCAAAAAAGAAGCACGCCAGTTAATCGCCGCCGCTCACCAATCCCTCGAGGGGTTTGGAGAAAAGGCGGCTCCCTTAAACGCGATTGCCGACCTGATTCTTGAGAGGAACGCGTAATGAGTCTGCTTGAAAAAATACAGGACCCAGAGGATCTGAAGGACCTGTCCCTCGAAGAGCTTGAAGCCCTGGCCGAGGAAATACGTCAGGTCATTATCGAAACTGTCTCCAAAACGGGCGGGCACATTGCCTCGAGCCTGGGTGTCGTGGAGCTCACCCTGGCGGTGCATCGGGTATTCGATTCCCCCAGGGACCGGATTGTCTGGGACGTGGGGCACCAAAGCTACGCCCACAAACTCATTACCGGACGGCGGGACAGGTTTCACACCTTGCGGCAGTACGGGGGGCTCAGCGGGTTTCCCAAGCGGTCGGAGAGCGCCCACGATACCTTCGACGTCGGGCACAGCAGCAATTCCATCTCAGCGGGCCTTGGAATGGCGGAGGGCCTGCACCACGCCGGGAAAAAGCGGAAAGTTGTTGCCATCATCGGGGACGGGTCCATGACCGCGGGCATCTCCTTCGAGGGACTGAACCAGGCGGGGGCCCTGGACCGGGATCTCATCGTGATTCTCAATGACAACGAGATGTCTATCTCCCCCAATGTGGGCGCCCTGTCCGCCTATCTGAATCGCATCATGACGGGCCAGTGGGTCAACCGGGCGCGGGAAGAAATAAAATCCTTTCTCGCGGACCTTCCGGGCCTGGGGAAACCGATGTACAAATTCATGCGACAGGCGGAAGAGTCCCTGAAGGGAATGATGGTTCCAGGCATCCTTTTTGAGGAGCTTGGCCTGAAATATTTCGGTCCCATCGACGGCCACCGGCTGGAACACCTGATCAAGACCTTGGAAAACGTCAAGCGCCTCTCCGGCCCCATCCTCGTGCATGTGGTGACCCAGAAGGGCCGGGGCTATCCCCCGGCGGAAAACCTGCCTTCAAAGTTTCACGGCATCGGTAAATTCGACATCGAAACCGGCAAGACCAGACCGAGGGATCATCAGACCTACACGGAGGTATTCAGCAAGACACTCATCAAACTGGCCCATGAAGACCCCACCATCGTGGGCATCACCGCCGCCATGCCCAGCGGCACGGGGCTGGACCGCTTCGAACAGGAATTCCCGGACCGTTTTTACGACGTGGGCATTGCGGAGCAGCATGCCGTCACCTTCGCCGCCGGAATGGCCCTGGAGGGCTTGAAACCCGTGGTGGCGATTTATTCGACATTCCTCCAGCGCGCCTTCGACCAGGTGGTGACCGATGTCTGTATGCAGGATATCCCCATTACCCTCGCCCTCGACCGGGGCGGGATCGTGGGGGAAGACGGCGAAACCCACCAGGGCGTGTTCGACCTGGGATACCTCCGAATGATCCCCAACATGGTCCTGATGGTCCCCAAGGATGGCGAGGAGCTGAAGCACGTTCTCGCCACCGCTCTCCAAACACCCCATCCCGCCGCCTTTCGGTATCCCCGCGGGACCATCCCCGATGAGGTCACGGAATTCACGGGTACACCGTTGCCCTTCGGAAAGTGGGAAATCCTGCACCACACTGGCAAAGACCTCGTCCTGCTATCCGTCGGATCGACCGTTTATCCGGCGCTGGATGCCGCGCTGGAAGCGGAATCGCGTTATGGCATCCAGACGACCGTGGTCAACGCCCGATTCATCAAGCCGATGGACACGGACTTCCTCTCCTCCTTCGTGCCGGACGCCGGCATGGTGATGACAGTGGAAGAAAACGTCGTGATGGGCGGATTTGGCGGCGCCGTTCTGGAACAGCTTGCCGCCCTCGGAATCACCCCTAAAAAAACCTATCTTCATGGCCTCCCGGATGTTTTCATCCCCCATGGCGCTACGTCCATTCTCCGGGAGAAATACAGGCTGGACAAACAGGGCATCCTGGCCACTATCGTGGAGAAAATGGGTCTGAAACAACCACGGCGCAAGCGCGCCAAGTCCCGTGTCACGCCGATCCACGCGACGGCCACGGGCGGCAAAGGCTCCTGAGCGGCTGGCCCCCTTCCCGCTTTTTCCATGCGAAAAGCCACACGCAAAACACGGGCGGACAAAATGCTGCTGGACGCGGGCCTGGTCAAAAGCCGCCAGGACGCCCAGCGCAGAATCCTCGCCGGGGAGGTGTGGTGGGGAGACCAGCGAATCACCAAACCGGGAGCCATGATCCCCGAAGAGGCGACCCTTCGCCTGAGAGGCGCCCCGCATCCCTACGTCAGCCGGGGCGGGTTGAAATTAGAGGCGGCGCTGAAGGCCTTTTCCCTCTCCCCGGAAGGGAAAACGGCCCTCGATATCGGCGCGTCAACGGGAGGGTTTACCGACTGCCTTCTCAGACACGGGGCGCGCCGCGTTTATGCCGTGGATGTGGGATACGGTCAGCTTGACTGGAAGCTCCGCCAGGACGAAAGGGTAACCGTCCTGGAGCGCACCAATGCCCGCTACCTCTCGCGGGAGGCCATTCCGGAACCGGCGCAAGTCTTTACCATTGACGTGTCGTTTATTTCCCTCACGAAGATACTCCCCGCCCTCATCCCCCTTCTCGACCCGGGCGCCTGGGGCGTCATGCTCATCAAACCCCAATTCGAGGTGGGCAAGGGCGAGGTGGGCAAGGGCGGTATCGTGAAAGACCCGGCGAAACACGCGCGCGTCGTGACGGAAATCACCGCCTTCTGCCGCGCGCGAGGGCTGCTGGAAATCGGAAGCATTCCTTCGCCCATCCTCGGGGCAAAGGGTAACCGCGAATTCTTACTGGCCGTGTCACTGCCATGGGAATAGCCACTCCTCCTCAACCCGCCAAACTCATCGCGGGGATTCTTCTCGCGGCCCCGGATGAGACGAAGGCACCGCTTTTCAGCCTCCTGGAGGAAAAATTCGGCCCCATCGACCGCGCGACGCCCCTCGCCCCGTTCGACAAAACCACCTATTACGACCGGGAGATGGGGCATCCCATCTATCGGGTTTTCCTCTCTTTCGAACCCTTGGTGGACCCCGGCACCCTCCCCGATATCAAACGCGCCTCCAACACCCTGGAATCCGCCTTCCTGAACGAAGAGGGCGGGCGGCGCGTCAACATCGATCCAGGCCTCCTGACGCTTCAGAACCTCGTCCTGGCCACCACGAAGAACTACACCCACCGGATCTACCTGGGAAAGGGCATCTATGGCGACCTGACCCTCATCTTCCGGAAGGGGGCCTACCAGTCCCTTCCCTGGACATACCCGGACTACCGTGATATCGAGACTCGGAATTTCCTGCTCGAGGTCCGGGAAATCTACAAAGCGCAACTGAAGGAGCTTGACACATGAGAAGCATGACGGGATACGGGAAGGCGCAGGCGTCAACGCCCCTCGGGCACGTGACGGTCGAGCTGACATCCGTCAACCACCGCAACCTGGACGTGCGGCTTCGGATTCCGGAGCTCTGCCGGTTTCTGGACATCGAGACACGGAACATTCTGAAGGCGAACCTGAGACGCGGCCACGTGGAGGGCACCATAAAAATCATTCCCGACGCGTCCCAGGAATTTGGAATGCCTACCCTCAACCACCCGGTGGCACGGGCGTATATCCGGGAAGCCGAACGGTTCTGCCAGGCCGTGGGCCTGTCTCTCCCCGCCGACCCGGCCTGGGTCCTGAGCCGGCCTGACGTGTGGGAAACAGCCGAAGAGCTGGACGAAACGCGGGTCAGAGAGGCGGTCCTCCCCGTTTTTCAGGAGGCGCTGACGCGTCTGATTCAGTCACGGGAGGCGGAAGGGGCCTCCCTGAAACGGTTCATGGAAGAGAAGCTCTCCCTGATGCCTCCCCTGTTGGAACAGATTGAAACACTGCAAAACAGCCTTCCGCGCCTGGCGCGGGAAACGCTTGAACGGCGTCTCCGTGAACTGGACCTGGATCCCAAAGTCAACCCGGACCGGCTGGCACAGGAGGTCGCCTACATGGCTCAACGCGCCGATATCGCGGAAGAGGCCTCCCGGCTGTCCAGGCACGTGCGGACCTTCGAGGCCAAGCTGAAGGAGGGCACGCCCAGCGGGCGCGAGCTGGACTTCTTGATTCAGGAAATGAACCGGGAAACCAACACCATGGGGTCCAAAAGCATCTCCTACGAGCTCACCTCGCTGACCCTTAAGCTCAAGGAAATCATCAACCAGTTGAGAGAGCAGGCCCAGAATGTCGCGTAACCCCCGCCCCCTCGTTTTCATCATCTCCGCCCCCTCGGGCACCGGCAAGACAACCCTGATTCACCGGGCCATGGCCCGGGATCCCCGGCTCGCCTTTTCGATCTCCCACACCACCCGTCCCCCCCGGGAGGGGGAAACACACGGCAGGGACTATTATTTTGTCAGCCGCGAGGCCTTCCGGAAGATGATAGAGGAAGACGCCTTCATCGAATGGGCCAACGTGTACGGGGAGTACTACGGCACCTCGAGAAAAGAGATTTCCCGCCTGCACCGACTCGGAAAGGATGTGGTCCTGGATATCGACGTGCAGGGGGCCACGCAGGTCATGGAAAAGCTCGCCCGCGATACCTGGGTTTCCATCTTCATTCTCCCTCCCGATCTTGAAACCCTCCGGCATCGCCTCGTCACCCGCGGAAAGGACTCCCCGGAAGCCATCGAGAAACGCCTCAAAGCGGCCACGGACGAAATGGGGTACGCCCCGAAATACGACTATCAGATCGTCAATGACGACCTGGAACGCGCGACGCGGGAGCTTCTGTACATCTTTGCGCGCGAAAGGGAGAAAACCGAGGCATAAAACCGGAACCCGATTCGCTTTCCCCTGTCATCCGCCCATAACCGTTGTATGATTTTCGTACCGTCCCTCCCTGAGGTATAATTTATTCTTATTGACATTTCCCTTTTTTATGCTACAGTTATTTTAGCCACAAAGGATTTCAAGGGGGGTGATACCATGCTCGGCTTTGCTGATAATCTCACCGCTTGGGGATATATCCTGTCTATCCTGGCCGCAATTTTGTGCGTCATCTATGGCTTGATCAACTGGAACAAGGGAACAGAAACCGAAGAGGATTACCGTCGCACCGTGGAGTGGGAACGGGAAGAAATCGAGGTTGAGGAAAAGCTGCCCTGATGAGCCCTCACCAGCACAAACCTCTATTCGATAAAGGAGGGACTTCATGTTTGTAAACATCTTGCTGGTCATTCTTTATCTTGTCGTAATCTTTTACCTCGGATACAAAGGCTGGCGGGAAACGCGGACCGCCTCGGACTACATGATCGCGGGGCGGCAAATCAATCCCTATGTCATGGCCATGTCGTACGGCGCCACCTTTATCAGCACCTCGGCAATCGTCGGGTTCGGTGGAGCCGCGGCCCTGTTCGGGTTCAGCGTCATCTGGCTGACCTTTCTGAATATCTTCGTGGGGATTTTTATCGCCTTTGTCTTCTTCGGAAAACGCACCCGGAAAATGGGCCGAAACCTTGACGCGCACACCTTTCCCGAAATCCTGGGACTTCGGTTCGAGTCCCGTTTCATCCAAGGCTTCTCCGGGCTGGTCATCTTCGTCTTCCTGCCCGTTTACGCGGCGGCGGTCCTCATCGGGATCTCCCGATTCATCGAGGTGTACCTCAACATTCCCTTCGGCTACGGTCTGCTGGGGTTCTCCATCATCCTGGCCCTGTACGTCATTTGGGGCGGACTGAAAGGGGTCATGTACACGGACGCCCTCCAGGGCACCCTCATGTTCATCATGATGGCGATCCTCGTTATCTTCACCTATTCGCAACTGGGAGGCATCGTCAAGGCACACCAGACCCTGACCAGCATGGCAAACCTGGTCCCCGCTAAGCTGAAGGCGCTGGGGCACATGGGATGGACGGCCTCCCCCAAAGGAGGATCTCCCCTGTGGTGGATCGTGTATTCCACCATTGTTTACGGGGTTGGGATCGGAGTCCTGGCGCAGCCCCAACTGGCCGTAAGGTTTATGACGGTCAAAAACGATGCCTCCCTGAACCGCGCCGTCCTGGTCGGTGGCATCTTTATTCTCGCCATGACGGGGATTGCGTTTACTGTCGGCCCCCTGACCAATGCGGTCTTCTTTCAGAAATTCGGCAAGATCTCCATCGCCATGGCCAAAGGGAACATCGATAAAATCATCCCGCTCTACATCGACAAAGTGATGCCCTCCTGGTTCGCCACGCTCTTTTTGCTCGCCATGCTGGCGGCTGCCATGTCCACCCTCAGTTCCCAGTACCACGTGGGGGGCACCTCGCTGGGGCGCGATTTCTATGAGAAGAGCCTGGGCAGGACCGGCGGCGGGGAGATCACGGCAACCCGGCTGGGCGTGGGGCTCACCATTCTCTTCACGATTGGATGGGGCCTGTTCCTGCCACCCAGCATCATCGCCATCGCCACGGCGTTCTTCTTCGGGCTCTGTTCCTCCACGTTTCTCCCCATGTATTTTTCCGCCCTCTACTGGAAACGCGCCACCAAGGCGGGGGCTATTGCCAGCATGGTCGGCGGGTTCATCGCCAGCTTTTTCTGGCTCATCTTCATCCACAAGAAGGAAGCGGCGGCCATCGGCATCTGCAAGGCCCTCACGGGCAAGGTGACGCTCCTGGGCTTCCCGTGGAACGTCATTGACCCGAACGTGATTGCCCTTCCGGTCTCCATCATCCTGATTATCGTGGTCAGCCTGGCGACCTCCCGGATGCGAGAGGAGCATCTTGAAAAATGTTTTGAATGGATGTAGCCGAGGGGCTAACACCCGACCAGGGAAACGGAACGCCTTCGCGACGGGCTCATGTCGCGGGGGCGTTTTCATTCAGGGTGAAACGCCACTTGCAGAACAGCTCCTTCGGGTGAGGGTCCGGAGGTGCGAAAAGGCAGGAAACCTGGATCCGCTCGTCAATGGCCCGGGCGAACCCGGCAAATTCCCGCCGGTGCATCTCTTTACAGTCATACTCCCCCAGGCCTCGTTTCAGGCGGGCCACCTGGGCGGGGCATGACGGCACGGAGATAATCGCTTCATTTCCCCGGTCCTCGATCTCATATCCCACCAGGATAGACCAGGGGAAATAGCGCAGGGCCTTCAAAAAACCCTGCAGTCCCCTTTCGGTGATGTTGAAACGGGCGGTAAGATCACTCGCCGCCATGCCAGAAACCCGTCCCCACACCTCTTCGTTAATCCGTTCCGCCGTGGGCTGGCCAAACCACTCGGACACGCGAATGAACCAGAAGGCGTCCACCACCCGATAATGCCAGAGGAGAAACCCAACATACGCCCGGAGCTGTGATTCGTCCATTCCCTCGAAGGCTGAAAGATCCATTCGGTTTCCTCCTATCGCTATGTCAATTTCAAGCGCCCCGCCGCGTCCCTGGCGAACTGCCACGCCGTCCGGCCGCTGCGGGATCCCCGGTGAAGGGCCCACCGCAGGGCCTCCGCGCGGGTCGCTTCCCGATTAACATCACCGGCCCCGAACACCTCCAGCCAATGGAACACAATCTCCAGATAGGTTTCCTGTGAAAAGGGGTAAAAGGGCAGCCACAGCCCGAAGCGTTCGGACAGGGAAATCCTTTCATCCACCCCCTCTTCCGGGTGGAGCTCACCGGCCCCATCCCCCAGGACTGTCTCCACCGTTTCCGGCAGCAGGTGCCGCCGGTTCGACGTGGCGTAGATCACGAACTGGTCCGAAGCCGTGCTGAACGCCCCGTCCAGAAGCGCTTTGAGCTCGCTAAAGCCGCTGTCACGGGCTTCAAAGGCAAGGTCGTCACAAAACAGGATGAACCGGTGCGGCCAGTGCCGGGTTTGCTCCACGATCTCGGGCAGGTCCCTCAGGGCCTCTCCCCCCACCTCGATGAGCGACAGCCCCGCCTCCGCGTAACGGGCAACGAGTGCGCGGATGAGGGAAGACTTGCCTGTCCCGCGCGCACCCCACAAGAGGACGTTGTTCGCCTCCACCCCGTGGATGAACTGCTCCGTGTTGCGAACCAGAATCTCCTTCTGCCGGTCGATCCCCAGCAAGTCCTCGAGCTTCACGCCAGGACGGAAGGGGACCGGCCTCAACCTGCCACCCGCCTTCCCGCGAGCCCACCGGTAAACGGGGGGCTCTGGTGGGTCGCCTCCCGCGGGCATGTCATCGCGGAGCGGAACGGGCAATCGCGCCTCTATACGGGACAACACGCCCACCGCCTTCTCCAGGAGAGCAATCCCTTTTGTGAGTAATTCTTTCTGCTCCGGCATTCAGCCTCTCCTTTGCATGATACCATATCGTGTTCATCGCCTTTTTTCCAGATAATGGGAGGGGAAAAGAGTTCATTCCAAAGAGTGATGTCTTCGTAAAAAGTAATATCATATAACTATGTGGAATAATAGTAGATATATTTATTTTCAGTTTGAAATCATGCCCACATTTTGGTATAAGAGAGGCATGATACATATCAAAGACCATAGACAGAGAGAGCTTTTTGATGCGTGGC
>WGDA01000008.1 GCA_015493505.1 Pseudomonadota bacterium | reverse complement strand
CGGGGCGCATTTTCCCAGCGATATCCTCGCCGGCTCTTACCTGGGTGTTGTCACCACGCTTTATCTCAAGGGGTTTTTCCTCGCCAAAGGCATCAACATCTTCCCGGACACCCTCCCTCAAAAGCCGGAACCGCCGGGAGCTTCACCGTGATCGATAAACGCGGACTCCTTCGCCGGGTAACCGTCAGGCTGACAATTATGTACCTCGCTCTCTTTGTTACCGCCAGCCTAGTTATATTTATGCTCATCTATTTTTCGCTTGCCTCGGCACTTCGCGGACGCGTGGATAAAGCTCTTCAGGATGAGGAAGTTGAATTTGAATCGCTCTACATCAAGCACGGGCTGCAAAGACTTCAAAAAGAGTTTGTGAATGAAGCGCGATCCAACGGCTGCGGCACGTGGTTTTATCTTCTGCTCTCCCCGGACCACCGGATTCTCGCCTCGTCCGACCTCACCCCCTGGCAAAGAATAAACCTGAAACCAAAATTTCTGGATACCCTGCGGGAAGGCGACGCCCTCCTCAAAACATGGCCGCGCCCCGGAAGTGAACACAAGATTCGTGTCCTGTACAAAGGACTCAGCGGAGGGAATATCCTGGAGGTTGGCCAATCGCTTCGGGACAACGATGAAATCCTCGAAGATGTCGCACAGGTTTTCATCTATGGGTTTCTGGCGATGCTGTTGGTCGGCACCCTGTTGGGTTGGCTGATTTCGAGGCGCGCCATGGCGGGCGTTGAGCGGGTCACGGACATAGCCGCTCACATCGATGGAAGCGATCTGAGCCGACGCGTCCCGCCTGGCAGGGAGGGGCTGGAAATCGAAGAACTGGCTCGGGCCTTCAACGGGATGCTCGACCGGATTCAGGCCCTGATTAATGACCTGGAGAATGTCACCAACAACATCGCGCACGACCTTCGCAGCCCCCTCACCCGCGTCCGCGGCATGGCGGAGGCCGTGCTGTACAGCCAGCCGGACCCATCGGAGTTTCGCGAAACGGCGGGAATGATTATCGAAGAATGTGACCAGCTCCTGGGTATAATCAACACAATGCTGCTCATCGCCCAGACGGACTCTGGCCTCTCTCCCCTTTCAAAGGAGCCGTTAGACCTGCGGGAGACCGTCCGGGACGTGGCCGAGTTGTTTCGGCCCGCGGCGGAAGACAAGGGTATTTATTACCCTGCGGGTTATCCTCCCTGAACACTCAGTTGAAATGATGGGAGATCCGGCCGCCCTGCGGCGCGTGGCAGCCAACCTTCTGGATAACGCCGTCAAGTTTTCCGCAAGCGGCGACTCCGTTGAAATCACCCTTTACCAGGAAAATTCCCACGCCATCATTGAGATCCGTGACACGGGCATGGGGATTGAAGAAAAAGACCTTCCCCATATCTTTGACCGGTTTTACCGGGGGGACAAAAGCCGGTCGGAATCGGGAAACGGCCTGGGGCTGAGCCTCACTCTCTCCCTCGTAAAAACCCATGGCGGGGACATTACCGTCAGCAGTACCGCTGGGAAAGGCAGTGTCTTCCGCGTCAATCTCCCCCTCGCGACCTGAGCCACCCCTTCCCGGCGCGCCTCGCGGGGGTGTCCAGCACCCGCTCCCCCGTCGGTTGTAATCTTTCGAAAATTGTGAGATAAAACCGGTCGAATGATTAAAAATTGTTTCCAGTACCTGGGAACCCGGCCAAAGGGTGGCCTCCTATCGGTTGATTTCCGTGGTTAACGACACGATAGATTCCGTTACTTAAACCACATAAGAAGGAGAGATTCATGAATTTATACGTCGGCAACCTCGCGTACAGCGTCACAGAAGAGGATTTAAGGGAGGCCTTTTCGGAATTTGGGACCCTGGAAAGCGTGAACATCATCAAAGACAAATACTCCGGGCAGTCCAAGGGGTTCGGCTTCGTCGAAATGCCTGACAACTCGGAGGCGGACAAGGCGATCAAGGGGCTGAACGGAAGCCAGTTGAAGGGGCGCCCCATCAAGGTCAACCAGGCCAAACCCCGAGGAGCGCGTCCCGCGAGACGGCCCCGGTATTAGTTCAGTTTCAGACAGCCATTAAAGGGAGGGCGCTTCGTCGCCCTCTTTTTAATGGGCCCCGCACCCCTTTACGCTTTTCTCCCTTTTGCGATCCCTCCCCTTTTCGGGTATACTGAAAGGCAGTAAAATTCAGTATTGTTTCACTCAAGGAGTTGGGCATGAGCGATTTTCATCAAACGGGCCCCATCACGACCCTTCACAAGTTAGGGCAAGTGAATCCAGAGGAGATGGACAGGCGGATCAAAACATTCGCTGAAAAACACCCTGTAGCGCTGATCCTTCCCTCCCTGATTTCGGAACTGGAAGGCGAAGCCCTTCCCCGCATCCTGGACGCCCTTGCATCTGTCGGGTATCTCTCCCAGATCGTGGTCACGTTGGGGCTGGCGACCGCGGACGAATTCGCCCAGGCCCGCACCTTTTTTGGCCGCCTTCCACAATCGGTCCACCTGATCTGGAACAGCGGGCCGCGGCTCACGAAGCTTTATGAAAAGTTAGAAGAGGCGGGCCTCTCGGCCGGCCCGGACGGCAAGGGACGCAGCGTCTGGATGGCCCTGGGGTACCTCCTGTCGGACGCCGCAGCGGAGGTCATCGCCCTGCACGATTGCGACATCGTTACCTATGATCGCGGTGTTCTGGACCGCCTCGTCTTCCCTGTGGTGAACCCGGACATGGGTTACCAGTTCTGCAAGGGGTTCTACGCCCGGTTTTCGGACCGCCTTCATGGCCGTGTCACCCGGCTTTTCGTGACACCCCTCTTACGGGCCCTGAAGAAAATGGTGGGTGATCTCCCTATCCTTGCCTACCTGGACGCCTTCCGCTACCCATTGGCGGGCGAATTCTGCCTGACGGATAACATGGCGCGAGTCATGCGGATTCCATCGGACTGGGGGCTGGAGATCGGCGTCCTCACGGAGATCTATCGGAACAGCACCCCTGTTCACATCTGCCAGTCGGAGCTTTGCGACCGCTACGATCACAAGCACCAGGCCGTTTCCGACACGCCGGACAAGGGCCTTTACAAAATGGCCGTGGATATCGCCAAGGCTTTTTACCGCGTCATCTCCAGCGAAGGCGTCATGCTTTCTCCCGCCTTTTTCAGCACGTTGAAGGGAACCTACCTCAACTTCGCCCACACCGCCGCCGATCAGTACCAGGACGAGGCCCTCATCAATGGGTTTGCCTACGACCGGCACGAAGAGCTCCTCAAGGTTGAGACCTTCACAGAGGCCATCGCCCGGGCGGGGAAGGATTTTCTCGAGAAACCCGATGAAACACCCCTCATCCCAAGCTGGAGCCGTGTGGATGCCGCCCTTCCCGCGTTCCTTTCCGACCTGAAGGAGGCGGTGGAGGCGGACAACGCCTGAAACCGTGAAGGATTATCGCGTGTGAATGCCAAACCTCACCTTGTCATCTTTACCGACCTGGACGGCACCCTGCTGGCGGAAGACACCTATGAACCGGGTCCCGCCCTGCCTGTCCTCGAGCAGTGTCACAAACGGAACATCCCCGTTGTCTTCTGCTCGAGCAAGACGGCGGAGGAGATGCTCGCCCTGCGGGAAAAACTTAATAATTCTGATCCGTTCGTCGTTGAAAACGGCGGCGGCATCTACATCCCCTCGCAGATGAGTTTTCCTTCATCTCCTCCCGGCAAAAGGGTGGGTAACTACTATTTTATTGAGATCGGCACAGGGATTTCCGCACTGAGAGAGACCCTGAAAAGGGCCGCGAAACAGGCAGGGGTCCGCATCAAGGGCATGGGAGACATGTCCGTGGCGGAGGTCGTTCAGTTCACGGGCCTGCCTGAACCGGACGCGAGGCGGGCCATGAAACGTCAGTTTGACGAACCCTTTATCATCCTCGAGGGCTCTCCCGAGCGGCTTGCCGCTGAGATCGAACGCCTTGGTTTTGAGATGACAAAAGGCGGGCGTTTTTATCACATCCTGAAAGGATGCGACAAGGGAAAGGCGGTTGAGATTCTGGCCCGTCTATACCGGGAGATGAAGGGGCCGATCGTCACCATCGGAATAGGCAACGCGCAAAATGACCTGCCGCTTTTCATGGCCGTGGATCGCGCCTTTCTGGTGCAGAATCCCCCAGGCACATGGGCGGAAATGCCGGAGCTGCCGCCCAGCCTGGAGCGTATTCAGGGAATAGGCCCCGAAGGCTGGGCCCAGGCAATCTCCGGGCTGCTTGTGAATGGAATGCGTAACGTATAAGGGCACACCCTCTGCCCGCACCTCGCGGACAGGCGCCGAAAACGGCCTCTTTACGAAACCGCCAACTCCTCAACCATTTTAAGGCGCTCGTCCAGGCTGGGAGACTGTATATTCCGCGCCTTCAAACTGTTATAAGCGTAACGAGCGGCTTCAATCTTTCCCATCTTGAGATAGCAGTCCCCGATGAGCATCAACGTCATCCATGAATCCGGATGGAGTTTCCAGTAGGCTTCATACAACTCCAGCGCCTGAGGATAATTCTCCCATTTGAACGAAATATCTCCCATCAAGGCAAGGGAATCATGAAAGGTGCTGTCCAGTTCAAAGGCCTTTTGGAGGTGTTCAAAGGCGCCTTTATAATCCTTCTGACGAAGCCGAAGTTTCCCGAGAGAGGAATAGGCGGGGGCATAATCCGGGTTCTCCTGTATCGCGCGCAGATACAGTTCCTCCGCCTTCTTGTCTTCCCCTTTTTTGAAATAAACGTTGCCGTAATTCACGAGGGTCTCCGGCATCTGGCCCCCTATCTCAAGCGCCTTTTCATAGCACTGCTCCGCCTGATCCCATGCCTCCTCCGCGAAATATCGGTTTCCTCGCGCCATCCAGTAATTAATCTTCTGCTGATTGGAGTATTCTCGCGCGGCATCTTCCAGATTCTTCTCCGCTTCCTTGTAGTCAGGTTGGAGGTCCAGCGCTTTCTGAAAGGCGTGTTTCGCCTTCACCCACCGGTGCTGCCTGAAATAGCAGCAGCCCAGATTGTTGTAAAAGGCAGCGACGATCGGGAGATACGCGATGCTCCGCTCGAAACTTTCACTGGCCAGCCCGTATTCCCCCAAAAAGAAAAGGCTATTGCCCAGGATAGAAAACGCGATGGGGATGTTTCTCCCCGCGCGGATCGCCTCCATTTGCCTTTCAATCTCTTTGAAGAATTCTCCTTTTGAGACCACCTGCGCTTTATCGAGAGACTCAAAAATCTCTGGCTCCTGCCCCCCTATTTCTTTGCGGAATCGTTCCGTGTGAATTCTGATTCCTTTCAGGAAATTTTCAATATCGTACCGAATATCATGAAGATGGGTCTCAATCTCATCTTCTTTTAACCTTTTGTCTGCCTGATCTTGAAGCCACGCTTCAATCTTCTTCAGCAGGATTTGATCACGCCGTTTCATGCCTTTCCTCCTTTAATGCCCGTGCCCTCATTTTGATGCCCCGTAAACGTTTCTTCAGAATATCCCTTGTCCGGCCGATGATTTCCCGGTTGGTTTTGAACCAGTCGATATGCTCGGCAATGATTCCTCTTTGGGCCTTGAGAGGGTCGGGATTGTGATAGGGCGGCACGGCATTCAAAACAATCTCTTTCTCCATGAGGAATGATTGCATAATATGGTACATAATCCCCCAGTAAGCAGAATGTCCCGTCATTTTTGACTTGGCGTCATTAATCTCTTTAATAAACTGGGTATTTTTTTCATAGCGGTCAGCCCTTTGCCCCCCTGACTCCTCCTCTTCAAGATAGGACTCAATCTTTTCTTCCCATGTTTCACACTCTTCCATAAACTTCTCAAGGTCTCGCGCGCCCTTTCCCACAACCTCGATCAGTTTATCGTACATTTCCCGTTTTTCACTTATAGAAGGATATTTCAGAGTATCCGCGATAACTTCCGGGGCCCGCGCGGTTTGATTTAAATAACGTTCAGTGGCCTCACGAAAGGCCATCACCCTGGTTCCGGGGATAAAGGCGCCGCCCTCCGTCGCGTTGACGCAGGTGCCCCCGTACGATTCTATCAGCTTCTCAAAATTCTTCAGAAACATGTGCCAGGTGGCGGTTGTAAGGACCTTTTCAGTGTAGTTCCCCTTGACCCACAGTGTTTCCGCTCTCTCCGGCAGAATCGCCTCCTGTTTTTCGCCCAGGGCGTTATCCGCGGCGTGTGTCCGGCCGTCCGGTGCGTAGGCAAGGTCCTGCCCCATGAGGATGATGGGGTCACATCCCAACGCCTCGGCGACGGTAAACCCCATGTTTGCGGCAGAGGGGCCGATGGGCAGGATTCCCTTGTCGATATCCAACCAAAAATAATGCGCGAAGGCGCGTAAGGCCACAATCTTCTCGCCCTTGTAAGCCTCCAGGCTGTCTTTCGTCAGCAGGGGGATTGCCACGAGATACGTGCCCTTCAGCTCTTCCGGGGGGATCCTCGTGAAAAATTTCCTGACGAGCGGAACGCGCTCTAAGGAGGTCACCAGGTGGGGGGTAATGCCATGTTTCAAAAGGGGCTTCAGCGAAGCATCCACGCTGATGATCAGGGCTTTGTCCTCAATCCCCTTCAGTTGATCAATATTTTTGTTGAGGGAAGGGCCAGTCGCCACAATGATGGCGGGGACTTTTTTGAATTTTCCATACAATTGGTTAATGCCTGGTGCTTCCACATAAAACCGGTGGTTTGCCAGGGTATTGTCCAGGCCAATCAGGGAATCCTTTGGATCATTCCCAATGCTGTTTAGCGTTTCTCGCAGAGCCTGCTTAAATGTTTCCAAAAAAACGCCATAATATCCTTTATTAACCTTATAGGAAGCGGCTATTTCTATAATCTCAAACGCCTTGGCAAATCGAACCAGCCCTCCTTTCTCCACCACCGATGTTATCCTCAGGAACAGCTCCTCTTCCTCCACGCCAAACAGGCAAAAAATCTCATCCCGGGTCAGCATGGGCGTCAGGTCAAAACGGTGGAAGGCTATCCAGATCAGCCGGAGGTCTTTTTCGGTTAAGATAATAAACTGATTGACGGGTGGCCGGCGCTCCAGAAAGGAAAACACCTGGTATCCCAACCCAAACCCCAAAAAGATAACGAGGCGGGGGTTGGCCAGCTTCTTTTCCTCAAAAACGAAACGCTCCGCTTCCGCCCTGGGGTTTTGGGGGTCGTGGAGGAATTCCCACTTTCCGTTCACCCGCCACTTTGCCGTGGGATGCCCGGAGGGGGTTTTGACGATCTTGATATTTTTTGGAGGTTTCAACCGCTTGAGCTTTTTGTAAAGATCGGGATATCGATCCTTGATGGCGTTCATATTCTTCGTGAAATGATCCATGCCTTATCCCTTACCTTCCTCTTCGACTTCAGCGCGTTTATGCTCCAGATATGACACCATCCGATTTAAATCCTGAAGTTTCAGTATCTTTAAGGCCTCTTGATATTCCTCACGCAGGGAGTGAAAAATCTTCTTTTGAACCACCTTCCGGTTGATCTCGTGAAGGTAGGGCCTGGCGTGAAACAGTTCCACAATCTCCCGCGCTCCAAAAAAGGGGTTTGCAGGGTACAGAAAATCGAAAACAGCACACAGGAGGGTGTAGTCTTCCCGCGTATCCAGTGTGATCCTGATTCCGGGACCTGTCTCTTCCGGAAAAGCCTTCACGTTAACCCTGGAGAACACCTCCGCGTGCTGGATGATATACGGGGTCACGTGCTCTCGCTCTGGAGGGGCTTTCGCCTGTTCTTGGGCGGTCGCGAGCGCCTCGAAGGAAAAGACCTCCACATCGAGGCCGTGGGGGAAGGAACGTTCCAGGGTATTGCTGAGATATGACACGCCCCGGGCATTAAATTCCACCACGCACCGATCCACCACTGCGGGGTCAATGCACGGGCAGTCGCTGGTGACGCGGATGACGGGGTCCACATGATATTTCACCGCTGCCCCGAAATAACGGGAAAGGACGTCCTCACTGCTGCCGCGAAACCATGATACGCCACTACGTTCCGCAATCTCCACGATCACATCGTCCTCGGGGTTTGTCGTGGTGGCGATGATAATTCTCTCAATCTCCCGGCACCGCTGAAGCCTTTGGATTACCTGCTCAAGGGCCGTGATACCGCTGCCATACGGCAGTTCCTTTAAAATCTTCCCCGGCAGGCGCGTGGACCCCGTCCGCGCCTGGACGATGACACCGGGAGTTTTCTCTTTCCTCTTTGTCACACTCATAACCACCAACTCATCACAGTTGATATTTTACAAACAATTTCACACCATCTCCCACGTAATCCATTCGTCCGCCTCAATGTCCCGAAGCGCCCGACGACCGATAATGATATCCATGAAGCGCGGATGAATCCCAAACCCCGGCCGTTTGATGGCCAGCATCTCCTGGGTAATCGAGGTGCCTTTTGGAATATCAACCTGGGCATGGATACTCCGGCGCACAAGGCGGTAATTTTCCATCTCCTCCGGCGCGGGACCCGCTTTACGGCCATCACCCAACGCCGCTTCCACGTCCCGGATCTGACGCATCATCTCTTTCAGCTCATCCGGCTCAATGGCGAAGGGATGGTCCGGCCCTTCCATGCCCCGCGACAGGGTAAAATGCTTTTCAATAACCTTTGCCCCCATGGCCACCGCCGCAACGGCGATGTGAATGCCCATCGTGTGATCGGAAAGCCCCACGACCGCTCCCGGAAAGGCCTTCCGCAGCGTCTCCATGGCGCGCAGGTTCATAATCGCCGGTTCCGCTGGGTATTTTGAAGCGCATTGGAGAAGGATAATGTCTCGGTTCCCCAACTTCTCAATACGCTCGACGGCCTCCTGAATTTCCCCCAGGGTTGCCATCCCCGTGGAAAGAATGATGGGTTTCCCTTTCTTGGCCGTATATTCCAGCAGAGGATAGTCCACGAGCTCAAAGGAAGCGATCTTGAACAAGCCTGAATGGGGATCGAGATCGTCTACGGCCTTCAGGTCGAACGGGGTGGCAAAGAAGATAATCCCCTTTTTCTCACAATAGGCGGCCAATTCAGGTATCCAGTCACGGGGAGTTTCAATTTCTTTAATGAGATTCCAAAGGGGTTTTGGATATCCGGAATGGGATGGGACCTTCCGGGAATACATGGTTTCAGCGGAGTATATCTGAAATTTAACGGCATCCGCACCCGCTTCCACCGCAATATCGATCAGTTCCTTCGCCAAATTGAGATCCCTGTTGTGGTTGGCTCCGGCTTCAGCGATCACAAAAGCCGGCGCCGCCTCTCCAATTTCACAATTCCTTATTTTAATCATCCGATTCCGCCTCCAGGTGAATCCGGACAAGGGCTTGAACGACATTATTTTTTAACAATTCCGCTTTTGAAAATTCGATATCTATCACACCGCAGGAATCCTTCGGAACAAGATAGAACCAGTGAGGGAAAAAATACAGTGGCTGAATTTCCTCCAGAAATGATTTTTTCAGCCCCCCTTTTTCCGTGATCAGATGAATTTTCCACTCGGGATGATCCCGAATGAACTGTTCGGCAATCTGAATATTCCATGGTCGGATCGTTGCAATTGCGAAGACGGTATCTTTCATGGCCCGTCCTCACTATATAACTTCAACGCCATGTAAATCTTTTGGCCATCCACTTCAAAATACGCTCCTTTATAAGGCGGAAACGTTCGGGCACGAAGGAAGTTAATCAGGTCCCGCGCTTTATAAACCTTGTCCAGGTCGATGCGGTCGATTTTCTCCACATCACTCTTCTTGTGAAACACTCCCGCGGTTGTGTCTTGGGGGATGGGTGTGTATTCACCCTTTTCCACACGCGGCCAGGCCTCTTTAAAGAGGAGGATACCCGCCTGCTCCAGTTTGTGGTACAGGCTTTCTCCGGTGTCTACAGGATCGATCTTTACCTCCTTTTGAGCGATAATCGGCCCCGTGTCTACCCCCTTGTCCACGACATGGAGAGTCACGCCCGCGGGTGTCCCATCCACGATGCTCCAGACATTCGGGTAAGTTCCGCGGTTATAAGGAAGGTAAGAAGGGTGGAGGTTGAAACAGCCTCGAGGGAAAAAAGCCACAAATTCTTTTTTAAGGATATAGCCGAACATCACGGACAGGGCAACGTCCGCGTTCAGGGATTTTATCCGCTCCAGCGTTTCCGGCTCTTGCAAGGCCGGCGCCTCGAAGACCCTCTCTTGGGGCAACGCCGCTGTTTTTACGATTTCATCAGTAAATTTCCGCTTTTCTTCAGGGTGGATGACCAACCCGACAATCTCCCGTCCCGTTTCCTTGAGCCACTTCAAAACCTGCCAGCCCAGATAGTTGTTTCCGAGAAAGAGAATCTTCATGCTTTAGAAATTCCCCGCTTTTTCAAAAGGGGTTGCGCTCTCACCAGGGTATAAGATTGCCCCCGCCACGCGTGCCGGTCCCCGCCCGTCGATTCTTTTCCGACCCTCGCGGCTCATTTGCGCCCGGGTTTCTTGTGGAGTGATCGTTTCCAGGCACTGTCGCATCTTGTTGCCAAACCGGGAATCATTTTCCCATCCCGCGAACAGGAGAAAGCCCGCCTTCTCCCACGCAAGGAGGTTTTTCAACTGGTTTTGGACCGTGCAGACCCCGACGGTAGGTGTCCCGCACGCGGCCAGTTCGTACGTGGTCTGCCCACCCGCTGAGAGGGCGATGTCACACCGCCGCATAACCTCAACGAGGTTTCTCCGGTTATGGTAAAAGAGGACTTTCGCCGGGACTTCATCCGCCGACCTGTGAATCCCCTCCAGGTCGTCGAAACCGTCGGTGGTCAAAACGTGAAGCGTGACCCCTGGCATCTCCCCGGCTATTTTGATCAGCCGCTGGGTCAGATGGCACCAGTCCACCCCCCCCACGGTAATCAGGATGTCCCGAATCTCCCGGCGGACCTCGCGTGGGGGAATCCCCATGTATTCCGGCCGGAGAAGGAAATAGTCGGGGCCCAGAAGCAGATTCACCCCTGGCCTGCGGGGATAAGGGAGCTCCGAGGCGTAGAGCGCCCCGTTGACCACGAACCCCGGGGGATAAGGGAGACGGTTTTCGTCGTCGATGGAAACCAGCAGGTCGAACCGGCCGGCGATCTCCTGATAGGCCGGCAAGGGGAGGCGATAGGAATCCACCACCGCCAGCTCTCCACCGAGCCCTTGAACCCCATTTAGGGATTCCGCCCGGTGGCGCGTTTGAATCTCCTTCCCACCGAGGGAGGCAAGAAAAGAGAGCGCGGAGGAATCCTCGTTGACAAGGAAAACGGGTTCTTCGCCTTTTTGCCGCAAGGCATGATACAGGGAAAAACAACGGGAGAGATGTCCGAAGCCAATACCCTTGCCGCCTTCCGTAATAATGAATATCCTCTTTTTCATCCCATCACCCCGTCAGGACCTCTCTCACGGCCTGTATAACGCGCGCCACGTCTTCGGCCGCCATGGCCGGGAAAAGGGGGATGGAAAGGGCCCTTTCGTAATAAGCCTCTGCGTTGGGGAAATCCACCGGACCGGTGCCGAGGGTATCCCTGTAGTACGGCTGTAAATGAAGGGGCAGGTAATGCACCTGCGTCAGAACCCCATTTTCTCGGAGAGATTCCATCACTGCGCAGCGCGATTTCCCAAGCTTTTTGAAATCGATCAAGAGGACAAAAAGATGCCAGGCGGAATGATACCCTGCTGGTATCTTCTGAAACCTGATAAGGGGGATGTCCGCGAAAGCCGCCTGATACCGTTGAGCAATTTCGCGTCTGCGCCGGATGAACCGCGAGAGTCGTTCAAGTTGGGATCGCCCCAGTGCTGCCTGGAGATCGGTCATGCGGTAGTTGTATCCCAGTACCGTCATCTCATAATACCAGGGGTTTGGGGCCTCCCCATCCATCCCAAACTCCGGATACCGGAACTTTTCTGGGTTCTTTTCCGTTCCATGGTTCCGGAACTGCCGCAACCGTGAGGCCAGCCCGGGATCGTTGGTCGTAACCGCTCCCCCCTCTCCCGTGGTGATCGCCTTGACCGGGTGAAAGCTGAACGCGGTCATGAGGCTGTCCCGGGACGCACCCACTTTTGTTTCCTCGCCTGTTGCATTCTCGTAGGCGGCCCCCAGGGCATGGCACCCATCCTCCACAACCATCCATCCGTACCGATCGGCTATCCCATGGATGGCAGGCATGTCGCAGGGGAGCCCGGCGAAGTGGACCGGAACCACCACCTTTTTGCGCCCTGTTGCCTCTTTCGCGATGGCCTCGAAACGGTTCGGGTCGAGGTTGAAAGTCTCGGGGTCAATGTCGCAGAACACCACCCGCGCGCTGGTGAAGCGGGCGGCGTTGGCCGTGGCGAGGAAGGTCAGCGGTGTGGTCACCACAACATCCTCCGGGCCCAGGCCCAAAGCACACATTATGAGATGCAGCGCCGCTGTCCCCGATGAGCAGGCCACGGCATCCGCCGCACCTACCGAATCCGCCAAGGCCGCCTCAAATTCCGTAATTCTGGGGCCCTGGGTAATCCAGTCGGAGCGCAACACGTCGACAACCGCCTGAATATCCTCTTCAGAAATCGATTGTCGTCCGTAGGGTATCGGATTCACGATGCCTGTCGCTCCATCCATTGCTCCACAAGTTGAAGCCCGTCTTCCAATTTCACCTTCGGCCGCCACCCCAAAAGGTCCCTCGCCTTTTTATAGTTACACAAGAGCTTGGGAATCTCACTTTGCGGGTGAATATGGGGCACGTGTTCGATGGGAACCCTTCCCCCCGAGATTATTTCGGCAAGCTGGTTGATCGTGACGTCACGGCCCGTCCCCGCGTTCAGGATTTCGCCCCGGGTCTTGTCGGACATTCCCGCCATTACCACGAACCGGGCGCAATCCGTCACTTCCATCAGGTCACGGGTTTGTGTGCCGTCTCCGTAAATCTGTAAAGGTTTCCCCTCCAATTTACGCTTGGTGAAAACAGCCACAACCCCGCCCTCGCCGTCAGCGCGCTGATAGGGGCCATAGGTATTAAACGGGCGAACCACTGTCACGGGAAGCCCATAAGCGTGCCAGTAAGACAATGTCATTGCCTCTCCGGCAATCTTGAACGCGCCATAGGGCGAGACAGGTTTTGTCGGGTGAGATTCGGCTATGCCACTCCATTCCTGTGACCGCTCGTAAACCATGCACGTGGACATGAACAGAAAACGGGTGCCAACCCGGCGACACGCCTCAAGGACATTGAAGGTCCCCTTCACATCGTTTTCGAAAACCTGACCGGGCCGGTCAATGCTGTCCTGAACAACAATGTCGGCAGCCAAATGGAAACATGCTCCAAACGGATTTTCACGAAACAACGCCTCTATACTTTTGGGATCGAGGATGGTCCCTTCCACGAAGGCAAATTCAGGGTTTCCCTCAAACTCGGCGATATTTTCCGGGGATCCCGTGCTGAGGTTATCCAGCGCCGTGACACGATGCCCCTTTTCAAGCAATTGTTTGACCACCCATCGCCCGATAAATCCCGCTCCTCCTGTCACCAGCACATGTTTTTTTTTCATTCTGACAGCAACTCCTTGATCACCTCGATATCGGGAACCTTGTGAAGCATTAAAAGAGATCTCAAGCCGTTATCCCCTTTAAGCAGGCCTTCCCGTTCCAGCAGCTCTTTGATCTCGCTTTTAGAGAGCAAAGGAAAATCGTTGGAGGTATAGGTTCTCGGGCTGACTTTTCGGCACCCAGGGAAACGCCTTGGAAATTCCTCCCCTGCAATAACAGGTGGGGTAATGTACATGGAATCGTTTTCATAGGCGTTTTTCGCGTCCGCCTCCGTCAGGATTTCCTCGTAAGGTTTCTCACCTGGTCGCAATCCTATCTGCTCGATTTGAATCTCCGAAGGGTCGTATCCAAACTTTGGCGCAAGATTTTCTATCATCACATCAATGAGGTCGCCAAGTTTTAAGGCTGGCATCTTGAGGGTAAACACCTCTCCCCCCTGGGCCAGTTCCGTTGCCTTAAACACGAGACGCACCGCATCCTGTGTCGTCATCATAAAACGGGTAATCGACCCATCCGTGACCGTCACGGGCCCTCTTTTCTCTATCTGTCTCCTGAAAAGGGGGATAACAGACCCCCGGGACCCCATCACGTTTCCAAAGCGAATCGAGGTAAAAACCGTTTTCCGGTTCCCTTTATAATAGTTCGCCGAAGAGACAAGACGCTCCGCCAGAAGTTTTGTAGCGCCCATGGTATTCGTAGGATTGGCGGCCTTGTCAGTCCCGGTGAAGATAACCTTTTGGACATCCTCTTTGAATACGGCTTCAATGAGATTCTGTGTCCCGATAACGTTCGTTTTGACCGCCTCAAACGGGTTGTACTCACATGCGGGGACATGTTTCATACCGGCACAATGGAAAACGATATCAATCCCCTCCATGGCGTATTGAATCCGCTTCGCGTCTCTAACATCCCCAATCAGAAAACGGAGCTTCGGGTGATGATCCAGGTCGTGGGCCATGGCGAACTGTTTGCTTTCATCCCGGCTGAACACCCGGATAACCG
This sequence comes from Pseudomonadota bacterium, assembly GCA_015493505.1. Taxonomy (GTDB): domain Bacteria; phylum Desulfobacterota; class S145-22; order S145-22; family S145-22; genus S145-22. Next base: position 34,212 of record WGDA01000008.1, on the reverse strand, counting down.
CGGGGTCATAATTCAGCAATTGTTCCACGATCGCGCGGCCAACCGTGCCTGTTCCTCCCGTTACCAGAATTTTCTGACCCTTGAAGAGTCCGGTAAACGTGTTTTCAGTCATTAGTTTTCCCTTTCACGATCTCCTTGTACGAATCAAGCAATAAATATACCAAAAAAAACCTCACCAATGCCCTTATTCTACAACGATTTTTTAGGAACTATGTCGTACTCTTTCATCGAAAAGTCAATTTTTTGACGTTTGTCGCGAAATTCCCCGAACGCTCTCCGTCCACAATTTCTTTTCACGCAGGACCTCTCTCAAAAGAAACGGGACGTAGGGCATCAGGCAGGTTTTAACCGGGGAAACGGAAACAATGGCGGTGGCAGCCTTTACGATCTGCTCTGTTTTCAGGGGGTGCCCCGTTTTCCAGTCGACTGTCTGAACCTTGAAGATCCATCGCCCCGGCGGGGGGATAAGCCCCACCGCCGTTCTAACCATCTTTTTAAGGTCTTCAATAATGACCGGGTAAGGCTTCTCCAGCTCCCGAGCCATCTGTTTCTGATATGACATCACCATGTAAAGATCGGGATGGGCAATTTTTTCCAGGGTCGGGATATCCCGCGAGTACCAGGCAAGGGCGTCTTCCGGCATGAGGAGGGCCTCATAATTGATGTTCAACGCCACTTTCACGTTTGGCCTGGCCGCTTTGGCGCGCTGGATCAGGGTTTTGAGAAAACCGGCCAACTTCCGGCTCTTCCAGGCACTCCAGCGCCAAAACGCTTCATGGTAACCATGCAAATGAAACGTTTTGCCCTTTCCTCTTTCGACCACGTAAAAGGTGCCCGGCTTTACTTTTTCCGTGCCAGTTTCCTGCGCATACTGGCGTACGGCAACAGGGCTCAGGTCCTCATTATAGTGAAGAATCAGGTCATCCTGAATCAGGATGCCGTCAATGGGGTTTTTCGCCAAATCCGCGAAAAGATTGGCAAGGCATTTTTTTACCAAGGGATCAAACGGGCTCATGCGGGGTGTTTTAACCAGCTTTCTCAAACTCAGGTCGTACCTTGAAGTATGTCGCGCCCGCGGGTAGCAGTTCAGATAGGTCGCGTTCAGGGTATTGATCCACGCATAAACTTTAATTCCTTGGGCATGAGCGACCCGACACACCAGAGGCAGCAAGTCCGACACAATGGGGGCTTGTGAAGATTTGAAATAAACACCCGCTTTCGCTTTGACTGGAAGAATGCGGAAAAGGGTGTCTCCAGGGTTCTGAAAAACCCGGAAAAAGATGGTATCAATCCCCTTTTTACTCATTTCTATCATGAACGATTCAATATCCGTCGGCGAATTTCCCCAGAAACGCAGAATCTGAACACTGTGAACCGGGACCCCGTTGTCACCTGTCGGCTTGCTCTTTTCGCTGGATAGGTGTGAGGGAACCGGGCGGGCTGTGGCATTTTCAGAGGGGCGCGTGTTTTCCAGCCGTTTTCCGACCTCTTTTTTGGTATGCCACGAGAACGAGAAGGTAGAGGAGCATGTCCACAAAAAGAGGCAGGACACGCCCAGGATCCCCACCAACGTGAGTATGATATAAGGCCTTCTCAAAAAAACCTCCTGTCTCTGATGCCAAGATATTTCATGCCGCGCGCCATAGACAAAAAACCTGACGGACAACCTAATTCTAACGGGCAGGCACGCCTTTATTCCAGACATCCTGATTATAATCAACACCGCCTGCCGGGTCAATTGATTAAAAATTTCAATTCTGTATAATTGCCTCACACATGGACAAGATTCTTTTACTGAAAAAACTGTCGTACAAAAAGTCGGATAACCTCTTTCTCCAGTCATTCAGGTATGCCGTGGGAGGAGGTATCGCCTTTGTCGTGGATTTCTCCTTTCTTTTCTTTTTGACCACCTATGGTCACGTTTATTACCTTCTTTCCGCAGCCTTCGGGTACATGCTGGGGTCCACCGTTCATTATATCTTTAGCATCTTGGCCGTCTTTCCTAAGCGGTCCTATGAAAACAGAACGGCCGAATTCATGATTTTTGCCCTTATCGGGCTCATCGGGCTCGGCCTGAACGAGGCGTTTATGTGGTTCTTTACCTCCCGCGTGGGGCTTCACTATCTCTATTCCAAGCTGATTGCCACCGGTGTCATCTTCTTCTGGAATTTTTCCACCAGGAAATTCATGCTGTTCCGTTAAAAACTCTTATTATCATTCTGTTTTAACAACCTGTTTAAAATACTCTTAGCATTTTTTAACTTGACAAGGGGGGGGGCACTGTTTTAGCATATAAGCGCTTTGATGAAAGTGGGTTAGAAGTATACATCAGCCACATGCCGTATAAAAAGAGGTTATAAAACCAGTGAGGAAGGGGGTGACACAGAGACGCAATCAACCATTTTAAACCGCAATCTTTTTTCAGGAGGGAAAAATGGAAAAGAAATTCATCTTTAAGTCTTTATGCGCTTTAGCCCTTGTAACCTTTCTCTTTGTCGGGTTCGCGCCCACATCTCACGCGGCCCCCATTAAACTCAGCTATGCCTTTTTCGCTCCTGCCCGGAGCTTTCCTGGCGTTCAGATGATGCGATGGGCCAAGGAGGTGGAAAAACGCACCCATGGAAAGGTTAAGATAAACACCTATCCTGGGGGCACCCTTCTCGGCGCCAAAAACATGCTGGATGGGGTCATCTCCGGGGTGGCGGACATCGGGTGTTTCTGCCCGCCTTATCTGCCCGGCCGGTTCCCCCTGATGGAGGCCGTTGACCTGCCGGTGGGGTTCAAGAGCGCCAAGGTGGCAAGCATCGTTTCGGCTGAGCTGTACAAAAAATATCAGCCCAAATCCCTCTCCAAGGTCAAACTTCTCACCGTATTCTGCTGCGCCCCGGGAAATATCATGTCCAAGGTTCCCATCAAGTCCCTCAAAGACCTGCAGAAGCTGGAAATCAGAGGAACGGGTATTTCCGGGAAATATCTGGGAGCTATCGGCGCCACACCCGTGGCCATGCCCATGTCCAGCGTCCCCGAATCCCTCCAAAAGGGTGTGATCAAGGGGCTTATCTCCTCGCTGGATGTCATGAAAGACTTTAACTTCGCGTCTCTTTGCCAAAACGTGACCATCATGAACGGACCTACTACTTCCTTTGCCGTCGTCATGAACAAGAAAAAATGGGATTCCCTGCCTCCGGATGTCAAGAAAGTGATGAACGACCTTTACTACGAGCAGAGCCTCTGGACTGGAAAATATGAGGATCAGCACGTCGTGGACGCTATGGCCTGGTCCAAGAAAAAATATAACGTCAAGATTTACAAGCTGACACCCGCGGAATACAAGGAGATTAGCAGCAAGGTGCACTTCATGGTGGACGATTACCTGGCCAAGACCAAGAAAGAGGGGCTTCCGGGCAAACAGGTGCTCAAAGACCTCTACACCCTGAAGGCCAAGTACGAAAAATCCTTCGGAGAATAAAAAACCCTACTGCGAGGGGAAGCTTCACAATGCTTCCCCTCCCCAGGTTTGATTTCAGATGGAAATACTACGAAAGATTTCTTCATACTTGAACCGGATTTTTATTTTTGTGGCGGCCCTCGCTTTGGTCGTGATGATGCTGCTGGGGTTTGGGAACGTGTTGTTTCGAACCTTCTGGAAGCCGATCAAGGGAACGTATGAGCTGATTGGCTACCTGGGATCCGTTACCACAGCGCTGGCCCTCGGCTATGCGCAGATAAGGAAAAACCACATCTCCGTGGATATCATTACGAACCATTATTCCAAACGATGGAAAAAGATTGTCCATGGAATCAGCTATCTGTCGACCGCCATCTTCTTCGGCCTGGCCTCATGGCAGACCACCTTGTGGGGGAACGTGGTCTGGCGGACCGGTGAGCGGTCTGAAACCCTGCGGATCATCTTTTTTCCGTTTGTGTATATCGTGGCGTTAGGTTTCGCGTTTCTCGCCTTCATCCTCCTTGTCGATTTTCTTTCCCTCTTTGAGAAAGAGCCGGCTACACCCATGGAGAAGTTATGAGCCCGGAGCTTATTGGGATTATCGGTATTGTCGTCCTCCTTGCCTCCATGATGCTTCTGGAAATTCCCGTTGGTTTCGTGATGGCGCTCATCGGTTTTCTGGGGGTGAGCTATGTCCTTACCCCACAAGCGGCGCTGGGACTCATCGGAAATGATTTCTGGAACACCTTTTCATCGTATGGGTTGACCATCATTCCTCTCTTTATCCTGATGGGGGAAATATGCTTTTATTCCGACGTCAATTCGAAGCTTTACAACGCGGCGTATAAATGGCTGGGGCAAATCCGCGGCGGAATCGCCATGGCAACTGTGATGGCCTGCGCTGGATTCGCCGCCATTAGCGGCTCCAATACCGCCACAGCCGCAACCATGACCTCCGTCGCGTTTCCTGAAATGCAGAAATACAAGTACAACCCCATCCTGACGACAGGTTCCATCGCGGCAGGATCCACACTTGGGGTTGTGATTCCTCCAAGTATCGTCCTGGTTGTCTATGGCATCTATACAGGGCAATCCATTGCCAAGCTCTTTTTCGGCAGCGTCATTCCGGGTGTTATCCTCGCGGTACTTATGACGTTCACGGTCTATCTCATGTGCGTGAAGCATGAAGACTGGGGACCTTCCGGACCCAAAACAACCTTTTGGGAAAAAATTGCCTCGCTGAAAGGCTCCATTGAAATGCTTGTCCTGTTCGGTCTGGTCATGGGGGGGCTGTATGTCGGCTTCTTCACGCCCAGCGAGGCGGGTGCCGTTGGGGCTTTTTTCGCCCTCCTCATCAGTGTCCTCAGGCGCTCCATCACGTGGAAAGGGTTTGTCAACGCGATTAACGACACATTGAGAATATCCTGCTTTATCGTGGTTATTGTGGCCGGCGCCGTAGTTTTCGGGCGTTTCCTGGCCGTGACCCGGCTTCCGTACACCATTGCGAAATGGGCCGCCGCGCTTCCGGTTCCCAATTTCGTGATTCTCTGGCTGATGATCGGAGTCTTCATCATCGGGGGCGCCATTATGGACGCGCTGGGCTTCCTGCTTATCACGATCCCCATTTTTTACCCCCTGGCCATGGAATTGCATTACGATCCCATCTGGTTTGGCGTGATGATTACGATTGTCACCACCATGGGGGCCATTACGCCACCTGTTGGGGTCAACGCCTATGTGGTGGCCGGGATGTCCAAGGATGTCATTCCCCTTTCGACCGTTTTCAAAGGAGTCATGTACTTTCTGCCGACGTATATCATCTGTGTCTTTCTGCTCGAGGTATTTCCGCAATTAGTTATGGTTCTTGCCAGCCTGGTCAAATAATAGTATAGTTAAATTTAAAAAGAGGTATTAAATGGCAGAAACGCACTCTATTTCTATCCTTGTTGCCTTTTCGGCTGGCCTGTTATCCTTCGTTTCCCCCTGCATTCTGCCCTTAATCCCTTCTTATCTGACTTACATGACGGGGGCCTCTTTCAGTGACCTGACAGCCGGGGATTCGATGGTAAAGGTCCGATGGAACACGTTCCGGCACTCTCTCTCTTTCGTTATTGGTTTTACGGTGGTCTTTACCCTCATGGGCGCCTCCGCCACATCGATTGGGGGGTTGCTTCTGAAGCATCAATACCTCATCCTGAAAATAGGTGGGGTTATCATCATCCTTCTTGGCATCCATTTTCTGGGAATTTTCAAATTCAACTTTCTTGAGAAAAACAAGCAGTTTCAGCTCGAGCGCAAGAGGATTGGCCTGTTCGGTTCATTCCTGACAGGGGTAACCTTCGCGGCCGGCTGGACGCCTTGTATCGGCCCTATCCTCGCCACCATCCTCCTGTACGCGAGCTCCACGGGCAGCGTGTACAAAGGGATTATACTTCTCGCCTTTTACTCACTGGGGCTGGCGCTTCCCTTCTTTTTCGCGGGGCTAGCCATTAATACGTTTTTAGGAGCCTCGGGATGGATCAAGCGCCACCTGCGGGTGATTAATGTCATCAGCGGGAGTTTCCTGATCATTGTAGGAATCGCTATGCTGCTGGGTGGGTTTGAGGTCTTCATGACAAAATTGTAAGTCGTGTGAAGGGGCTCTGGGTAAATTTTGACCTCCGTAGAAAAACCTGATATAATAAATGGGAAATTTAAGATCGAGGTTCCTGATGGACAGTGATTTACTCTGGTTGATCGTCATCTTTGGCGTGTGGTTCGTGCTGAACAGGTTTGTGTTCCCCAAACTGGGGGTTTCAACCTGAATGAGCGAGGCGTGCAGTATCGAGGATCGATACAAAGATAAAAAAGACACAAAATAGCCGCATAAAAAAACGTCGCGCGGATACCCTTTAAACAGATTGTTGATTTCATGGGCATGGGGCAAGAGACTCCACGCGCTGACGTCGAACCGTGAACAAAACGGTTGACGCGAAGCAGTAGCGGCATTAAATTTATAGGAAGAACCGAAGGGGGTGATACGGAGTGCCAATTTACGAATTTAAGTGCAAGGAATGCGGACATGAATTTGAAATCATCATGCGGGCCAGCGCAAGCAAGGAAGAGGTAACGTGCCCCAAATGCCACGCGAAAAACCCGGACCGCCTGATGTCGGCTTTCTCCTCTGGCAGCAGCAGCAGCGGTGGCTTTTCCGCGTCCAGCTCCTGTGGCAGCAGTGCTTTTTCGTGAGCGGGATAAAAGATCGTGGCCGTGGGTTGCGACAGAGGGCAAGGCCGGGTGTTTGCCGCCCGGCCATTTCAATAGGGATGGAAGGAAAAATAGCGTTTGACATCCCTTGAAAACTGAAGTATAAGCGCAGAAAGAGGTGAGCCAAACAAAAGGAGGGTTCTTCTTTGGCACAGTATAGTGATGATTTTAGAGATGACGAAATGGTCTATGACCTGATATTAACCAATATAGTCCATCAGAACGCGCTGGTGGATCTCCTTGTGAAAAAGGGCCTGATTACCCGTGAAGAGTTGCGAGAAGCGTTAAAAGACAACGGAATGGTAATAGAAGAAGAAAAGATTTTTCCAGAAAAACCCAAAAGGTTTCAATAGATAGATTCTTATCTGTTATATTTTTCACGCACAACCATGATGGTTTTGTGAAAAGGAAGGGAAGTCACGCTCTTATCATGGCTTCTCTTCCGGTGTGTGGTTGATTTCTTCATAGAGGGCGATCTGTTCCTGAAGGCTTAGATGTTTACGCTTCCTTTCCGGCACCTTCTTCCTGCACAGACGGCACCGGTCCTCGCTGCACCACTGGCAGAAATGGCAATCGGGGCAGGGGTGTTTCTTTTGTTGGAAGGGGGTATCCATCTCAGTTCTCGCTATGAGGCAACGGATAACCATTCCAGAAAGCCTATCCAAACTTTCCAGTCACATAGTCTTCCGTAATCTTCTCTGACGGATTGGTGAATATCTTCTTTGTCTTATCAAATTCAATCAGCTCACCCAGATACATCAGGCCGGTTTCATCAGAGACCCGGGCCGCCTGCTGCATGTTATGGGTCACCACCACCACCGTGAATTTACGTTTCAATTCAAGCATCAGCTCCTCGATCCGAAGGGTCGCGATGGGATCCAGGGCACTGCAGGGCTCGTCCATCAGCACAATCTCCGGCTTGACCGCCAGAAGCCTGGCAATGCAAAGGCGCTGCTGCTGCTCATCAGAGAGTGCCAGGGCGTTTTTGTTCAGATCATCCTTCAGTGCCTCCCACAGTCCCACCCGCTTCAGGGAATCTTCGACGATCCCATCGAGAACGCTCCGCTTTTTCTCTCCCATCACGCGGGGGCCGAATGTGATATTGTCCCGGATGGATAGGGGAAAAGGATTGGGGCGCTGAAACACCATTCCCACCTTTTGCCTCAATTGAACCAGGTTGACGTCATCCTTGGTGATGTCTTTTCCCTCAAAATAGATTGCCCCCTCGGTCCTGACCCCCTGAATGAGGTCGTTCATCCGGTTGAACGACCGAAGCAGCGTTGATTTCCCGCACCCGGACGGTCCGATCAGGGCCGTTACTGTATTCTTGCGGACAGACAGGTTCAGGTCCTTCAAGGCGTGAAACTCGCCGTAGTACAGATTGAAGTGCTCAGCAACCAGGGCGTATTCGGGCATTAGCCAAACCTCCCGGCGATATAATCATCCGTTTTCTTCTCCCGAGGCACGGTGAACATTTGGCTGGTCTTCCCGGTCTCTATCAGCTCTCCCATGAGGAAGAAGGCACACCGGTCCGACACCCGGGCGATCTGCTTGGTGTTATTGCTGACGAGCACGATGGTATGGCGCTTCTTCAGTTCTTTCAAGGCCTCCTCGATGCGAAAGGTAGAAATAGGGTCCAGTCCGGAGGTTGGCTCATCGAGCAGGAGGACATCCGGAGACAGCGCCATGGCCCGCGCGATGCAGAGACGCTGCTGCTGCCCCCCCGAAAGTTTTTGAGCCGGTTTGTCCAGCCGGTCCCTGACCTCATCCCACAGGATTGCCGCCTTCAGCCCCCTCTCCGCCGCTTCCCGCAATCGGGACTTGTCCCTGATCCCCTGGATACGCAACCCGTAAACGAGGTTTTCAAAAATGCTCATGGGAAGTACAACAGGCGTGGCAAAGACCATGGAGACCTTTCTCCGCAAGGGGGTTGGATTCACCTCGTCCGACAGGACATCCTCCCCCAACACATGGAGTCGCCCCTCGATTTTCACGTTGCTCCCCCGGAAGGTATGATTGACCAGCCGGAGAAAGCTGGTCTTGCCACCCCCCGCCGGCCCCATGATGCCAAAGATCTCGTTTCTGAAGATATCGAGGCTGATGTCTTTGAGGATGGGTTTCCCGTCCGCCTCGAGTGAAACATTCCTTGCCTTGATCAGGGGTTCTGGCATCAGGTTCTCCCTTTCACGAAGCGGTGCATCATATAATAAGAAAAGATATTGATGATAAGGATGGAGAAAACCAGAACGGCGGCCGTCGCGTAGGCGTTTTTCATGGAAATTCCCTCCTGCGCCAGGATGTAGAAGTGAACCGCCATGCTGCGGCCCGAGTCAAAGATGGAGAAGGGCGTCCTCAGGGAGGTTCCAAGGGTGAAAATCACCACCGCCGTCTCCCCGATCCCCCTGCCCACGCTCAGGATAATCCCCGTCAGGATGCCAGGCGCCGCGTTGGGCAGGACCAGGCGGATCACCCCCTGCCACTTTGACCCCCCCAGGACCTCGTTCACGTCCCTGTAGGATTGGGGGACCGCCTTAATGGCCTCCTCGGAGGTCCGGATGATCACGGGCAGGATCATGATGGCCAGTGAAATTCCCCCGGACAGCACGCACCAGCTGAACCCCATCTTCACCACGAAGAGGATAAACCCGAAAAGCCCCAGGATAATGGAAGGAACCCCGGCAAGGCATTCCGTCCCGAAACGGATAATCTTAGTGACCTTTCCCTCCACCGTATATTCCGTCAGGTAAATGGCCGTCCCCACCCCCAGGGGGATGGCGATGATGAGGGAAACCACCAGCAGGTAAATGGTAGAAACGATTGTGGAAAAGATGCCACCTGCCCGGCCCATGTCCATCGGGTTGTCCAGGAGAAACCGGAGCGTCACGTGGGGCAGGCCCTTAATCATGATGACCGCGATGATAAAAAGGAGGATGGCCAGGGCGAGAAAAGCCCCGGAAACCATGAGTCCCAGCGCGATATGTTCGGCACGTTTCGGCGTCATTTGATGGCCTTCCTTCGGGCGAACAGCGTGGCAATCGTGTTCAGGGCCATGACGAAGAAGAAGAGCACGATCCCCGTGGCAAACAGGGCCTGCCGGTGCATGCCACTGGCGTACCCCATTTCCAGCGCGATGTTACTCGTCATGGTTCTGATTGGGTCCAGGATAGACGTTGGAATCTTCAGGGCGTTCCCTGAAATCATGATAACTGCCATGGTCTCCCCCACGGCCCTTCCCATGCCAAGCACCAGCGCCGTGATAATCCCGGACTTGGCCGCGTGAACGGTCACCATGTAGGTGGTCTGCCACCGGGTGCCGCCCAAAGAAAAGGCGGCCTCCCGATAGGAATTGGGAACGGCCACCAGGGCATCCACCGAAATGCTGATGACGGTGGGCAAGATCATAATGCCGAGGATAATGCACGAGGTCAGCAGGGACAATCCCGGCCCCCCCAGATAATCCCGCACAAGTGGTACAAGATAGACCACCCCCAAAAATCCGTACACGACCGAGGGAATCCCCGCCAGCAGCTCCAGGGCAGGCTTGATGATGGCGCGCCAGCGGGCGGAGGCGAACTCCACCAGGAAGATGGAGCACATCAGTCCCAGGGGACCCCCGAAAAGCAGAGCGCCAATGGTCACCCAGAAGGAAGAGACAATCATGGCGAAGATGCCGTAATGCCCCCGGGTTGGAGACCATCGGGTACTGAGGAGAAAATCCTTGAGGCCCACCTTCATAATCATCGGGAACCCCTCGATGAAGATGAACAGGGCGATGAGAAAGAGGGAGAAGAGGGACGAAAAGGCGATAATCAGGAAAACGCGCTGAATTATTTTTTCTTTTTTCCTGATGTCTGCCGCTGTTGCTGGCATAGCGTGCTCTCTCCGTGAATGATGGTTACGGGGATCAACCCCTCCTTGGCCAGGATCCTCTGGCCCTCCGGGGACAGGACATAACAGATAAAATGCAGCGTTAACCCGACGGGTTTTTTCTTGGTCAAAAAGAGGAAGGGCCGGTAAAAACGGTACCGTCTCTCCTTGATCGTCTGAACTGAAGGGAACACTCCGTCAATGGCAATCGCCTTGACCTGTTTGTTTACGAGGCCGAGGGAAATATATCCAATCGAATAAGGATCCGTGGACACCAGTTCCCGGACGGAGCCGTTTGAATCCTCCACGATACAGCCGGGGTCGATTTCGGTTTTCTCCATCACCAGTTCTTCAAAGGCCCCCCGCGTTCCGGAGCCTTCCTCCCGCGTAATGGTGGTGATGCGGTGATCTACCCCCCCCAACTGTTTCCAGTTCAGAATCCTTCCCGCGTAAATGGCGCGCAATGTCTCACTGGACAAATTTTTCAGGGGATTTTTGGGGTTCACGATCACGGCAATCCCGTCATAGGCGATGGGAATCTCGAAAAGGCCCTTTTCCTCCGGATGCAGGTTCCGGCTGCTCGTTCCGATATTCGCGATCCCCATCTGGGCGGATCGGATCCCCGCCGTGCTCCCCCCGCCCTGAACGTTGATAATCACGTTCGGGTATTTCACCATGTACATCTCCGCCAGCTTCTCGGCAAACGGCTGGACGGACGTGGAGCCGGCGATAATAATGGAGGTATAGCCCCGCCCCGTTTTCTGGGATTTCTTCTTTTTTCGACACCCCTGGGCCCCAACGGCAAGGGCGATCAGGCACACAAAGGTCAAGGCCCCCTTTACAAGACGTGCAGCCAAATGGATTCCTTATGTAATTTTTCGGTGACGGACGACCGTTCCGTTCATCATGAAAATCGCCTGCTCCGCCACGTTGACCGCGTGATCCGCCGCGCGCTCCAGGTACTTGCTCACCATCATAATCTTCATCGCCGAGGAAACCTTTTTGATATCCTCCATCATGTACGTCAGCAGCTCCCGGGCGATTTGGTGATTGAGCTGGTCCACCTCTTCATCCCGCTCGATCACCTCCAGGGCGATGGCCTCATTTTTATTGATATAGGCATCCAGGGCGCCCCGGATCATCCACCGCACGTCTTCTTCCATTCTCGGGATATCGATATACGGCTTCAACTGGGGCTCCTGGTTCAGGTCGAGCGCGCGTTCCGAAACATTAACGGCGAGATCGCCAATCCTTTCAAGGTCTACGTTGACCTTCAATCCCGTAGCGATAAATCGCAGATCCCCCCCCGCGGGCTGGCGCAGGGCGATCAAGGAAAGGCAGATGCCATCTATCTTGACCTCCAACTCGTTCACCAGGCGATCATTCTCGATGACCTGCCGGGCAAGGTCGGAATCCCTCTCCACCAAGGACCGGATTGACAGGGCGATGGCCTCCTGAACCATTTCCCCCATCGTCAGGATTTCGTGTTTGAGGTTCTTAAGCTCCTTGTCGAATGCCCTCAGAATATGCGGATTGTTCACTACCCCCTCCCCTTTCTATGTGAATTTCTAACACAAAAGCCGTGGCTTTTTCAAGAGAATTGTTTTTCGAATTGACGGTTCGTCCAATTCGTCATAAACAGAAAAGGGATGTCATCATGGCGCGCTGGCTAACGAATTCTACCACCCTCAGAAAAATGAGATGGGCCTATATTGCCTTTCTCCTGATTTTAGCGTCTTTCTCGCGACAGGTCTTAGGCACCCTGACCCGTCTCATGGGGGCTCCCGTCATCCATGCCGTTCCGTGGATTCTGCTGGCCGGAATTTTTTTGCTAACCCTGTCGTATCAGGCCCTGCGGAAAAGGCGCGTCATCGAGGTGGCCTGGCTTGTCCTGTCCATGGCAGGTATCTATCTCTTCATGAAATCAATGCGAAACCCGGATGAGCGCATCCATCTTTTCAATACGGAATCCTGGGTTTCATGGCCATGATGGAAAAGCGGGAGCAGCACTTCTGGAAGGCCTTCACCTTCGCGTTTTTCGTTGCGCTGGCCACCGCCTGCGCAGATGAAACTTTCCAGGTCTTTCTGCCCTACCGCGTGGGAGACATCCGTGACGTGGGTTTTGGGATCGTAGGGGGATGCTGGGGGGCCTTCATCGGCTGGATTTGGGAAAGGGGACGGTCCATTGCGAGATGCCACACGTCCTCTACTTCACCTTCCTCTGATTCTCCTTAAGGACCACGTGGGTTCTCGGGTAGGGGGGCGTGATGCCGGCTTCGTCGAAAGCGTACTTTATTTTTTCCAAAAGCCCGGTTTTAACTTCCCAGAAATCCTCTTTCCGGACCCAGGGGCGGGCCAGCAGTCTGATGCCGTGCTCCAGCCAGTCCCCCACGCCCACGAACGGTTCCGGTTCGTTAAGTATCCGCTCTTCCTCTTTCAGGCAGGTCCAGATGACCTCTTTGACCCGCTTTAGGTCTTCCTCAAAACCAATGGTAAAGGCCAGGTCCACCCGCCTGATCGCGTTGGAGGAATAGTTGATGATTTTATCACGATAGACTATGCCGTTGGGAACGATGACCCGAAGGTTATCCAGCGTCTTCATTACCGTGTTGAAAATCGCCACTTCCTCTATCAGCCCGGCCACACCGGACACTTCAACAAAGTCCCCCACACCGAAAGGGCGGAAAAGAATCAGCAGAATACCGGAGGCAAAGTTCTGGAGGGAATCCCGCAGCGCCAGCCCCACAGCCAGCCCTGCCGCGCCCAAAAGGGCAATGATCGAGGTGGTATCCACCCCCAGGGTATGAAGCGCGGCGATGGCCACAAGGGTTAAAAACAGTACGTGGGTAAAGGAGCTTAAGAAATTGACCAGAATCGCGTCCAGGCGCGTTTTGTTCAGCGTTCGCCGCAAAAATTTCACCAGATATTTGGCCACGAAATATCCAACCAGAAAGATTAACAGGGCGTAAAGAATATGAGAGCCCCACATCAGCAAGTATTCACGCGTCGCGCTTTTCATTTGTTTCGGCACTCCTCCATTAATTTCTCGCCCTTTCTTTCCACAGGATTTCCGTATCAACCCGCCCGCCGATTGTCAAGCAATAGGGGCGGCCTGAATCCTTTCATGAAAGAAACTTCCGATTCACCTTTTTATTTTTACTTGCCAAATGAATCATATGTTATTACATTCTTGACACAGTGGGCGAGATTTTGTATGAGGCTTCAGAGTGGAAAAACGAGAGAATGAACTTGTTAAACGAGGAAGAAAGGAGGTGAAACTGGTTCCGTTTTACCCAAAAAATAAAAACAGGAGGTAGAAAATGGCAGCGAAAGTAGATATTGACAAATGCACGGCTTGCGGAACATGCGCGGAGGTTTGCCCCGTAGAGGCAATCACTGTGGAAGACCATGCCGTGGTCAACGAAGACGAATGCGTAGAGTGCGGCACGTGTGTCGATGAGTGCCCTGAAGGCGCCATCACGCTGGAAGAATAACCCTAAACACCCGGGGGAGCGTCAGCTCCCCCTTTTTCATCATCCCGTTTCAACACCCATGTAACTCGCGCGGCGCCAGCGCGGAACGGCGCGCGACATTTCTTCAAGAGAGGCTAAACCTTTTTCCCTAATTCGGGTCAGACAGATTAGATGGAAGATAACGGAGAGGTCCAGCTTATCGAGGCAGCCCAAAAGGGAGAGCGTGAAGCCATTGGGGCATTGATCGAACGTTATCAGCGAGAGGTCTTCACCTTTATCTATAAAATGACTGGGAATATAGAAGAATCCAAGGATCTGACCCAGGAAGTTTTTATCAAGGTCTTTACAAAAATTTCGGGCTTTAATGGCCAGAGCACGTTTCGTACCTGGCTCTACAAAATCGCGACGAACCATACGCTCAACTTCCTCACGAGACGCCCTCCACGCGCGTCCGATCACCCCCTGGACCGACTGCCGGATGCCACCCCTTCAAGCCTTGAAAAAATAGAAAAGGCAGACCTGCGGGCCTTCGTCCGCCAGGCGGTCGAATGCCTTCCGGAACGTCAGCGAGCCATCGTCACGCTTCGGGCGTTTGAAGAGATGCGTTACGCGGAAATCGCGGAAATTCTTGGCTGCAGTATCGGAAACTGCAAGTCAGCGTATCACAACGCTATGATCAAACTGAGAGAGAAGGTGAAACATGAAACCAGTCTGTAAAGAGATTCGGGAACTGGTTATAGAAGCCCAGAGTGGGGCGTCTCTGGATCCACACCAGCAGCGGGCCATTCAGAAACATTTGTCGCGATGCCTCGATTGCCGACGCTTCCAGGAAGAGATGGCACTTATTTTCAATGAATTAAAAGCCTCACCTCTCCCGTACCCTCCGGATGCCCTTTTTGAGGACCTCAAACATGCCGTCATGGAAGCCGTTGTACCGGGAGAAGCACATCCTGAGAACTCTTTCCGGGCGCTTTTTGAACGTGTGCGGAGGCTTTTTCCCCAACATCCCTTCCTGGCACCCGTCGCGAGCGGCGTCCTGGGGATTTTCATCGGCATAGCCCTCGCGGTAACCCTCGCGTTCCATTCCCCCTCTCCGGTTCTTTCCCAAAAAACCCCGCGCCTCACACTGAGCCAGTCCAGTGCCACCTCGCCAGACACCCCGCCATCATCCCTTTCTTCCATATCATTGAACGAGATTGAAGAGTACGCGGGAACAGATGCCCTCTTGAACACGCTTGAAAGTCAGCTGTCTCTGGAATCCCCGGACCAATGGGAGGAACAATCGACCGAATCCCTTCTTTCGGGGGAACCTCAGGAAACAGGCTAACGGGCTCCTCCCTTTCTTCCCAGTCCCGACATCCCCCACGCCTTCAAAAGGTATTCAATCTTTCGCTTGCTGATACCCAGAATCTCGGCGGCTTTCCCCCGGTGGTAGCCCACGTGTTCAAGTGTCTTCAAGATCAGGGCCTTCTCGGCCTCTTTCAGGGAAATTCCTACCGGCAGCACCACCGTCTGGCCCCCTTTATCCTGCCCCGGCGCCTGTTGCAGGATCGGCTCCGGCAGATGCTCCGCCTCGATGAGGTCCCCCTGACACATGATGACAGCCCGCTCGATGGCATGCTCCAGCTCTCGAACGTTTCCCGGCCAAGGATAAGTTTCCAGCAGTCGCAGGGCTTCCCGGCTGAACCCCTTGACTCCCTTCTTCTGCACCGCCGCGAACCGCTTCAAGAAGGCGTTGGCCAAGACGGTCACATCGCCCGCCCGCTCGCGTAAGGGCGGGACCCGGATCGTGACCACGTTCAAACGGTAGAAAAGGTCCTCCCGAAACCTTCCCTCCCTGATCTCCTTCTGCAGGTCCCGGTTGGTGGCGGAGAGGATTCTTACATCCGCCTGCAGCGGCTGCGTGCCGCCCAGCCTCTCAAAGGTCCCGTATTCCAGGGTCCTCAGGATCTTCGCCTGTGTTTCCAGGCGCATTTCTCCGATTTCATCCAGAAACAGGGTGCCTCCATGGGCCAGCTCGAAGCGCCCCTTCTTTTGCCTGACCGCCCCCGTGAACGCCCCTTTCTCATGGCCGAACAGCTCGCTCTCCAGAAGGTTCTCGTGGAGGGCGGCGCAATTCACCACCACAAACGGCCCCTCAGCCCGATCGCTGTTCCGGTGGATTGCCCGGGCCACCAGTTCCTTCCCCGTTCCGGTCTCACCCTCGATGAGAACCGGCGCGTCAGAGACTGCCACCTCCCGGATACTCTTCAGGACCTGCCGGATTTCCCGGGACGTCCCCAGGATATCCTGCATAACCTCCTGGCCGCTCAGACGTTTCAACAGCTCCCGGTTTTCCCGAACCAGTTCCCGCTTCTGAAGGATACGGGTCAACACGATTTCAAGCTCTTCCGGATTCAAAGGCTTGGTAAGGTAGGTATCCGCGCCCTTCTGCATGGCCGTGACCGCGTCCTCGATGCTGGCGTACCCTGTCATGAGGATTACATCGATTTCAGGATACAGGCGCAACGCCTCTTCCATCAGGGCGATTCCGCTCTGGTCCGGCAGGCGGATGTCGGAGATCATGACATCGACCGTTTTCGTCCCCAGGGCGCTCATCGCCTGGCCCGCCGTCTCCGCCGTGATTATCTGGCGTTCGGGGCGCGTCAGAAACTGTTTCATCCCCTTCAGGGCATTGACATCGTCATCCACGATCAGGATGGTACAGGGTATCTCTTTCTTCATCACCGGGAGACCTTCGGGAAGAGAAGGGTGAAAGACGTTCCCCGGGAAACCGGATCCAGCGAGATGGTGCCGCCATGTGCCTCAACGATGTTCTTCACGATGGACAGCCCGAGACCAGACCCCTTTGGCTTGGTGGAAAAGAAGGGGTCAAAAATCTTCTCACGAAGGGGTTTGGGGATTCCGGGGCCATTGTCCACGATACTGACGCCCACCTTCTTCTCATCCTCCCGGCGCGCCACGATCTTAATCTCTCCTCCCTTTCCAAGCGCCTCAAGGGCGTTGGTCAAAAGGTTGATCATGACCTGGCGGAACCTATCCCGATCCAGCATCACCACAAGGGGTTCCCCCGGTTCTTCGACAGAAACGGCCACCCCATGTCTTTCCAGATCCCCTTTCAAAAGGGCGAGAGAGGACCGAACAGCCTCCATGAGATCGACAGGTTGCAGGTTCAGGGATTCCTGCCGCGTGAAGGTGAGAAAATCCCGGGTGATCTTGGTCAGGCGGGCGATTTCCTCGTTCACGGTTCGGGAAATCTCTGCGAGTTGGCTGGCACACGGATCCTCGGGACACGCCGCCTGAATCTTCTTCAGCAACGCCATCTGAAAGGTCATGGCGTTGAGGGGGTTCCGCACTTCATGCGCCAGCTCCGCCGCGAACTGGCCAATGGCCTTGAGGGTTCGCGATCGGATGACCTCCTGCTCCAGCCGCTTTTCCTGGGTCACGTCCCGCGTCACCTCGACCACGTAGGGAATATTCCCATCTTCATCCCGGATGGGGAATGTGGTCAGCAAAAAAAAGTAGGGGTCCCCATCCGTATCCGTGTATCCAAACTCCGTGTGCAGGGTCTCTCCCGTCTCGAACGTCCGCTGGGTGGTGCAGTAGGGGCATGGCTGGGTGAAATGATTAAACACCTCGAAGCACTTATGGCCGAGGATTTGCGCCGGCTGTTTGAAGAGGCGGCGGGCCGCCGTCTGGTTGACAAACACAACCCGGTACTGACGATCCACAATCTTCAGGTCATCCGTCAGCCCGTCGATGACATGCTGAAAATATTTCTTTGCGGAGAATTCGGTCCCGCGGTCTTCTCCGTTTCCTTTGCCGGTCACCTCATTCACCCTTCTATCTCCCCACGGGAAAAATGGAAGCCTGTCCGCCCGCCGGGAAAAATCTCATGAAAGCAGGTGGGTTTCAATGAGCTGGTCCACGGAAAAACCCGGAATCTGAAGGTAAAACCGCGTAACCTCTTCCAGGGCCGCTATGGGCATCAGGCCGATCAGCTCGCATTCCGCAATCGCCACGCCATAGCGCGCCGCCTCGAACCGGATGGTCTCGACAACCCGGTGGATGGGGGTCTCCCGATAGTTGACAAGGTTCATGGAAACCTGAACCATCCCTTTTTCATTCAGCTCCACGCCCATGGCCTTCACCGCCTTGAAGCCACCCGTTTTATAACGTACCGCGCGGGCGATCGCGTCCGCCACCGCCTTGTCACGCGTTCTCAAATTCACGTTGAAGGCGATCAGGGGAGGCCGGGCCCCCACGATGGTCGCGCCCGCTGTCGGCTTGAAAACCGCGACACCGGCATCCGGCTGGCCGTCCGGCTGTTTCAGCTTATCCACCAGCCCTTCATACTGCCCCCTGCGCACATCGGCGAGGTTTTTTCTGCCCGGCCGAAGCGCGGCTTCCTCGTAAAAGTAGATGGGAATTCCCGCCTTTTCTCCAAGAGTCCGCCCAAACACGTGGGCGATCTCAACGGCTTCCGTCATCTCCATGTTTCGGATGGGGATGAATGGCACCACATCCACCGCCCCGATTCTGGGATGGCTCCCCTGATGTTGCCGCATGTCGATTCGCTCAATGGCAGATAGGGCCAGGGCGAGCATGGCCTTGGGCACCTCTTCGGGGGGACCGATCAGGGTGATCACGCTTCGATTGTGGTCCTCATCAGAAGAAACATCCAGGCACTTCACGGTCTTGAACGAGTCAAGCGAAGCGAGAATCTCGGCAAGCCGCTTCTTGTCCCTTCCCTCACTGATGTTGGGAACACACTCCAGAACTTTCATGTAACACTCTCTTCCACGAGGAAATAGGGTAGGAAATGGATGGTCAAAAACAAAAAGGCAGGGCGTAAACACCCTGCCTTTTCCTTAACAACGACATTATTTTTTATGGCAACCGCTGCACTTCGTCGGGCCGTGCGATTTACCCGCCTTCGCCCTCGCTTTGTGGCATCCCTTGCAGCTGTGGTTGGAATGGTGCGCCATATCATAGAGCCTGGGAACACCGTTGGTCTTCTTCTCCTTGTGGCACTCCTTACACCCTCTCGGCTCTTTTGTCTTGTCCTTCCACATATGGTGGCATTTCTCGCATTGCAATCCCGCTTTCAAATGGACTGAATGCTGAAACGTGACTGCCCCATGCTTGTTCTGGAAGACCAGTGGACCGCTCGGAGCCTTAACGGCGCCCGCGTAAACCATCGTAACACCCACCATGCCGGCGATAAAAAGAACCGCCATGAAACCGATAAGAAACTTCTTCACTTATCTCACCCCCTTTCCTTTTGTAAGTTTTGACGTTGGAGTTTGTCTTTTATTCATCTTGCAGTTAAATATATTTTCCCTTCTTTGTCAAGTGAAAAAATTAACGAAACACCTCTGATGCTTGACAAGCCCCGGTCGGGTTGTTAGAGAACGCCCCGGGACAGCAATGGAAAAGAGACAAAAAATAACGCTTATTCTCGGGGGAAGCCGGAGTGGCAAGAGTCGTCAGGCCCTCCTTGCGGCTGATTCTTACCCTCGCAAGGCCTTTATCGCCACCGCCCTGCCCATCGACGAAGAGATGAAAGTGCGGATCGCGGCACACAAACGGGAGCGGGACGCCTCCTTTGTGACCATCGAGGAACCTTACAACCTTGGTGAAGCCATCCGGTCTCTGCCGGTCGATGTGGATGTCGCGGTCGTGGATTGCCTGACGGTGTGGGTTGGAAACCTGATGTACAGGCATGAGGACCAGTTCCTGAACTCCGGAGAAATGGACACCTTTTTCGACGCTCTGAAACACCCTCCCTGCCCCCTCATCCTCGTTTCGAACGAGGTAGGATTGGGAATCATCCCGGCGAACGCTCAGAGCCGCCGGTTTAGAGACGCAGCGGGGTCCTTGAACCAGCGTGTGGCGGCCTTGGCGGATGAAGTCATCTTCATGGTCAGTGGGATCCCCCTGAAGATCAAGCCATCATGACCTTTTGCGCCCTGCTGCTCGTCTTCGCCATCCTGCTGGATCGGCTCTTGGGAGATCCACCCTATCCCTGGCATCCTGTCCGCCTTATCGGGCGCTCCATCCAATGGCTCGAACCCCTTTTCCGCCGGCGGGGTATCCAGGGTGTCTGGGGAGGCACGGCCTTCGTCCTTTCCCTTCTCCTTTTCTGGCTTGGCTTTATAGCTCTCCTGACTCACGCCGCGTTCATCTTCAAGCCTGTCGGGTTTCTCTTTTCCCTTTATATCCTTTACAGTTGCATTGCCCATCAGGACCTTGCCGCGCATGTGCGGCCCGTCGTCTCCGCACTTGAAAGGGGAGAAATCGATGAAAGCCGGGTGGCTCTCCAGAAAATCGTGGGGCGCGACACGCAGGTACTGGATGAAACGGGCATCATCCGCGCTACCATTGAAACCATCGCGGAGGGGTTCGTGGACGGATTCCTCTCCCCTATCTTCTTTTTCTCGGTTTTTTCCCTGGCCGGTTTAGCTTTTCACGCCCCCTGCCTGTCTGGCGTGATGGGCGTCTTTGGATACCGGATAATCAACACCCTCGATTCCATGATCGGGTATAAAAACGAGCGATACCTCTACTTTGGCCGGTTCGCGGCGCGGCTGGATGATGTGGCCAACTTTGTCCCGGCGCGCCTTTCCATTTTATTCCTTTTCCTGAGCGCGTGGCTTCTTAAGCTGGACGCGGCAGGCGGGGTTGACGCAACGTGGCGGTATCGTCTGTGTGCCGCCTCTCCCAACGCCGGATACCCGGAAAGCTTCGTCGCAGGGGCGCTTGGCATCCGGATTGGAGGCCCCGTTCAGTATCCTTTCGGAAAAGTCACGAAACCGTTTATCGGGGAGGGCCATGCCCCTCTGACTGTGGAAACCGTTCGACAAACAACGCGGCTCATCCTGCGGGCCGGTTACCTGGCGGGTGGGATGTCGGCCCTGTTCCTGTGGGCGTCTCCCCACCTCACCCCTTTATTCCGTTTTTAGGCCAAATCGGGTATGATAAGCGATATGATGAATCATTCTGAACCCCTTACCTTTATTTCATGCTCATGCGATTTACCCTTTTAGACAAATACTTTTTAATTGAAACCCTTCCGCCCTACGGGATTGGCCTCGTGGCCTTCACCTTCCTTCTCTTCATGGGGCGGATTTTTCACCTGATGAAGCTGGTCGTCTATGAGGGAACCCCCGTCATATACGTGCTTCGCTTCCTCATCTACCTCATCCCCTCTTTTCTCATCTTCACTATTCCCATCGCCCTGCTTTTGTCCATCCTGGTGTCGCTGGGACGGCTGTCCTCCGACTCCGAAATCATCGCCCTCAAAAGCTCCGGCATCAGCATGCTTCAGATGTTCCGCCCATACGCCCTTTTGGCTCTGGCCTCCTTTCTGGTCGTGAACATCGTTGTCCTGGAAGGCCTTCCCTGGGGAACCCGAAAGATCAAACATCTGATCATCGAAATGGTCCAGGAAACCTCTTATTTCCAGGTCAAGGAGCGCACCTTCACTAAGATAGGAAACAACTTTTTGTTTTACGTGGAAAACTATGACCCGGCCACGCAAACCCTGAAAGATGTCTTCGTTCAGGACGCCCGGAACCCCAACAGGCAGATTACCATTGTGGCACCGAGAGGACAGGTTCTCAAGGATATCAAAAGCCACATGATGGTCATACGGCTTTTCAACGGGAATATCCATCAGATGTTTTCCCTGAAGGGGTCCTATCAAAAGCTGCATTTCGAGACCTATGATTTCAGGATAGACCTGGCGCAAAAGCTGCATCACCGCGGCATCATGCGGGTCAAGGCGCGGGACCTCTCCGTTTCCGCCCTGAAGGCACGGATACAGAAACGCGAAAAAGAGGGGAAGGACGTGACCGGAGACGAGATCGAATTGTACAAAAAATTCGCGCTTCCCTTTACCTGCCTGATTTTTACCCTGATCGGAGTGCCCCTGGGCATCCAGCCCAAACGCTCCAAACGGTCCGCCGGGCTCCTCATCTGCCTTTTGGTGGTCTTTTCCTATTACGCCCTGACTATCTTTTTCGACGCCTTGGGGCAAAGTAAGACGCTTCCCCCGTTCTGGGCCGTCTGGCTGCCCAATATCTTCATCGCCCTCGTGGGGGGATACCTGTTCAAGCTGGGGTACAAGGAACAGCAACCCAAGGCGTTTGAATACCTCGAAAATCTCTGGATCCGGCTGAAAATCTGGATAAGAGAAAAGCAGAAATGATTAAGATCCTCGATCGGTACATCGGCAGAGAATTTCTCAAACACTTCTTCTTCATCACGGCCGTGTTTGTCCTCTTCTTCGTCATCGCGGATTTCTTCGATCACGCGGATATCTTCCTGCGGTACCACACCCCGTTTCTGGTCATCCTGAAATATTACGGCCTTTCCCTCCCCTGGTATTTTTATCAGACCTTTCTCTTCACGATTCTGGTCGCGACCCTCATCACCTTTACCATTTTTTCAAAGAACCAAGAAATCATGGCCATGCGGGTCCACGGCGTCAACCTGTGGGCAACGGTCCGGCCCGTCTTCCTCCTGGCCGTGATTCTCAGCACCCTGGCCTTTTTTGACGGGGAATTCCTCGTCCCCATTACTCAGAGGCAGACCGCGCAAATCTACAGCATTCAGATTAAGAAAGAAAAAAAGAGTGAATTTTATTTCGGAGAGAGGAAATGGCTTAGGTGGGGCAATAAAATCTACAATTTCCAGCGGGTCGGCGCCGACGGTAAAACCATCAAGGGCATCACCATCTTCATCATGAACAAGAACTTTTATGTGACGGAGCGGATCGACGCCCTGAGAGCCACGCAGATCTCCCCGCAGAAATGGCTCCTCACGGATGTGATGTGGCGCACCTTTGAAAAGGGGAAACCCATTGTCACGTTCAGGTACCCGAAGCGGGTCTTCCGGTTCCCCAACCTGTCCAAGGTTTCAAAAGAGGCGGAAAAACAGACGAAGCAGATGAGTTTTACACGGCTCAAAGACTACATTCAGAAAAACAGGGCACAAATCAGCGAGAAAACCCTCAACCGGTATCTGGTAGACCTCTACTCCAAGCTGGCTTACCCCTTCGGAGGCATCATCATGGTCCTGGTGGCCATCCCTTTTGCGCTGAAGATGGGCCGATGGGGAGGTGTCAGCGTCAGCCTTGGTATCGCCATTGGCATCGGCATCCTCTACATCATCCTGTCGTCCCTGTTCAACTCTCTCGGATACGCCGGATTGCTGAACGGGTTTCTCGCTGCCTGGTCCGTGAATATCATCTTCTTCCTCGGCGGGAGCCTCTCCTTCCTGAGCCTCCCCCAGTAAAAAAGAAAAAGGAAAATTCACCATGACACCTTATTTCTACACCATCTGTTATGGAGACACCGATGCGGGAGGCGTGGTCTATTTTGCCACCTATCTGCGGTTATGCGAGCGGGCCTGGACCGCTTATCTTGACGCACAGGGATGGAACCTCGCAGCCAAGGCGAAGGAAGGTGTCGTCCTGACGGTTAAAAGAGTGGAAGCGGACTATCTCTCCCCGGCCAGATACGGGACAACGGTGGCCATCACCACTCGGATCGAAGAGGCCTCACGGGCGAGCTTCTGGTTTCATCACGAAATCAGGGAAAGCGCTTCAGGCACCCTTTTCGCGAGGATACGCGCGCAGATGGTGGCCGTGCGCCCTACCGGCAAGATCCTCCGCCTGCCGGACGCGCTCCGGGAGATTATTGAACGCCGGCAGGACATCCCGTCAACAGTGGGAGACGCGTAGCCTTTCCCTATCTTGCCACCAGGTCCGGATACCGGTCCGCGAAGGGGAAGCGTTTTTCAAAGCTGTAGGCGGCGCGCAGCACTATCGGTTCACTGAAGGTAGCCCCAAGAAACTGTACCCCGATGGGTAGGCCCGCCTGGGTCCACCCGCACGGCACAGAGATCCCCGGCAACCCGGCGAGGTTCGCGGAAATGGTAAAAATATCCGACAAGTACATCTGAAGCGGATCGTCCGTCTTCTCCCCGACCCGAAACGCGGGTGTCGGCGTGGTAGGGGTCATGATGACGTCGCATTTTTCAAAGGCCTCAGCAAAGTCCCGGCGGATGAGGGTTCTTACCTGTTGCGCCTTGCGGTAATACGCCTCGTAGTATCCCGCCGATAACACGTAGGTCCCCAGCATGATGCGGCGTTTTACCTCCGTTCCAAACCCCTCGGAGCGGGTCTTCTCGTACATCTCTTTCAACGCCTTGGCCGAGGCCTCCCGATACCCGTACCGGACCCCGTCGTAACGCGCCAGGTTGGAGCTCGCCTCCGCCGTGGCAATGATATAGTACGTGGCGATGGCATACTCTGTGTGGGGGAGGGAAAGGCGCACCACCTCGGCCCCCCCGTCCTTCAGGGCCTCGATGGCGTCCCGGACAGCCTTTTCCACCTCCGGATCGATTCCCTCGATGAAATACTCATCGGGAATTCCAATCCGCATACCCTTCACGCCCTCTTCCAATCCCTCGGTGTAGTCGGGGACCTCCCTGGGCATGGAGGTTGAGTCCTTGGGATCGTGTCCGGCGATGACATTGAGCAGCATCGCCGCGTCCCACACGGAGCGGGTCATGGGGCCGATCTGATCGAGCGAAGAGGCAAACGCTACAAGGCCGAAACGGGAAACACGTCCATAAGTCGGTTTCAGCCCCACGATCCCACAAAGGGCCGCCGGCTGCCGAATGGACCCTCCCGTGTCGGTTCCCAGGGCGGCGGGGGACAGAGCCGCCGCCACCGCCGCGGCGGAACCGCCGCTGGATCCCCCGGGGATTCTCTCCAGGTCCCACGGATTCCGCGTCACCTGAAACCGGGAATTCTCCGTGGATGATCCCATGGCAAACTCATCCATGTTGAGTTTCCCCAGAAACACCACATGCTCGCTTTTGAGCTTTTCAATCACGGTAGCGGAGTAGGGTGGCACATAATTCTGGAGAATCTTCGACCCACAGGTATTGGGGATTCCCTCTATACAGATGACATCCTTGATCCCGATGGGCACCCCCGTCAGGGGTGAGGCCTCTCCCTTCCGGATAAGCGTGTCCGCCTCCCGGGCCATCGCCATGGCGCCGTCCGGGTCAACGTACAGATACGCCTTGACCTGGCTATCCAGGCGGTCGATCCGATCCAGATACTCCCGCGTGATTTCAGTGGAGCTGACGGCTCCGTCCTGTAGCGCCCGCGACAGGTCACGGACGGTATGATAGGCTGGCAGTGACATGATACCTCCTCAGGTTGAAGAAACATCCTCGGCAATGGGGGGAACCTGAAAGAAGGTCTCCCGCTTCGCCGGGGCATTGCCAAGTATTTTCTCGCCCTTTTCAAAAGGTTTCAGGACATCTTCCCGAAAGGCGTTGGTGATTTCAAGCGTGTGAGACGTCGGTTCCACCCCTTTGGTATCGAGGGCACTCAGCTTCTCCACATACCCCAGAATGGCGTTCAAATCCTTTTCGAGGCGGGCCTTCTCCTCCTCACCCAGAGACAGTCGGGCGAGCGTTGCGATATGTTCAACTTCCTTGCGTCCAATCGCCATTGTTTTCCCCTCAGCGGTAAAGAATTAAGGCGTTCATTCGTTTAGACGTTCCTACCACATCCGCCGGGAAAGGGTCAACACGCGCGCCTCAAGCTTTTCGGGGGCGCACTCCTTCCGGGGCCCACCGTACAAAAGATACAGACGCCAGTAGCCATCCAGCCTTCTGGAAAAGGATATCCGCCATTTTTTTAGAAGTGCCCGAAAGGCCCCTTCCTGCGCCCTGTCCACGACAAACAGGTAGGGTAAAGAGGTCATGCCATCCTGAACCTTTTTCAGAACATCCCCAACGGCGCCATTGGCCCACGGTTCCTTCCCCGTGTAGGAGAACCGGTCAAGGTACCCATCGAGATAATACTGCAGCCCGTAAAGTTTCCGTCTGTCAAAAACCGCCACATGGGCACGCGCCCCGCCGAACGCCCGGCAGGCCCGGTACAATCGCCGCATATCTCTCTTGGACGGATAATAGGTGGCCAGCCCCTTCACGCCTACCAGAACCACGGCGGAAACGAGGGCGATCAGCGTGGCCTTTCTCAGGATTGCCGCGGAAGGCGTGAGGGAAAGGGCACCGGCAAGAATCAGGGCCACAGGTGCGTACAGCGGCAGAACGTACAGGGGAAGACGGCTCTTGGCCAGGAAGAAAACAGCCAGCGGGATCACCAGCCACAGCAGAAGGAAGAGTCCCGGCCCTCGCCGCGCGAACAGGCGGCCCCTGTCCGGTTGGGTCTTCCCCACCCGCCTCAGGGCAAGGGGGGCGAACACAAGCCAGGCGCCGGCCCCAAGAATCAGGACGGGGAGATAAATCGTAAACGGCTTGTACCAGTCTGCGTTGTGAAAGGCATGGGAAGTAAACCGGGCGGTCATCTCATGACCCAAAAAGTATGAAAGCAGTTTCGGATGCAAGTGAATAACAACGAGATACCATGAAAGACCCGTACACCCGAAAAGCAAGAGTCCAACGGGGTTCAGGAGCTTCACCTTCTGACCGCTTATCAGGTTCCAGATGATGAGGGGCAGCAGGGGAAGGAGCGCGGGGGGACCCTTGGTCAGAAAACCCAGGCCAAAACAGGTCCACGTGGCCGCGATCCAGAAAGAGGACCGGGAAACCGAATGACGGCTCCATGCGATAACGTAGCACAATACGGCCGCCACCTCCCAAAACGTGAGAAGCGTGTCGGTGCTGACCACGTTCGCGCTGAACAGGGGAAAGGGGGAACTCAGATAAACAAGGCCGGCAAGTACCCCCGCGGCACGTCCCCAGAACAGCGCTCCGATCAGGGCGATGATTAGGATGGTCAGGAAAAAGGCCACCGCGTTGTAAAGTCGAACCCCCCATTCGCTCTTTCCCAGCAACTTGATACCCCCCCCTATGGCCCAATACGTCAGGGGAGGTTTCGACCAGTGGGGAAGGAAGTCCAGCGTCGGCTCCAGGTAGTTCCCGGACGCGACCATTTCGCGCGCGCACTCCGCGTACCGCCCCTCAGTGGTATCATAAAGCCCCCGGGTCCCCTGAAAGACAAAGGCGGCAAACAACGCCAACATCACCAGAATCAGCAGGTAACCGGATAAGCGCCCTTTTTCTGCCTGCTTCTGTTGTTTCGAATCCATCCGTCACATGGCCTTTCGCAGCTGTTGTCGAAATCGCCGGCGGCTATCCTCGCCCGGGATTTTTTCGCAGGACGATGTAACGATGCCCGGAAAACAGGCGGGACAGGGGAACGGATCGATCAACGGCAAACCCCATCTCCCTGGCAATCTTGTTTATCTCGGAGGCCTTCAGAGTCCATTTCGGCTTGACCCCGAACAGCTTCCTCCGGGCTTCTCGCAGCAGGTTTTTGAGGGAATGATAATCGAAATAGGTGAACACGACCCACTGCCCGCTGATTCGCAGAAGCTCACGGACATACGCGAGGCGCTCCGAGTGATCCCGGATATGGTGACACAGCCTCACGGACAGGACCAGGTCAAACGTCCCGTCGGCAAACGGGGTTGCCAGGGCCGTGGCGCGCACGTATCCGTCCGCCCGGTTTTGAGTGGGTACCGATTTCTGCGCCTCCCGGGCGATCCGCAACAGGGGCAGGCTCCAGTCTCCCTCGATCACCCGGGGGACATGTTGTTTCAAGAGGGGCAAAAGCCTCCCATATCCACAGGGGAGATCCAGCGCTGTCTCCAGGGAGGACCGCTCGGCAATCCCGCCAATCAACCCCTTCAGCAGCCGTTGTTCATGCCGGTTGTTGACGCGCTCTGTCCACTTCTTTTCGAACTTTCTGGTATAGTTTTGCGCGCCCTGTTCACTGTTATAGTGTTTCAGAATCTCTTCATCCATAGTATATCATCGTACCTTCTTTTTCGGATTTTGTCCAAGCGGAACCGGTGCCAGGGCGGCAAGCATATGGCCCCACTCTCCCAGGCGATGATCGCTCTCCCGCGCCTGAATGGCGTGCCGCACCCGCCATGTCAGCTCTTCCGGCGAATGGCCCAGGGGGTCGGGCAGATATCCCGCCAAAAAAGCCTCCATCGCCGCTGCCGCGTCCAGGTGCCGCTGAACGCCCCCCAGCAGGGTGGATAAATCCTTCAACTGCCCCCAGACAACCGCGGGACCCCGCAAAAACCGCGCGTACGGCTGATCCAGGAAGAGAACCCCTGGGTTGGACTCCTCCGGATTCTGAATCAGGATGTTCCGCGTGTTGGGGCGAAGCAGAAAAAACCCTTCCCCATGAAGGGTTCTGAAATATCCCCCCAGGGCCTGAAGGAGTCCGTCAACCTGCCGCCGGAACCTTTCTTTCTGTTCCATCCGTTTCAACCAGGCGCGGAAATCCAGGGCGTGCGCCTGCTTGACGGTAAGGATAAAACATGCCCGGACATCCCTGAACGGGCCGCGCCGGGCGCCCCACCCCGCCGCCTCAACACTGGGAATTCCGAAGTGCTTCAGAAGCCCCAGGGCCAGATATTCCCTTTTCGCCTTGGGCATGCTCCCCAAGGTGCGAAACCGGGACACGCCAAAGTACAGATAGTGTTTACAGTAAAGCCCCGCCTGATGGGTTTCGATCAGCCGGATGACGGTGCGCCGTTCCTGTTTCACCATCCGACCCATTTCCTGGGTTAGGCAGTCATAGGGTGCCGGACGATCCAGGCACGGCCCGAGAAAGGTAAGAAAGGGGCGCCGGATAATCACCTCGACCTGCGGGGAAGCGCTTGGCACCCGTGTTTCATCCGGGTATGGCACAAATTTCCCGCTCATGAAGCTCCCGTCCGGGTACGCGGCAGGCCCCCTTTCAACAACGGCGGTTTCAGGTCCGTCATTCCCCGGTCTCCGCGAGGGCTTTGATGATATCCCACCGGGTCACCAGGCCAACAATCTTCCCCCGGTCCAAAACCGGAAGCCGATTGACCCGGTTTTTAACCATGATTTTCGCAGCGTCATCCACAGGGGTGGCGGGTGTCAGGGTCAGGACCTCTCTCGTCATGATTTCACCCACCGGCGTGACGAGCTTTTTCTCCAGGGAAGCAGCCTCCTCCCGGCACATCTCCTCGGGAGGGGGAAGAAACTGGTAGATATCCTTCAGGGTAATCATGCCTACCAGGCGTTTCTTCTCCGCCACAGGCATGCCGGAGATATTGAACAGCTTCATCTTGTTGATGATGGCTGAAAGGGTCTCGTGAGGATAGCAGGTGATGACTGATCGGTTCATGATTTCGTTGACCTTCATACGGTGCCTCCGAAAAAGCTGCGGTTGATCTGGTTTTGGAAGGCCTCCACGGCCCCCAGGGACTTCCGCAGCAGCTCCTGGCCCTCCGGATCAAGCCAGGAAGGGTCGATATGGTTGTCCTCTTTCCGCCCGCACGCCAGGTGGTTCATTTGGAACAGGGCCCGGAAGAGGATCAGGTGATGGTATGCCTCCTGCAAATCACGCGCGATCTTCCGATCCAGCAGGCGGTTTTCCGCAAGCAGGTCGAGCCGTTTCAGGGTATGGGTTTCAAACAGGCGGTTTTTGACACACAAGACCCGGACAAGAATGGTTAATGGCGCCCACCCGTTCAGTTTCAGGTTCAGAGTCCCTTTTTGGGGTCCGCTCTTTTTTACCTTCAGGCGCCTGAACATTCCCAGCGCGATCGGCATCAGAATGGCGGAATGGGCGATCTGATTCAGGATATCCGGGTTCTCCGGCAAATAGGTCTTCAGCAGCGTCAGAAACTTTCCGGCCAGGTCTGGGTCTCCCGCCACGAACCGGCTGTCCATCAGGATATTCATGTCCAAAACAGTCAGCTCGCCGGCGCCGTAACGGACCTTGCCGATCAGGCGGCGTTCCCACCGGGCAAGGGTTCCCCGCCATTTGTCGTACGCGGGCATGATGTGGCCCTTGCAGCGTTCGATCCCCACCTGGTGCAGAAATTCCCCAACTTTCTGACAGAACCGCGCATAATAACGGTCTGTCAGGTTAATCTTCTCAATCTCCCTGATTGTCTCGCCCCGGTCAAACCTCAATAACTGGAGGAGAAGGGATTCCGGCAACCTTTTCAGGGCCTCCCGGCTTTTCGCGCTCGCCTCGAAAACGAGGAGATGGTCCTGATCCGTGGCAAAAAGCTGCTCGCCACGGCCGTCGCTCCCCATGGCCATCCAGGCGTACGGCGTGGGTGGCAGACCGAATCCTTCGCGCGCCATTTCCTCCGAGGCCAGGTCGATGAGGCGGCGCGTCAGGTGATCCCGAAACCGGGTCAGGCGTTCCTGAAGAGACAACACCGAGCCTTCCCGCAAAATCTGTTCCGCCGCCCAGGCCATCATCTCCCCGTGGAGCCGGCGCAGCGCCTCAAGGGAATCCTCTCGATCCAGGGCACGTTGGAACTCTTCAAAATCAGACAGGCTTTTTTCAACGGCGCTCTTTTCACGATGGAGGCGCTCCTGAAGGGATTCAAGGGAGGCAAGCCGTTGGGACGCCGTCTGCCGCTGCGGCCGATACGCCTCACCAAAGTCACCCACAAGTCGGGACGCGAAGTGGTCCGGGTTTCTGAGCGGAATGAGTGGCTTCAGGATCCTGTCGAAATCGGCAAACCTGTCAAAATGGGAGTCCGTTACTTCCAGCACCGAATCTTGGGAAATCTCTGTCATGACATGGGCACGCGCTTGGCACTCCCCGCCAGGCATCCGGGGAATTATCCCCCGATTTCCTGAAGGACCTCCCGGTTGTGCTCCAGCCGTCCCTTCAGGGAGAGCAGGGCGTCCCGTTTTTCCTTTTCCTTCTCCACCACGTCGGAGGGGGCCTTTTCAAGGAAATGCCGGTTCGCGAGTTTCTTTTCGATCTGGCCAAGCTCCTTTTCCAGTTTGGCCAGGCGTTTGTCTATCCGCGCCATTTCCGCGGAAATATCCACGATCCCCAGAATGGGAACATAGATATCAAACTCCGGGAAAATGGCGGTGGCGGACCCTTGCGGGCGTGCCGCCTCCTTTTCCACCGTGAGGCTCTCCAGGCGCGCCAGGTCCTTTACGGCCTCTCCGTGGGCCGTCAGCACGGGAAGGGCTGTTTCATCGTGGATGTTCACGACCGCCTGAAGCCGGGCGGAAGGGGCAATCTCCATCTCACCCCGGATGTTTCTGATACCCGTTATGGCCTGGATGACAAGGGCCATCTCGCCGGCCGCCTGCTCATCCCGAAACGCCTCGCGAACACGCGGGAAATCGGCCTTGACGATGCTGATCCCCTCGTGGGGGATTCGCTGCCAGATCTCTTCGGTGATATACGGCATGAAGGGATGCAGGAGCCGAAGAGATTGGTCCAGCACGTAAAACAGTGTCGACTGGGTCTCTTTTAGCGCCTCTTCTTCCCGCCGCCCATAGAGGATGGGTTTGATGAGCTCGAGATACCAGTCGCAGAAACGGTGCCAGAAAAACTGATAGATCTCTCCCGCCGCCTCGTTAAAGAGGTACAGGTCGATGGCGCGGGTGACGCGGTGCACCGTTTCGTTCAGCTCATGAAGAATCCATCGGTTGTAACGATGGGCCGCCCGATCCATTTCAGGAACCTGATCAAAATCCGGGCAGCTCTGGAGGATGAACCGGGCGGCGTTCCAGATCTTGTTCGCGAAGTTGCGGTATCCCTCGATCCGGTCCTCGGAAAGCAGGATATCCCGCCCCTGAGCGGCAAAGGCGGCCAGCGTGAAACGGAACGCGTCGGTCCCGTATTTGTCCATCATCAGAAGCGGATCAATGACGTTTCCCTTGGATTTCGACATCTTCTGCCCATGAGCGTCCCTTACGAGGGCGTGGATGTAAACATCCTTAAAGGGGACGTCCCCCATGAAATGGAGCCCCATCATCATCATCCGCGCTACCCAGAAAAAGAGGATGTCAAATCCGGTCACCAACACGGACGTGGGATAGAAGACCTCAAGGTCTTTCGTCTGATCCGGCCAGCCAAGCGTGGAAAAGGGCCATAACGCGGAGCTGAACCAGGTGTCCAGGACATCCGTTTCCTGCCGCAGGTTTGTGGATCCGCAGGCCTCGCACGCGGTGACCGTGTCACGTTCCACCGTGACATGGCCGCACGTCTCGCAGGTCCAGGCTGGAATGCGGTGCCCCCACCAGATCTGGCGGGAAATACACCAGTCCCGAATGTTTTCCATCCAATCGAAATAGGTCTTTTCCCAGACGGGGGGAATGATGCGCGTCTTGCCTTCCCGCACCGCCTCAATGGCCTTCTCCGCGAGGGGTTTCACCTTTACGAACCACTGCTTGGAAAGGGAAGGCTCAATCACCGTCTTGCACCGGTAGCAGTGTCCGACCTGATGTTCATAGGGTTCGACTTTGAGAAGATATCCCTGAGACTCCAGGTCCTTGACGATTCTTTCACGGCATTCAAAACGGTCCAGCCCCCAATACGCGCCCGCTTCCTCGTTCATCACGCCATTGTCATCGATGACCTTGATCATCTCAAGCCCGTGGTTCTGCCCCAAAAGAAAGTCATTCGGATCGTGGGCCGGCGTAACCTTCAGGGCACCCGTTCCAAATTCCAGATCCACGTAGCGGTCTCCGATGATGGGAATTTCCCGGTTCATGATCGGCAGGATCGCCGTCTTTCCGATAAGATGTTTATACCGCTCGTCCGAGGGATTCACGGCTATCGCCGTATCTCCCAGCATGGTTTCTGGACGGGTCGTCGCCACCACGACCTCCCCGCCGTCCTTCAGGGGATACCGGATGTGGTACAGGTGGCCAGGCAACGGCTCGTGCTCCACCTCGAGGTCGGAAAGGGCGGTGTGGCAGCGGGGACACCAGTTGATGACGTAGTCGCCCCGGTAGATCAGGCCCTCGTGATAGAGGCGATAGAAGACCTCTTTCACCGCCCGGGATAACCCTTCATCCATGGTGAAACGCTCGCGTGACCAGTCACACGACGCGCCCAGCCGCTTGAGCTGATGAATAATGGCCCCTCCGGACTCTTCCCGCCATTGCCAGACACGCTCGATGAATTTCTCGCGCCCCAGGTCATGGCGACTTTTCCCCTCCGCCGCAAGCTGGCGTTCCACCACGTTCTGCGTGGCAATCCCGGCGTGATCCATCCCCGGAACCCACAAGGCGTTAAACCCCTGCATCCGGCGGGTTCGTATCAGGATATCCTGGAGGGTGTTGTTCAGAGCGTGCCCCATGTGGAGGGAGCCCGTGACATTGGGGGGAGGGATCACAATCGTGTAAGGCGGCGCGTCGCTGTTCTCGTCCGCCTTAAAAAGGGCGTGATCCATCCAGAAGTCATACCATTTGCCTTCGACACTCTTGGGGTCATATACCTTGTCCAGAACTTTTTTCATATCAACTTCCCTTCGTCAAAAAAATCGTGCGTAGTCTACCGTTACATCAATCGAAAAGCAAGAGATGAAACACGAAATCCGCGATTGGTTTGGATGAAACCCGCGGCGTAATTTTTTTATACTGGCTTCCTCTCTCAAGACAGTTCTTGAGCAAGGATAAGGTGGAGATGCCTTGGTTGCTGTCTTTCTTCTCATGACCACCTGCTGCCTGTTTCGGTTTATTCCACTCCTGTAAGCCTATGAAAATCCTGGAGGGAGCTTAAGGTCCTCACCAAGACACTGGCACAGAAATCTTCGCTTAAGGTGGCTGAAGCTTTCCAGGACACAGTTGAAATCTCATTTTTTTTGCCGCCTGTTCTTTTCTTTGATTTCAACCCATTTGAATGGCTGGGGTAAAATTTGAACGGGCTTTTCAAGGCTCAGAAAACGCGCATGAAGATTCTAATGTCGATCTTCAGCCAGTCGTCAATCCATTCTTTTGAAACCAGCTTTCCAAAGAGGAACTTCCCGTTGTCCATGAGTCGGGCCAGCACCTCATTCTTTGCCTGCGGGACATACCCCAGTTTTCTCCCCTTTTCATCGAAAATAGCGATGGCAAGAGGATCATGTGGGTTCTTGGGCTCTCTTTTTAAGACGAGAAAGTCACCGATCCTGAGCTCCGGCTCAAACATCTTCGCATCGCGGTAACTTGTACCCGCCACGTGACAGGCGATGAGAAAAATCTCCTTCGTAAAAGGCATGGGGAGACCCTGCCCATCAAATGCCCCACGCATCAATGCCTTTTTCACATCATCGATAATCGTGAGTTCAGTTATACCCATCCTTTAACTATCTCTTTCCCATG
>WGDA01000007.1 GCA_015493505.1 Pseudomonadota bacterium | reverse complement strand
GGATATAAGACCCAAATGCCTCTTTTGGAGGCAAGGACAACAGGAAGCCCTCATCGGGAAGAAGAAATCTCTTCCCACAAAACTCCTTTGCTCTCTCTTAGACTCAAAAACACAAACAAAGCAAATGGCTCTGCGAGCGCCAGTCTTGCAATTTAAATTTAGATAGGGTATGAGAGGTCGTTTTATAGAATAAACGAAAAAGAAAGGGTAGATGGTATGTTTCGAGATTTGAGGATTCGCTTTACTATCATTATTCTCCTGACGATGGGCGCTCTTTTCGCCCTCGCTCCTTCCCTCACCAACAATCTGCCAGACTGGTGGAAAAATTCCGTTCACAAGATAAAACTGGGGCTGGACCTCCAGGGGGGCATGCACCTGATTCTTGAGGTCGAGGCGGAGAAAGCGGTGGAGAGCTACATGGAGCGGACCCTGAACGACCTTCAGAGCTTTTTGAAGAACAAGGGGGTTCTGGTGGTGTCGGCGGACCGGAAGGGGCTCGATATCCAAATCAAATACGTTGAAGCGGGGAACAAGGACATCGTTCCTTCCCTGATTACAAACCGCTATCCGGAACTCGAGGTTCTGAAGACCACGCGCCAGGCGGGGCATGGGGAGATTACCCTGACCATCAACCCGAAACAGAAGGCTGCCATGGAACGTTCGGCCGTGGACCAGGCCCTGGAAACCATCCGAAACCGGGTTGACCAGTTTGGTGTGACAGAGCCTGATATCAGCCGGCAGGGGAAGGACCAGATCCTTGTCCAGCTTCCCGGGATCAAAGACCCGGAGCGCGCCATCAAGTTGATTGGGAAGACCGCCCTGCTCGAGTTCAAGCTGGTGGATGACGAGCACAGCCTGGAAGAGGCCCTCAAGGGCAATATCCCTCCCGGAGATGAAATCCTGTATCAGCGCATCGTGGATCCCGACACGGGTGCCGTGACCCGGAAGCCCTACCTGATCAAGAAGAAGACCCTCTTAACGGGAGATGTCCTGAAAGACGCGCGCGTGCGGATCAACAGCCAGTATGGTGAGCCGTACGTGGCCATTACCTTTGACTCGAGAGGCGCCGAGGAGTTTGAGAAGATAACGGCGAAATATGTCAAAAAGCGCCTCGCCATCATCCTGGATAACAATGTCTATTCCGCCCCTGTCATTCAGGAACGGATTGCCGGAGGCCGCGCACAGATCACGGGGAACTTCACGGCGCAGGAGGCGCATGACCTGGCCATCGTCCTGCGCGCCGGTGCCCTGCCCGCCCCGGTCAAGATTCTGGAAAAGCGAACCGTCGGCCCGACCCTCGGGGAAGATTCGATTCGGCGAGGAATTACATCAGTCATTATCGGCGGCCTGCTGGTTGTTGTCTTCATGGCGTTTTACTACAAACTTTCGGGTGTGGTGGCGGACCTCGCCCTGTTCCTCAATGTCATCTTTATCTTGGCTATCTTGGCGGCTTTCCGGGCAACTCTGACTCTCCCCGGTATCGCGGGTATTGTCTTGACCATAGGTATGGCGGTGGACGCCAATGTCCTTATCTTTGAGCGAATAC
Source organism: Pseudomonadota bacterium (assembly GCA_015493505.1). Taxonomy (GTDB): domain Bacteria; phylum Desulfobacterota; class S145-22; order S145-22; family S145-22; genus S145-22. The sequence goes on along the minus strand of WGDA01000007.1, from coordinate 21,900 downwards.
GGGAGGAGCTCTGGATAGGCAAGACCCCACGAGCCGCGATGGAGGCCGGGTTTTCCAAGGCCTTTATCACCATTCTTGACGCGAACGTGACCACACTGATCGCTGCCGTGGTGCTCTACCAGTTCGGTACGGGCCCCGTGAAAGGCTTTGCCGTCACTCTGAGCATCGGAATTGTCAGCAGCATGTTTACCGCCATTGTGGTCAGCCGGGCTATTTTTGACCTTGCCTTCGAAAAACGTCGCATTAGAAAAATCAGTATTTAGAAAGGATTGTGTATATGAGAATTTTCAAGCCAGGCATGAATATCCAGTTTGTGCGCGTCCGGTACATCGCCATTACCATTTCTCTTATCCTCATCCTGTCCGGCGTCATTTCCCTTATCGTCCATCACGGCCCCAATTACGGCATTGACTTCAGGGGCGGCACCATGATTCAAGTGAGGATTCTGAAGCCGACCAACATCGCTGAAATCAGAAAATCTCTTCAGGGGCTTAAACTTGGTGAGATCGTTATTCAAAGTATTGGCGGCAAAAGCTCCAATGAGTACCTCATCCGTCTCGAAAAGAGTTCAACCTCGCTGAAGGGGATTTCCGAGATTGTCAAGGAGCGGCTCGCGCAGAAGTTCGGATTAAAGAACGTCGTGATTCGCCGTGTTGAGATGGTGGGTCCCAAGGTGGGAAAAGACCTGCGGCGAAAGGGGTTGTGGGCCATTGTCTTTTCCATGATCGCGATTCTGATTTACATTACCTGGCGTTTTGAGTTCTGGTTTGCCATCGGAGCCATCGTGGCCCTGGCTCACGATGTCACCATCACGGTGGGGGTCTTCTCCCTCACGAACAAGCAGATCAACCTGGCGATTGTCGCCGCGATTCTGACAATTATCGGTTATTCCCTGAACGACACGATCGTGGTGTACGACCGTATTCGGGAAAACATGAAGAAGCTCCAGAAGATTTCCTTCGCGGATCTGGTGAATCAGAGCATCAACGAAACCTTGAGCCGAACAATTTTGACCTCCCTGACCACCTTGATTACCGTGGTTATCCTTTTTCTCGTCGGTGGCGGCGTGATTCACAATTTCGCGTTTGCGCTGATTATCGGGATCGTGGTTGGTACCTATTCATCCATTTATATTGCCAGTCCCGTGGTCCTCTTTTTTGAACCTTATGGAAGGAACAAGAAAGGCGCCAGGGCGAAGGCTTCTGCCGGTCGAAGGGTAGCGGCTTCCCGGCCAAAACCGTCCAAGCCCCTTGTGTCTTCTTCCACCCCCGCCGCAGAGCCAGCGATTGAGGTTTCTCCTGCCAGTCAGGAGGCTCCGGCAGCTCCCTCAAAACCGGCCACGAAAAGTTCGTCCAAAAAGAAAAAACGGTCTTCAAACAACAAGAAAAAGCGCCGGAAGAAATAGCGCGTATTGCCCGGTTTTATGTCTTCCATCCTTACGTGGGCGGGGACCCTCCTTTTTATCCTCGTTTTGGGTATAGGCTTTTTCTCCATCACATTCGGAATACCCGGAACGTGGATTATCCTTCTGGATGCGTTTCTCTACGCGTGGATAACACATTTCAGCACGCTGAGCTTTCAAGTTTTAATTGTTTTGACCCTTCTGGCCGTAGCGGGAGAGACACTGGAGCTTTTTCTCAGCATCAAAGGCGTCAAGAAGGCGAAACCATCCAGAGGGGTGATCCTGGTCTCATTCATCAGCGGGATTGCCCTCGCGATTGTGATGGCACCGCTCTTTTTTGGCCTTGGCGCCATCCTGGGGGCCCTGATAGGGACATTTGGCGGGGCCTTTTTGATGGAGTATCTGGCGCAGCGACGCCTCGGGCACGCGGCACGCATCGGGTGGAAGGCGTTCCTGGGACGGCTGTCCGGGTTTTTGTCCAAGATTGTCATCGCCATCATCATGATGACCATCATTTTCTCCCGTCTTTTTTTTCATTGACGGCTTCGTCAAAAGTCCAATTTCTGTGTCGCGCCGCATCCTTCGTCATTGCAGCGACCTTCAAGGTCGCCTCATTCCTCAGGAATTGCGCTCCTTGAACTTGAAGCTTTTTACTTTGCCTTCTAATTCTGACTTTTCGAGGCCATCTTTATTAGGCCTCTGGATCCATTCTGTTTTTTTCTTGACAATCTCTGTGCTTTCCATTATAAAAAATATAAAGGTTTTTTATTTTATAAAACAGAAGGGAGAGATGGATGCCAAAGAAAGGGAGAGAAAAGTCGAGCTACGTTATCCAGTCTGTTGTTAATGCCCTAAACTTGCTTGAACAATTCATACGTTCGGAAGGGGAATTGGGGGTGACCGAACTCAGCAAGCGACTGGGCCTTCACAAAAACAATGTTTTCAGACTCTTGGCTACGTTGGAATCGAAAGGCTACATCGAGCAGAACAAGGCCACGGAGAATTACCGTTTGGGCGTGAAGAGCCTTGAACTGGGACAGACCTATATCCACCAGATGGGCCTCGTGCACCACGCCCATCCCGTGATGGAAGAACTGGTAAAAAAGTGCCAGGAGAACGTTTACCTTGGCGTGGTGCAGGGAAATGTGGTGGTTTATCTCGACATGGTTGAAGCTAACCAGGTGGTTCGGGTCGCTTCCCGGATCGGTCAGCAGCTTCCCATCCACTGTTCTTCCATTGGGAAGGTGCAGATTGCCTTCATGAGCGAAACGGAGTTTGAGCGCCTGCGCTTAAAGGAAAGCGCTCTGAAGGCTTACACGCCGAACACCATTACGGATTTTGACACGCTCAAAAAACACCTCGAGGGGATTCGCAAAGTGGGATACGCCATCGATAACGGGGAGTTTGATGAAGGGGTTCGATGTGTTGCCGTTCCCATTCGGGATTACACGAGGCAGATTGTCGCGGGGCTTTCCATGTCAGGGCCTGTTTTCAGGATGACGGACGAACACCTTGAAAAGCTGATTATTCCGGAGATGCTGAAAGCGGGCCAGGAGATTTCCAGGCGCCTCGGTTTCGACATCGCGTCCAATTAGCCGGAGAGCCTGTCACGCGGCAGGAAAGCCGGAGGAGTTTTTCCCCCAGCGCTTTGAGATAAATCAGGTAACGAACAGAAGGGGCAAGGTCCCAAAGGGCTCCTTTTGAGCCGAAAGGAGGATGCCATGTCATCACGCGTCGCGAGAGTTACGGAGATTATCGCGGGTTCACCCAACAGTTTTGAAGACGCGGTGAAAATCGGTTTTGAACGCGCAACCAAGACCCTGCGGGGGATCACGGGTCTCAGGATTGTTGAATTCAGAATCGCCGTGGAAGATTCGAAAATTGTTGAGTACCGCGTCAGGATGGAAGTTATTTTCGTTCTTGAGAACTGAGCCAGCCGGCTTGGTCTGTTACGCCTTTTCAGGGGGCTGAAGGCCCATCGTATCCGGGCATCCCTTGTGGTACCAGGCGAGCAGGTGGCGGTATTTTTCCCATGAAAGGGAGGGGGGCGTTCGAAGGAACTTTCCGGGCAGGGCGCCCAGAAGGCCAATCCAGGCGGAGAGGTAGCCGTGCCATTTGATGACGCCCGCGGTGAAGGGCCCGTGGTTTTTTTCAAAGTACCGGATGAGAGAACGCTGGTATTCCACCCTGGCGCGTGGTTTTACCTGGCGGACAGAGCTTCCCTGGAAATGAATGATGCGGGCGGCCGGTAGAAAAACAATCCGCCACCCCGCTTTTTTTAGCCTGAAACAGAGATCCGTCTCTTCGAGAAAAAAGAAGTATCCCTCGTCAAAGTAACCAACAGATTTGAGCGCTTCCATTCTAATCATCATGGCCGCTCCAATCACGGAATCCACGTCAGTGGGGCGTGTGGGGCGGTGGCGCTTCCCAGGAAATTTCCTGGGAAAGAGCACCTGAAGCAGTGATTTGTTCGTCAGTTCGGTCAGCAGGGTCGGGAAGGAGGCGATGGAATTCTGGGGGCGCCCATCCGGGTAAATTAGTTGCCCCCCCGCGAGTCCTGCCTCAGGGTTCGCGTCCAGAAAGTCGAGAAAAACAGGCACGGTTTTTTCAGGCAACCGGGTATCGCTGTTCAGACAGAACACATATTTCGAGGTGACCTGGCGCAGGGCGAGGTTGTTGGCGCGGCCGAATCCCAGGTTTTCCCGGTTGGCAATCAGCTCAACCCACGGAAATTTTTCCCGAATCGATTCAGGCGTTTGGTCAGAAGAGGCATTGTCGACCACGATGACCCGCCACGCGTGAGAGGGGTCCGCCTTCTCAATGGACGCGAGACACCCGAGCGTCAATTCCCGCGTGTTCCAAGTGACGATGACGATGGTTAACGTGTCACCCGGCATGGGCCGTGCCTTGCCTTGTCTTTATGAACGAAAAGACCCTTAAGTCTTCGTGGTGCGCCTTTGAAACATAGTGGTACACCTCGCGATAGTGGTATCGCTTCAACAGGCGGAGCAGAATGGCGGCTTCCCTTGCCTCCCGCCCGGAGAGGACCACGAAACCAATCTCATGCCGGCGCAAGGCGTTCACGTCGCCCTCACCGAGGGTCGGCAGGTAAATGGTCTGGCATCCGGCGTAATATCCGATACGGGTCATGGAGGTGAGGATCCTGCACGGGTGTCCCCCTTCCTTTTGGGCCGAGATCCAATGGCCAACCACCTTTCGGCCGATTTTCCCCATCCGATAGGGTCGGGTACCCTTGATAACCGAAAGGCTTAAGATTGGGATCAGAAGAACCGTTCCAATGAGTGACGGGGTGAACCGGGGGCGCTTGAGGACCCGCGCGAAAAGCTCACAGGCGTATACAAATCCGACTGCCGCCCAAATGGACCAGAACATGACGACGGCCGCGTAGTGCCGTTTGCTGACGTACCCGTAGCCAGTTAGCAGAAGTCCCAGCATAATCCAATACAGCAGGGCGAAGATCAGGATGAAGGTGTCGGATCGGTTCCATGGGTATTCTTTCAGGGCCAGGAAACGGAAAAAGACCCAGATCCCGATGGGGAGAAACATTCCACGCAGGAATCCAGTAAGAATCACGCCAAGGGAGGATGTCAGGGTGAGCGCCCATTTCCAAAACGGCGCCCCTGTTGGGAGTTTGGGAGCCACGGGCTCACCCAGGTCCTGCCGGATTTTATCTGCCTGCTGGCCTTGCCAGAGGCGTCTGTTTTTCAGGAATTCCGCCCGCTTTCGGGAGATTCCCTTCGGCAGGGGAGGGGTGGTCGCTTGATGGGGTTGTATTGAAGGCGAGGGCTGCCTCCGCTCATTGACATCCAGAATGAGCGCTTTTACCTGTTTCTTGCGCGTCAGGAGCCAGTGCCCCGAGCTCCAGTGCAGATACAAAAGGTAGGGGGAAGCCATAAGGAGAGTTCCCGCGGCCAGCAGCAGGAGGCCTGCTAAGAGCTTTTTAGGAGAAAGATTTTTCCTGTACAACAGCATCCACGCGCCACCCGCGATGCCGACGATCAGCCCTTCCGGTCGGGTCAGGTACGCCAGCCCGGCGAAAACACCGGAGAGGAAAAAGAAGATATTTTCCCTTTTCGACATGGCTGCAAACAGAAATGCCGCGGACCACGCGATACAAAAGAGATAGAGGGGTTCTGTCAGGATATCCGCCGCGTATCGCGTCAGGTAAGGAGAAACGCAAAAGAATATGAATCCAAGGGAGATGGCTTTCTTGTCTTTGGCTGAACGGAAAAGGATTTCCAGGGCCGGGAGGGTCAGGACACTGGCAATGATGGAGATGGCAACGGCTGTTTGCTCGAGGGGACCATGGAACCTTTTCGAAAACAGCGCGATCAGAAAGGAATAGAGGGGATGGTAGGGGTGTGCCAGGGCCTTCAGGTAGTTCCCGGAAAGCCAGGTTTTTGCGAGGGCGATGTAAATCACGCTGTCCCGGGATATGAGCGCTGTGTTGTGCCAGGCGACAAGCCGGAGGACAAAGAGGAGTCCGGCCGCGCTCAGGACCGGGTGCTGTGAAAGAAAATGTTGGCCCGGGATCCGTTTAGTATGCATTTTTGAACCCTTTTACAAGGGTTAGGAACAGGATTTTGATATCAAACCAGAGGGACCAGTTTTCGATATAGAAAAGATCGTATTCGATTCTTTTTTTCAATGAGGTGCGTCCCCGGTATCCGTTGACCTGCGCCCAGCCCGTGATGCCGGTCTTGACCTTGTGACGCAGCATGTACCGGGGGATGTCTTTTTTGAATTTTTCTATGAACACGGGACGCTCCGGCCTGGGTCCTACGAGGCTCATCTCCCCTTTCAGGACATTATAAAACTGGGGGAGCTCATCCAGATTCCAGCGGCGCATGAAGGCCCCGATCCGTGTGGTTCTTGGGTCATCCTCACGAGCCCAGATGGCGCCGGTCTTTTCTTCCGCGTCAACCACCATGGACCGGAACTTCAGGATTTCAAAGCGCTTTCCATCGAACCCCATCCGTTCCTGCCGATAGAACACGGGTCCTTTTGAGCTCAGCTTTACGAGCAGTGCCAGCAAAAGCATCAGGGGGGAAAGGAGAATCAGCATGACAAAGGAGACCGCCACGTCCAGGACGCGTTTCCCGATCCGGCCCCAGCCATAGAGGGGAGAACTGCTGATATTGATGATGGGGATGCCATCCAGTTCCTCGATGCTGGCATTCAGGATGTAGAACCTCAAGAAATCCGGGACAATATGGATGTCGATCAGCTCATCCCGAATCTGTTCGATGAGGGGTTTCAGAAGGGACTGCTCATCCATGGGGAGGGCGAAAACCACATGTTTGATCTGACGGTTCTGGATCACGTCACGCAGGTCTTCGTAGCTTCCGAGGATGGGCACGCCTTCAAGGCGCTCCTCTTCCCTCGTTTCGTGGGTTCTCGCGAGAAATCCGACCACCTTGAGCCCAAGGTCCGGGCGCTTCCAGAGATAGGAAGCCACCTGCCGTCCCATGTCCCCCGCGCCAACCACGAGGAGAGATTCTTTCGCCTGTTTACCGTAATGCCTGATAACCTTGATGAGGAAAAACCGGTTTAGGTTCAGGAAAAGCACGTTAAGGAAGAAGAAATAGAACAAAACCACCCGGGAGTATTTGTATTCCCTGAAGAAATAGGCAACCGCCACGAACAAAAGCATGTGCAGGGTGACCGCCTTAAGGACGTCCAGGAAAATCATGCGCTTTCGGTGGGACAGGGAGGTCTCGCCAAGCCTCGCGTAATGGAACACGGGGAGCCACGTGACATAGATAGCGATCAGAAGGACCGCGTAATCCCCAAAGGGGGGCACCCCCTTGGTGACCGGAACAATCTGAATATGAAACCTCAACCAGTAGGACAACACCCAGGAAAGGCTCAAAAAAAGAAGGTCGAGCCCGAAGAGAATCCCAACCCAGACTTCTTTTCGTTTTCCGATCATGGTTGTTCCCGCCGGTATACGGCGTCGTTAACCAGGGTATTGAAGGCTTCGAGGAATCGTTCGCGGTCAAATCGCATCGCGTTCTTCCGAATCCAGTCAGGGTCGAAATGTTCCTCGATCTTTTCAAAGGACTTGACAGCTTCAACGATAGCGGAAGGGGATTGGGTGTCAAAGAAGAGGCCGGTTCCCGGCTGATCCGAGCTGACGTAGGGAATCACAGACTCCAGGACCCCTCCTCGCCCATAGGCGATGACAGGCCTTCCCGATGCCTGAGCTTCAACCGGTACCAGGCCAAAATCTTCAACGCCCGGGAAGATAAGCGCCCGACATCCGGCGTAAAGGTTTTTCAGGGCCGTATCGTCCACCCAACCCAGAAATTCGATATTTTTTTCCGCGATTTTTTTGAGCCTTTTTTCCTCCTGTCCGTTTCCCACTATTACGAGCCGATGTTTGAGCCGGTTAAAGGCCAGAATGGCCTGGTCTATTCTCTTGTAGGGCGCGAAGGCGGAGATCAGAAGAAAATAATCCCCTTTTTTGTCCGAGACGCTAAAGCGGCTGCAATCGACAGGAGGATAGATGACCCGGGATTCCCGCCCGTAATAGGCGCGAATCCGCTCGCGCACGAATTCGGAGATGGCCACGAACTGGTGGGTTCTTCCCACGGAAGCGGTGTCCCACTGTCTCAGGTAGTGAAGCACGGTGTGAATCACGGCACCTTTAAGGCGACCGGCGTTTCCGAAATAATCCGAGCGGCGGTCCCAAATGTATCGCATGGGAGTAAAACAGTAGGAGATGTGAACCGCCTCGGGATTGGGAATGATACCTTTGGCGACGCAATGACTGGTACTGATGATGAGATCGTACCCTTCCAGGTTGAAACTTTCAATTGCCACGGGAAAGAGGGGGAGGTAGCTCCGGTAGTGTTTCCTGACGAACGGAAGTTTCTGGATGAAGGACGCGTGGATGGCGTGGCGTTCGATTCGATGGCTGACGCTCCCTCTGATGTGAAGAAGGGTATAGATATCCGCGTCGGGGAAGAGGGTACAAAGGGTTTCAAGTACCTTTTCTCCGCCCCGCATTCCAGTGAGCCAGTCATGGATGAGTGCGACACGCAACCGTTTCACCTTTCTTGCAATTATGTTTCATCATATCAAACTTCGGAAGGTTCTTGAACCGCCACTACGGATACAGCCTCCCGGTAAACTTGAAGGTGTTTTTCGATAGCGGAACCCCACTGAAACCTGGCGGCCTGTTTTTTTCCCCTGTTGGACCAGGCACGCCACGCTTCTGGATCACCGAGCAAACGTGCTACGGCCTGATAGAAGGCCTTGCCGTCTCCGGGGGGGACCAGCCACCCGCCCTCGCCCACGACTTCGGGAAGGGAGGCGGCGCGAAACGCCACCACCGGTGTGCCGCACGCCATCGCCTCCAGGGGTGGAAACCCGAATCCCTCATAGAGAGAGGGGAAAACGAAAACGCGCGCGAGCCGGTAACAGGCACGGAGGGTGACGTTGTTCAGGGTTCCGAGAAACCGGATCCGCTGTTCCACGCCAAGCCGCCGGGCTGTTTGCCAGACACGCCCTTTTTCGTCTTCCCTGTTCCCCGTCAGGCAAAGGGTAAGGTCCGGAAATTCATTGAAGAGTTCCCGGCAAACCGGGATCAGTTGAGAAAGGTTTTTATGCGGCTTATGGTTCCCGACATAAAAAATAAAAGAGTCTGGAAGGTACAGGTCGCGGCTGATGGCGCTGTCTGCTTCATCCCGTCCCGGACTGAAAAACGCCTCGATCCCATGGAGAATCGGGTGGGTTTTGCCAGCGGACTCAGGGAAAAAACGGAGAAGTTCCCTGCGGCTGAAATCTGATGGGGTAATGATTTTTTTGGCATGGGCGACGGCGTAAGCGATCTGTTTCCTGGCATATGCCACATGAAGGGGAGATTTTGGGAAAATCAGGTGAATAAGATCGTGGATGGTGACCACCAGCGGGACGTTCAGAAAAAAGGGGACCACATAATGAGGGGCGTGAAAGACGTCCAGGTCCACCCGCCGGACCTTTCTTCCCAGGGAAATCTGTTCCCATATGGTGTAAAAACCCGCCCGCTCCACGTGGGGATAAACACGAGGGGGATGCCTGCGGCGAAGCGGTGAATCCGGTTTCAGCCATGCGTGAAGGCGGGACAGGCCTTCCGCCCGCGTAAGCCCATCCATCAGGTTCAGAATGTAACGGCCGATCCCCCCGTCCCGATCCTTGCGCGCGTCCATTCCTATGCGCATGGGTTATCCAACCATTTCATAGACTTTTAGAGTTTTCCGCGCCGTTTCAACCCAGGAGAATTTCGATGCCTGGGCGAAACCTTTTTGACGGAGTGCCTCCTGGAGAGAACCGTCGTAGGCAAGAGTTAAGATTTTTTCCGCGATGTCCTCGATTCGGAAGGGATCCACATACAGGGCTGCGTCTCCGGCCACCTCGGGCATGGATGAAACCCGTGACGTGATGACAGGGGTGCCGCACCGCATCGCCTCGAGAATCGGCAGGCCAAATCCCTCGTAAATCGAAGGAAAAACGAAAAACCGAGCCCCGCTGTAGAGGACGGGAATGTCCTCTTCGTGCACATACCCCGTGAAGATAACGCCCTCCTCGATACCCGTCTTTTTCAGGGTCGCGAAGATATCATCGTAAAGCCAACCCTTCTTTCCAACAACCACCAGTTGAAAATCTTTGTTGATTTTGTCCCAAATCAGTTTGCACGCTTCAAAAAGGCTGGAAAGATTTTTTCTGGGCTCGATATTCCCCACATGCAGGAAATAATCCTTTTTTATTCCATAACGCCGTTTGACCTGATCGATTCTCTCCTGATCGTTAATGGGCCGAAACAGCTCGGAAACGGCGATGGGGACAGCCTGAATTTTGTTTTCGTCAATATGAAACGCCTCGATAATCTCGTGGCGGATAAATTCCGTGTCCGTGATGATGGCGCTTGCTTTTCGTATCATGAGTTTTATCAGGAATCGCATGTAAAAGGCGTATCTCGATGGAATGGTTTGGGGATGGTGAAACGCTACGAGGTCATGGATGGTCGCGATGGCACGAAATCCGTTTTGAAAGGGGGGAGCCATGAAGGCCGGCCCGTGAAAAAGCGTAACCCCCTTTTTGCGCAGCAGCCGCGGCAGGACAAAGAACTCCCAGGGATCCCCCAGGAAGTGACTTTCGTTGGTAAAAGGAACGGGAAAGACCTCAAACCCGTGAAAGGTTAGCGGGAGGGTTTTCGCCTGACTTGTGGTCACCATCAGGGCGTAGGTATTTTTGCTCCCCTGATCAACGGATTTCAGGCCCTCAATCAGGTGAGTAACATAGTTTCCCACCCCCGACTGTTTGATGTCCACGCTGCGTGCGTCAATCATAATCTTCATGCCAGACTACCCCAGGAAGCGAGGATATAATCAACCCCCATGGAATGTCAATCACCCGGGCAGCGCGTGTCCGGTCCCGCCGGGATGTAAGGTTTTTTTCACCCTCCGCCACAGGTATTCCCAGGCCTGAATTTTCTATGAAAAAAAGAGGAATTTTCCCTTGACAAATCCCTAAAAAGGTGGTTTATTGAGTCCATAGTGGTGAAAAGTGGGGAAAAGTGGTAAAAAGAGTGGGGGGACATGATGTTCAGGGGACGATACGAAAACAATATCGACCCGAAAGGTCGTATCAGTATTCCCGCTCGTTTTCGTGAGATTCTCCTTCAGAAATACGACGACCCGCGCGTTTTTGTCACGAATTTTGACTTTTGCCTGCTGGTATTCCCCTACAGCGAGTGGATCGAGCTGGAGAATAAAGCCAGCAAGTTCTCGATGTTCAATAAGGAAAGCCGGGCTTTCATAAGGTTTTTCTTCTCAAGCGCAGCTGAATGTTCCCTTGACAACCAGGGGCGTATTCTAATCCCGCAATCTCTCAGGAAATACGCGGGCCTGGAAAAGGAAGTGGTCCTGCTGGGCGCCCTGAAGAAGATAGAGATCTGGGACAGGAAACGTTGGGATGAGGAGATGAAAAACCTGTATGAAAATATTGACACGATCAGCGAGACAATTTCCCAGTTGGGGTTGTAACCATGCGGGAACCAGGCGGGGCCGGCGTATTTTGTCAGACGGTGAGGGCTCTGTCTCCTCATGCAAGTTGCGGGAAGGAATCCCGGCGGAATGTTGCGGAGGTCAAAACGATTGCGGAATGACGTCAACCAGACACATCCCCGTGCTCTCGGAGGAAGTTCTGAAATTTTTGGCCTGTCGAGGCGACGGGATTTATATCGACGCGACCCTGGGAGGCGGGGGGCACGCCAGGATGATTTTGGAAGCCACTTCGCCAGGCGGAACGCTGATTGGGATTGACCGGGATCTGAACGCGCTGGAGACAGCGCGGGAATCACTTGCAGATTATCGTGAACGGGCAAAACTGATACACGGGAATTTTAGGGATTTGAAGGAAATTTGCCAAAAATTGGGGGTCACGGAAGTCAGGGGGATCCTGATGGACCTGGGAATGTCTTCCGATCAGTTGGAAAAGACACATCGCGGATTCAGTTTCAATTTTCCGGATGACCCCATTGACATGCGGATGGATGAATCCACTGAATTCACCGCGGCGGACGCCCTTAACGGGCTTTCTGAACGGGATCTCAGAGACATCTTCTGGCGATACGGTGAGGAGCGCTGGGCCGCCGCGATTGCCCGGGAGATCGTTACCACGCGGCGCCGGTATCCCTTCAGGCGGGTCGGTGACCTTGTGGGGGCGGTGAAGCGCGCGATTCCGGCGAAGGCCCGGCATGGCCGGCGCCACATGGCGACCAGGGTTTTCCAGGCCCTGAGAATTTATGTCAACGGAGAGCTGGAGGCCCTGGAACAGGGACTTGAAAGTGGTCTGTCCCTGCTCGCGAAAGGTGGGCGCATGGTCGTTATCAGCTTTCATTCTCTTGAAGACCGGATGGTCAAACAGGCTTTCAACGCGGCCAAGAGAGAGCCGGAACTTTTTGGGGGAAAGCGCTTTTCAGTTCTGACGAGACGCCCCATCCGCCCTTCTGAGGGAGAGATTCAGGCCAACCCAAGGGCGAGAAGCGCGAAACTGCGTGCCATTGAAAGGAATCTGACGTGAAGGCATCAAATCCTCCTTACCCCAGCCGGCCCCTTCGGTGGGCGGCTTCAAAAACGGCGCCCTCCAATGCTGTTCAGGCTTCGTCGCGCAACACGACTCAGGTGCTGGTTATTATCTCGCTCTTTTTCGGCCTTTTCTTCCTGCTTCTGGTCACGGTCTGGATCCATATCGATTTTGTCCATCTCGGCTATCGTGTGGCGCAACTGAAACAGCAGGAGAGAAAACTGAAATTTGAAAACCGCGACCTCAAGCTTCAGAAGGAATATCTCTTGAGCCACCCGCGGTTACAGAAACTCGCGATAAAAAAGTTTCATCTTGCTCCCCTAACCCCGGATCAGGTCTTTGTAACCGATGAAAAAGGTCAGTTCTAACAAGGCATACCATCTCCGGCTCCTGTTTGTCTTTCTGGCAGTCGAGGCCCTCTTCGCGGTTTGCATCGCCCGGTCATTTCAGCTCCAGGTTCTGGACGCCCCAAAGCTGAAAAAACTGGCCGAGCGGCAGCATCATGGCATTATTACCCTTTCACCGGACAGGGGAACCATTTTTGACAGAAACGGAAATCAACTGGCTATCAGTACCCTGACGGCTTCCCTGTACGCGCACCCGATGAAGGTGCCTTCAAAGTGGAAAGTGGCCCGCGTCCTTGCCAGAATCCTGCGCACGCCACATCAGTCTTATTATCGGTTGAGAAAATCCATCTTCAGAAAGTTGCGCCAGAAGGCAACTTTCGTGTGGATCGCCCGGCAGCAGGACCCCAAGAAGGTCAAACGAATCATGCGGCTCAAGATCAAGGGGCTGGGAACGCTCCCGGAACCCAAACGGTTCTACCCTCGGCTCTGGCTGGCGGCGCAGTGCCTTGGATATTGCAATATCGACGGGGTGGGACTGGATGGCATTGAGCGGGAGTATGACAAATACCTTCGCGGAAAGCCGGTTCGGCTGATCGTAAAACGCGACGCGAGGGGGAACCCCATCATAACAAAGGAAAAAGAGGCGTTCGCCTCCTCAGTCACCCACAATGTCTATCTCACCCTGGATGAAACCATCCAGCATATCACGGAAGAAGAACTGGCCAAGGCAGTGATCCTTCACAGGGCTAAAAGTGGCATGGCCATTGTCATGAACCCCATGACGGGGGAGGTTTTGGCCATGGCTGATTATCCCCCTTTCAACCCCAACTGCCGCCCCACCGATGTCGCCAGCCTCAGTAAGCGCCGAAACCGGGCGGTAACGGACTTCTTTGAGCCCGGTTCCATGATCAAGCCCTTTCTTGTTTCCGCGGCTATCGCGAGCGGCCGCTACAAGGGGGTGGAGCAAATCAATTGCGAGGACGGGCACTTCAAGGTTGGCCATTACACGATTCACGATGTCCATCCCCATAAAATCCTGAAGCTGGCGGAGGTTATCAAATATTCCAGTAATATTGGCGCGGCAAAGATCGGGCTCAGCCTGGGCAAACGCATCGTGTACAGGATGTACAGGAGATTTGGTTTCGGCCAGAAGACGGGGATTGGCCTCCCCGGCGAATCACCGGGGTACATGCAGCCACTGAAAACCCTTCCCCCGATTGCCCTGGCAACCATTTCCTTCGGCCAGGGAATCGCCGTGACAGCTCTGCAACTAATTACGGCCTTGTCCGCCATCGCCAATGGTGGAGAGCTCATGCGACCCTATATCGTCGAGAAAATCGTGGATGACAAAGGGGTTCCGATCCTGGTTCATCGGCCCACGCAGGTTCGCCGGGTGATCAGCCCGCAAGTCGCCCACCTCATTACCACTTTTATGATAGGGGTGACACAGCCCGGCGGGACCGCGACACGGGCCGCCATCCCGGGATTTACCGTGGCCGGCAAGACGGGGACCTCACAAAAGCCCCGCACGGATGGGCGGAAGGGGTACGACCCCACCAAGTTCATCGGATCATTCATGGGGTTTGTCCCCGCCGAGAATCCAAAGCTCGCGATCCTCGTCGTCATTGATGAGCCCAAGGGGATTCCGTATGGCGGGGTGGTTGCCGCCCCGGCTTTCAGGGCGATCGCCTCCCGATCGCTTCAATACATGAATGTTCAGCCGCGCACAGAATCCCCGACGCTTGCCACGACCCTTCACCCCTTTTCATCTCCAGTAAAGCGGAAGGCGGATGCCGAGAAGGTAGCCGAAAAAACGGCCCCCGTGCCCGTGAAAAAGGTGTCTCCTCCTGAGGCAACGAAGATCCCGGATTTCTCCGGCATGAGTATGCGGCGCGTCATTCTCTGGGGCGCCCGCCATGGTGTCAACCTTACCTTGAAAGGAAGCGGGCGGGCTGTTCGCCAATTCCCCAAGCCGGGAACGCCTGTTTCGCCCGGAGGGAGGTGTTCGGTATGGTTCACCTTCCCCTCCTGAAAGAGGATCCCATGTTATCCCCCCCAACATGGTCCATACATCACCTCCTTCCGGGATTCCCCCTCCTGATGGAACGCGGGCCAGAGGATGTCCGCGTCTCTCACATTACCCATCTGTCGAAAGAGGTTAGGCCGGGGTCGCTCTTTGTCGCCATCAAGGGATACCAGGCAGACGGACACGTGTTTATTCCGGATGCCGTGGCGCGGGGCGCGCGCTGTATCGTTCTGGAAGACGCGTTTTACATACCGGCCAGCCCCTCCATCCTCTTTGTCCAGGTGGCTGATTCCCGCCGGGCCATGGCGCTGATCGCCTCACATTTCTACGGGGTTCCCTCTCGCCGGTTGACCCTCGTCGGCGTGACGGGAACCAATGGGAAAACGACCCTGACCTACCTGCTCGAATCGGTTTTCAACGCCGCCGGCTTGGCAAATGGCGTGATGGGCACCATCAATTACCGGTACGGCGCGACAGCCATCGAAGCGAGAACCACCACCCCGGATCCCCTGATCCTGCAGCAGACCCTTGCCGATATGGTATCCTCCGGCGTAAAGGTGGCTTCCATGGAGGTTTCCTCCCACGCCCTGGCCCTGCAAAGAATCGCGGGTTGTCATTTCGACGTGGCGGTCTGGACCAATCTTTCGCAGGATCATCTCGATTTTCACCAAACGATGGAGGCCTATTACGAGACGAAAAAAACCCTCTTTACCCATCATTTGAAACAGAGCGAGAAGCCTGTTAAATACGCCGTTATCAACCTGGATGACGCCTATGGACGACAGCTTTTTCAGGAACTGAACGGGATGCCCGTCTTGACGTACGGCACGGGAACGGAAGCGGATATCCATCCTGCCAGCGCAGACCTGAACGCCTCCGGGACCTACCTTTCCCTTGAGACGCCGGCAGGTGAAATTTCATTTCATTCCAACCTGATCGGGCATCACAACCTGATGAACCTCCTGGCGGCGGTGGCCGTGAGTGTCGCCCTGAAGATTCCGTTCCCCCACGTCGTGGAAGGGCTGAAGGCCGTAACCGTCCCCGGGCGTTTGCAACCGGTTGAAAATCCGCTGGGAATCGACATCCTCATTGATTACGCCCATACCCCCGACGCCCTTGAAAATGTCCTGAAGAGTATCAAGTCCCTGGCACGGGGCAGAATCATCACCGTGTTCGGATGCGGGGGGGATCGGGACAGGGCGAAACGGCCTTTGATGGGGGGAATCGCCGAAAAGCTTTCGGACCTGGTCGTCCTGACGGATGACAATCCCCGCACGGAGGATCGGGAGACGATTCTTAGCGAGATCGAGTCGGGAATTTCCTTTTTGCCGCACCTGAGGGAAGGGGATGTCGCCTCTGCCATCAAGGGGTATCTGAAGGTGCCCAACCGTAAAAGGGCCATTGAGCTTGCCGTCCAGGCCGCTTCCCCCGGCGACCTGATTCTCATCGCCGGAAAGGGGCATGAGGCCTATCAGATTATCGGGCGGAAGCGCACACCTTTTTCGGACCTGGAGGTGGCGCGACAGGCCGTGAGACAAAAAACGGAACGGAAGACATGACCTGGGAGCTTATGGAGATCATCGAAGCCACGGGAGCAACCCCAACAGTCCTGTCGAAGCGCCCGGTAACGCTGAAGGGGATCAGCACGGACAGCCGGACGATTCGACAGGGAGATCTCTTTGTCGCGTTGGAGGGAGAGCGGTTTGACGGGCACCAGTTCGTGCAGGAGGCCGTTGAAAGGGGCGCCGCTGCCATCCTGGCCCAGAGGTGGGACCCTCTCTTTGGGGAGGTCGCGCACATTCCCCAGCTTTTCGTTCCGGACACCCTTGTGGCTTATGGCAGGATTGCCGCGGCGTATCGACGGAGACTGAAGGCGCGCGTCATTGCCATCACCGGATCCATGGGAAAGACCACGGTCAAAGAGATGGCGCACGCGATCCTTTCAAAAAAATACAAGACGGCGAAGACGGAAAAGAACGAGAACAACCGGGTCGGGGTGCCGAAAACCCTTCTGGGCGTTTCACCGGACGCGGAACGGGTAGTGGTGGAAATGGGGTCGAACATCCCGGGAGAAATTGGAGTGCTGACGGAAATCGCCCGTCCGGACGCCGCGCTGATTACGAATATCGCGCCGGTGCACCTGGAACGTTTCCATTCGCTGGAAGGGGTTCGGATAGAAAAAAGCGCGCTATTTTGGCGAGCCCCGGCCCACGCGCGGCGTTTTGTCAATCAGGACGACGCGGAAGCCCGAAAGATCCCTCTCCGCCTGGAATGGTCAATCGAAACATTCGGAACGGAGAGTCAGGCCCGCGTACAGGGGACCGAGATGGTTTCCATGGGGCTGAAGGGCACATCCTTTACCTTGTCTGCGGGAGAGGGCCGGGTAAGGGTTGCCCTGTCTGTGCTGGGGGCGCACCATGTTCGAAATGCCGTGGCCGCGTCCGCTATCGGTGTTTCTGAAGGGATCCCTCTGGACCAGATCCGTGACGCGCTCGAGGCATTTCAGGGGGTCGCGGGACGTCTTGAGCCTATTCACGCGTCCCAGGACTGTGTCATTCTGAACGACAGCTATAATGCCAATCCCGCTGCCATGACACTGGCGATCCAGACCCTTGCATCTTTCAATGCAACCCGAGTTACCATCGCGCTCCTTGGAGACATGCGGGAGCTTGGCGAGAAGGCGCGGGCGTTTCACGAAGAGGTGGGCCGCGCGTGTGCCCGTTATGGGATTCACCTTCTGGGCCTTACGGGGGATTACGCGGAGGCCGTTCGAGCTGGCGCACTCGGGGCGGGATTTGATGCGGAAAAAATCTTTCTATTCGAGGATGAGGGCCAGCTTTTACGTCACTTGAGACCGTTTCTCCACCGGCCGTCCATGATCCTCGTCAAGGGGTCTTTCGCCCTCCACATGGACCGCTGGGTCCGGGCCATCCTTTCTGAACTGAAAACCAAGGAGGGGGGCGCCTGATGCTTTATTATCTTCTCTACCCCCTTCACACGCATTTCATTTTTTTCAACCTCTTCCGGTATATTACCTTCCGGTGTATTTACGCGACCATCACCGCGCTGGTTATCAGTTTCGTGACGGGGCCTTATCTGATCCGACGCCTTCGCGTTCACCAGATAGGTCAGACGATCCGCCGGGACGGGCCCGCTTCGCACCTGAAAAAGGAGGGAACCCCCACGATGGGGGGAGTCATGATCCTCATCTCGATCATTGTTCCAACCCTTCTCTGGGCCGAGCTGACCAACCCGTTTATCTGGATAGCCATTTTTGTCACCCTTTGTTTCGGGCTTCTGGGCGTCGTGGATGACTACCTGAAGGTCAGCCGGAAAAACTCGAAGGGAATCACGGCGCGCGCCAAACTCCTCGTGCAGTTCATCGTGGCATCCCTCTGCACCCTCGCTCTGATGAAGATGCCGGAGTTTCCGACGACCGTGGTCTTTCCCTTCTTCAAGCATTTCTCGCCGAATATCGGGAATTACTATTTCCTTCTCGGCATTTTCGTCATCGTGGGAACCTCGAACGCGGTCAACCTGACGGATGGCCTGGACGGTCTGGCGATTGGACCGATGATGATTTCCGCTGCTACCTATACCCTCTTCGCGTACCTTGCGGGTCACGCCATTATCTCCCGGTATCTGAACATCCCTTACGTCAACGGGGTGGGCGAGTTATCCATTTTCTGCGGGTCGATGGTGGGGGCCAGTATGGGGTTCCTCTGGTTCAATACGTATCCGGCGCAGGTTTTCATGGGGGATACCGGGTCCCTCTCCCTGGGGGGCGCGCTCGGTACGGTCGCCCTGATGACCAAACAGGAGCTTCTGCTGATTATCGTGGGCGGGATATTCGTCATTGAAACCATGTCCGTGATTATCCAGGTCACGTCTTACAAGCTGACGGGAAAGCGGGTCTTCAGGATGGCGCCCATTCATCATCACTATGAACTCAAGGGGTGGGCGGAGCCAAAGATTATCGTGAGATTCTGGATTATCAGCATCATGCTGGGGCTTATCGCCATCAGCACGCTGAAGATTCGATAGGAGAGAAGTTTGGACCTGAAAAGGTTAAAAGTTCTGGTTGTGGGAGCCGGCAAGACGGGAAGGGCCCTGGTGACGTTTCTCGTCCGTCAGGGAGCCCGGGTAACGGTCAACGACCGGAAACACGCGGCCGCCAACGGATTTTTCTCTGATGCCCCTGTTAAGACCGTGTGGGGCGGACATCCGGAAGAGCTTTTTCTCTCCATGGACCTGATCGTCCTGTCGCCAGGGGTTCCGCTTCAGATCCCCGCCGTTCAGAAGGCCATTGAGAAGGGAATCCCGGTGATAGGGGAGCTGGAACTTGCCAGCCGGTTTCTTTCCCTTCCGATCATTGCCGTGACGGGAACGAACGGGAAAACCACCACCACGACCGTGACGGGAGAGATTCTGAAAAACGCCGGGCTGCGTCCCTTTGTGGGGGGCAACATCGGCCGTCCGTTGATCGAAGCATGCCTGAATCCGCAGGCGTACCGCTGGGCGGTTCTGGAGGTCAGCAGCTTCCAGCTCGCGACCGCGCCCCACTTCCATCCAAAAATCGCGGCCATCCTCAATATCGAACCGGACCACCTCGACTGGCATCCGACGCTGGAGGACTACACGCGTGCCAAATGGGGTATCGCCAGGAATATGATGGCGGAAGACAGCCTCGTGCTGTACGCCCCGCTCCTGTCCCGCCGGCCAACGGATGTGAGCTGTGAGCTTAAGACTTTTACCGAAGCGGATGACGAGACACATACCGCCTTCATTCGTGGAGGAGAGCTTCACTGGAAAATGGGGGAAGGGGACCTGTCCCTGCCGATTCGTGACTTGCGGGTGCGGCACCTCCCCTTCCTGCTCGACATGCTCGCCGGGGGATTGCTGGCCCTTGCCGCCGGAGTGCCGGGCGAAGTGGTTCTGGAAACCCTTTCCACCTTTGAAAGCCTGCCTCACCGGATAGAACCGGTGGGTGATGTGAATGGGGTGCGCTTTGTCAACGATTCCAAGGCCACCAACGTGGACGCCGTGTTGTGGGCGCTGAAAAGCCAGCCGGGAAACCTCATCTGGCTCGCCGGGGGGCTGTGGAAAGGAGGCGATTTGGAAGTTCTGTCCAGCCTGGTGGCGGAAAAGGTCAAGGCGCTCGTCGCCTTCGGAGAAAGCGGGGAGATGTTTCAGGAAGCGTTTCGTGCCGTGACGCGCGTTTACCGGGTTCCTACCCTGGAGGAAGCCGTCGCGGCCGCGTATCGGCTCGCCGATTCCGGAGACACGGTACTTCTTTCTCCCGCCTGTGCCAGCTTCGACCAGTTTGAAAACTATAAGGAACGGGGCAGGGCCTTCGCCAGCGCGGTGAAAGCCCTGTCCATGGCGTCGCGAAGGGAGAGCCATGTTTCGGCGCAGTGATGATTCGAACCATATCGACCTGGTATTGCTGATCACCACTCTTGTGTTGACTACCGTGGGATTCATCATGATCTTCAGCGCCAGCGCCATCCTGGCACAGCAACGCTTCGGGGATAACCTCTATTTTCTCAAGCGCCAACTGATCTTCGGGGCCCTTGGGCTGCTCATGATGTTTGTCCTCAGCCGAATCGACTACAGGCGGCTGAGGGGGCTGGCGTATCCCCTCCTGTTCGTGTCGTTTCTCCTGCTGGCGCTTGTTTATGTGCCGGGAATCGGGCTGAAAGTGGGGGGCGCCAGGCGCTGGATCCATCTGGGTATCGTAACCGTCCAGCCAAGCGAAATCGCCAAGCTCAGCCTCATCATCTATATGGCGTACTATTTCAGCAAGAAAAAGGAGACCATCAAGGAATTCAAGAAAGGGGTGCTGCCGGTGCTGGGCATGACCCTGGCGCTGATCGCCCTCATCTACCCCCAGCCGGACTTTGGCAGTGCCATGTTCCTGAGCCTCCTGCTGATCACCTTTTTGTTCATCGCGGGGGCCCGGCTGACGCACCTGTTGCTCCTTGGCTCGGCGGTGCTCCCGTTTGGCATCTACGCCGTCTTTCATGCCGGGTACCGCTATCGGCGGCTTATCGCCTTTCTGGATCCCTGGAAAAATCCGAGAAGCACTGGGTTTCAGATTGTCCAGTCCTTTATTTCATTTGGTTCCGGAGGGTTTTTCGGGGTTGGGCTTGGAAACGGTCAGCAGAAACTCTTTTTTCTCCCCGCTCCGCATACCGACTTTATCTTCTCGGTAATCGGCGAGGAACTGGGATTCATCGGCGTAACCATCATCATTTTCCTCTTCATGATCCTTCTACTCCGCGGTTTCCGTATCGCCTATCTGGCCCAGTCGCCTTTCGCTTCTTATCTCGCGCTGGGGGTTACCCTGATGATTGGCCTGCAGACCATCATCAACCTGGGGGTTGTCATGGGGTTGCTCCCCACGAAGGGTATCCCCTTGCCGTTCATCAGTTATGGGGGCTCCAGTCTCCTCATCACCCTCATGGGGGTGGGGATTCTTCTGAGCATCTCGAGACGCCTCGACGCGAAGGAGACAGCGCGATGGTAGCAGAGAACCGGTTCCTCTTCTGTGGTGGTGGCACGGGAGGACACCTGTTCCCGGGAATCGCCATCGCCCTCGCCATCCGGAAAAAGGCCCCCGACAGCGTCATCCTGTTTGTGGGGACACGCCGGGGGCTGGAGGAGAGAGTTCTGCCGCGTTATGGGTTCGGATTTCGCCCCATCCGCAGCGCCGGGTTCAAAAACTTAAACCTCGTGAAAAAGCTGAAAGCCCTCCTGATTCTCCCCGTCGGAATCTGGGAGGGCCTGGGGATTCTCCGTTCCTTCAGACCGCAAACGGTCGTGGGGCTTGGGGGATATTCAGCCCTTCCCGTGATGATCGCCGCGTTTCTGAAGCGAATTCGCCGGGTCATCCAGGAACAGAACGCCATACCGGGGCTTACCAACCGGCTGCTGGCTCCCATCGCGCATCGTATTTTCATCTCTTTTGATGAAACTGCGAGATATTTCCCCCGCAAAAAGACCCTTTTGACAGGAAACCCCGTTCGGGAGGG
>WGDA01000006.1 GCA_015493505.1 Pseudomonadota bacterium | reverse complement strand
GGGATGTGGGCGTTTGAGCAGGATCCCATCAAGGCGGCGCAGTTGATGATTGCGCACATAGACAAGAAGCGGAAGGCCCTTGGGATCGACAAGGCCAGAGAACGTATCCTCTACGATATGGAAAAACGTAGAGAACTCGATGCCGCGTAAGGGATAACCCCTAACCCCCCTTTTTAGAGGAGCCGTGGTTCACGGCTCCTTTTTTTATCTGCCGGAGGGCGCATGATCTTCTCGAAGGGCACCCTGGAACGAAGTATGAGCGGAAAGACATGCTTTTGCTCCCTTGAAACTTTTTCAAAATTGGGTTAAAAATAAATGAGAAGTAAGAAAATTGAAGGGCTTAACATCGTGAAGAAAGACATTGTAAGTTATGTTTTCCTCTGCGTGCTGTTTTTGGCAGCCTTCGCGGCAAGCGCGTATGGCGGAGTTATTATAACCCGTCAGTCATACCGTGTTGTCGGTGGCGGAAAGGGGACGCAGATACTGGGCACGTGGAGGGAGTACTACCAGGACAACAAGGTAGCGGTCTACCAGGGCAACGCGGCTTTTATCATCGACATCGACAACTCGACCCTGACCAACATAATCCTGTCACGGAGCATCTATGCCGTCAACACGGTCCAGGATTTTGTTGACAGGATAAACAGGATTGTCAAGCAAATAAAGGCGCAGCCCATGTTCGAAGGAAACGACAAGGCGTGCAAGTCGGTGAAAATCCTGGTTAAAAAGACGGACAAGGAAAAGAAAATTCTGGGATATGCGGCGTGGCGTTATGATGTTTACGCGAACGGCGAAAAAAAGAGAGAGGCCTGGGTGGGCCGGATCCCTCCTCTGCTCAAGGAAGTAGACTTTAATAAGGCAATGGCGCTGAAATTCAAGATAGAGAACATCCTGGCGCCCCTTTCCGGGTGCAAGGATATTGACTCAAACCCTCGATACCGGAAGCTGTTTGTCGATGGAAATGTTCCGATGGTGATTGTCGATTACCTGACGGGACGGGTGGAAGGGGAGAGAATTACGAATATCCAGGTGACACCCATCTCCCAAAAGGTCTTCGCGGTGCCGAAGGGGTTCAAGAAGGTTCCCATTGAAAAATTCATGGTACACTGAGCCGAAGCGTTTTCGTGTTTCCTGGTAATGGTCTGGCAGAAAGGTTCCCGATTCATGTTTGACGGCTTCGTAAAAAGTCCAATTTCTGTGTCGCGCTGCATCCCCTGCCCTGTTAAATCTCGCGAAGCGAGGCGGCGAAGCCGATTTAACGGGGTAAATCATTGCAGCGACCTTCAAGGTCGCCTCATTCCTCAGGGATTGCGCTCCTTGAAGGTGAAGCTTTTTACTTTGCTTTCTCATTCTGATTTTTTGCGAGACTATTATGTTTGAGGGGTATATTTTTGATTGTGATGGTGTTTTGTTTGACTCGCTGAAGGCCAACATCGAATTTTATAACGCCCTCCTTGCCGCTTTTGACAAGCCTTTGATGCGTAAAGAGCAGATTGACTATATCCACATGGCGACGGCGGAGGAATCCGTGGCGTATCTTTTCGAGGGTGACCCTCACCTGGAGGATGCTCAAAGACTCCGGCTCGCGACAGATTATCACCGCTTTATCCCATACATGAAGCTGGAGGATAGCGCCCGTGAAGTCCTTGAAACCCTGAAAGAGAGGGGCAAGAAGCTGGCGGTTTGCACCAACCGCAGCACAAGCATGGAGGCGATTCTCGAGTATTTTAAGCTGAAATCATACTTCGACTGTGTGGTTACTGCCCTAAATGTGCAAAATCCAAAACCGGACCCGGAGGGGCTGTTGCAGGTTCTTGTGTCTCTACAACTGGCGCCTGAGGCGTGCCTTTATGTGGGGGACTCGAGGTTGGACCAGGAGGCCGCCTGGCGTGCCGGTATCCCTTTTGCTGCTTTTCGGTGCCCGGAGCTGCGGGCAGATTTCCACATAAGTTCATTCAGTGAGATTTTATCTCTTCAACCCAAGCAGGAAGGAGGCATCCATGCCACTTACAACCGGAATTGAAATCCTGAAAAGGGCCCACGAAGAAAACTATGCCGTTGGTGCCTTTAATTTCAACAATATGGAGACGCTTCAGGCGATCCTTGAAGCCGCGGACGAACTGGAGGCGCCGGTCATCGTGGAGGCGTCGGAAGGTGCCGTGAAATACGCGGGCGCTGATATGCTTTATCACATGGTGCAGGCACTGGTACGCGAGATCTCAGTCCCGGTGGCGCTGCATCTGGATCATGGTAAAGATTTTGGGCTGATCATGACGGCACTGCGGGCCGGGTTTACCTCGGTGATGATAGACGCTTCTGCATTTCCTTTCGAGGAAAATGTTCGGCAGACCAAGCGAATCGTCGATATCGCGCACGCCATGGGTGTTTCCGTGGAGGCAGAGCTTGGAACCCTGAAGGGAATCGAAGACAATGTTTCTGTGGATGAGCGGGATGCGACCCTGGTGAACCCGCAAAAGGCGGTCACTTTCGTAAAAGAGACCGGTATCGATTACCTGGCGCCGGCCGTTGGGACCTCCCATGGGGCCTTCAAGTACAAAGGGGAATCCAAGATAGACTACGAGCGGTTGAAAGAGGTCAAGAAGCTGACGAACATGCCGCTGGTCTTGCATGGCGCGTCGGGGGTGCCTGAAGAGCTCGTAAAAAAGGCGGAGCAGTATGGCGCCCGGCTTGAAGGGGCCAAAGGCGTCAGCGACGAGGTCCTTAAGGAAGCGGTGGTGTGCGGGATTAACAAAGTGAACGCCGATACGGACCTGAGAATCGCGACCGTGGGAGCCTTGCGGGAAGTTCTCGCGGAAAACCCCAGGGAGATTGATCCCCGGAAGATTCTTGGCCCCGCGAGAGAGGCCATGAAGGATGTCGTGAAATCCCGCATCACGCTTTTAGGTTCGGCGGGAAAGGCATCCCGTTGATGCCCGAGGCCGGACAGATATCGAGACAACCAAACACATAATGAAGGGGGGAATCAATGGCTGGAGTAAATAAGGCGATCTTGGTTGGGAATCTGGGAGCGGATCCGGAGATTCGCTACACGGCGGATGGAACCGCCGTGGCCACGTTCAGGCTGGCCACGTCACGAAGATGGACGAACAAGGACGGAGAGCGGGTTGAACAGACGGAGTGGCACCGGGTTGTCGCGTGGCGGAGGCTGGGAGAAATATGCGCCCAATACCTTTCCAAGGGAAAGCAGGTCTATGTTGAGGGGCGTATCCAGACACGTTCCTGGGAAGATAAAGACGGAAATAAGCGCTGGACGACGGAAATCGTGGCGGAAAACCTCCAGATGCTGGGCCGCGCGGGAGATGTCATGGACGTGCCGGACGAGGTGCCTTCAGCGCAGGAAGACCTGACCGATAAAACCCCTCTGGATGACGATATACCGTTTTGACCAGGCTTGCAGGCCGCTCGGATAGCTCTTGACCCCGCTGATGTGTCGTCATCCGTCGGCTAAAAAGAGGTATAGGCCCTTCGGCGCATCCGGATACTCAGGAGGATGCCAAGGGAGAAAAGGTTGATCAGCGTTCCGGACCCTCCATAGCTGAAAAACGGCAGAGGGATTCCCACCACGGGCATCACGCCGATGACCATCCCGATATTGATGACAATCTGCCAGAAGAACATGGCGGTGATGCCGATGGCGACGACCTCTCCAAACCGGTTCCTCGCGCTCCTGGCAACCTCAAGCCCCCAAATGACCAGGATAAAAAGCAGAAAGATCACAAGGAGAGAACCGATAAACCCCCACTCTTCCGCGAGCACGGAAAAAACGAAGTCCGTGTGATGTTCAGGAAGGAACTCCAGCTTGCACTGGGTTCCTTTCAGGAAACCCTTTCCCCACAATCCGCCTGATCCCACGGCGATCTTTGACTGGATGATATGATAGCCGGCACCAAGGGGATCTCTGTTCGGGTTGATGAAAGTGAGCAGGCGGGCCTTTTGATAGGGTTTCAGGAACCGCCACATGACGGGTAGCGCGCCCAGGCCCGCGAGAAACAGCCCCAGGAAGGTCTTGAAGGGGATGCCCTCGTAAAGCAGGATGGAGATGAAGATGAAGAGCAGCAGCAGGGCGGTCCCCAAGTCGGGCTGTTTGATGACAAGAACTGTCGGAATGATGGTGAGAATGGCGGGAAGAATGATGTGCCGCAACGGCAGGATGTTTAAGTTTCTTTTGGTTTCGTAATAGTATCCGAGGACCAGGATGAGTGACAGCTTCGCCAACTCGGAAGGCTGGAGGGAGAGAGGACCAATACGGATCCAGCGTTGCGCCCCGGATGTAATCATCCCGTAGATATCCACGAGGATGAGCAGGACCAGGGAGAGGATGTAGAAAATGATGGCGTTTTCCCGGTAGAACTCATCCGTGACGCAAATGGCAATGATCATGCCCAAAAGCCCAATGCCCACCCAGATGAGTTGGTGGGAAAAGTAGGCGTGCATGCTTCCTTCTTTCCCATAAGAGGCGCTGTACAGGTTGGCCAGCCCCAGCACAAGAAGGATGAGGATCAGGCCGGCCAGTGCCCAATCGAAGTTTTTCAGAAGCTTCCTGTCGATTTTAAACATCAGTACACCTCGGGACCATCGAAATAAAAGCGTAAGAATGCTCCTGCAATAGGAGCCGCTGCATGGCCGCCATGGCCGCCATGCTCCACGAGCACACTCATGGCTGCCGTGGGGGATTCGCTGGGGGCGTACGCGACGAACCAGGCGTGGTCCTTGAATTTTTCTCTTTCTTCTTTTGTGAGCTTGCCCCGTTTGAGGCGGATGACCTGAGCGGTGCCGGTTTTCCCACTGACATTGATGTCCTTCAGTCGCGCCCGCCGGGCCGTTCCATGAGGTTCATTCACGACACCCCATAATCCGGCCTGGACCATTCCGAGGACCTTTTCCGAAATGGGCAGTCGCGACCGGATCTTAGGGTGATAGACCTTGATGACGTGTTTATGGATGTCCACAATCTTTTTTACGATCAGGGGCGCCATCAGTTTTCCTCCGTTAGCTACAGATGCCATGAGCATGGCCATCTGTAAAGGGGTAACCAGGACGTACCCCTGGCCGATGGCAACAGAAAGGGTTTCGCCCTTGAACCAGGGCTGATGAAAATGTTTCTCTTTCCAAACGGTATCGGGGATAAGGCCGGCGCGCTCGTTTGGCAGCGCGATGCCTGTTCTTCGGCCCAGGCCGAAGGCCTTTGCGTAGAAAGCAAGGCGATTGATGCCGAGTTTTATCCCGACCTGATAGAAAAAGACATCGCAGGACTGAACGATGGCTTCGTGAACAGCGATCCAGCCATGCCCCGATTTTTTCCAGCAGTGATAATATCTTCTTCCGAAACGCAGGTACCCCGGGCAGTAAAGGAGGGTGTCTCCCTGGATGACCCCCTCCTGAAGCCCCGCCGAGGCGGTTACAATCTTGAAAGTTGAACCAGGCGGGTAGGTGCCCTGGATGGTCCGGTCAATCAAAGGGTGCTGGGGATCCGTGATCAGCGCCTTCCACTGCTTGGGGGAAATGCGTGTGGTCAGAAGGTTGGGATTAAAATTGGGGTGGCTGACCATGGCCAGGATTTCTCCCGTTTTTGGGTCCACGACGACGGCGGCACCGGCCTTTCCCTCCATCAGCTTTTCAAGTTTTTGCTGAAGGGGAAGAGAGATGGTCAGGTAGATGTTGTCTCCGGGTACCGGTTCGACACGTCTCAGCACCTTGACTTCCCGCCCGTTCGCGTCCACCTCGACCTGATAGCCCCCCTTTTTACCTCGCAGGTATTTTTCAAAGGTTTTTTCAATGCCGTATTTTCCGATATAATCCCCAGGCTGATACCCCTGATTCCTCAACCGTTTGAGCTCCCGCTGGCTGATTTCACCGATGTATCCCAGAACGTGAGAAGCGAGGGCGCCGTACTTGTAATACCTTCTGGACCTGACCAGAATTTCGATGCCGGGGAATTGAGCAAAATGCGCCTGAATCCGGGCCACGGTGACAGTATCGCAGTTTTCCTTGATGATTCTTGGCTGAAAGGGGGCGTAATAGGAGCTTTTTTTCAGGCGCGTCCGGATTTCTTCCGGGGTCATTTTGAGGACGCGGCTTAGAAAGGCCAACGTCGCTTTCTTATTCTTCACATCTTCCGGGACGATGGCGGCGCAAAAGGAGGGCCGGTTGTCGACCAAGAGGTTGCCGTCTCGGTCGAAGATCATTCCACGCATGGCCGGGATGGTTTTCAGGCGAATCCGATTACTGATGGAGAGCTGAAGAAACTTTTTATACTGAAAAATTTGCAGGTACCATAAGCGCAGGACAATTCCCAGAAAGGCGATGATGATGATTAGGAGGGGAAGGATGACGCGAAGCGGTTTGTCGCGTCCTTCACGGCGCGAGGTCATTTCAGGGCGTGTTTATAGTGTGAGGAGGACCAGGCGAAACGATCAAAAATCAGGAAAACGGGGTAGAAAAACAGGGCGGTCAGCAGGGATTGGGCAAGGATAATGGTCAGGATGAGATGCGGGGAAAAGGCGGCGGGCCGTTTCAGGTAGATCTCCAGGGCGTGTATGCCGCCTACCAGCCATTCAAAAACAAAGGCGAGAAGCATGGGGTAGCCCACGAACCTCAGTTGAAAGAAGGAAGAGACAAAGCGGGCCGCGTAATACAGGATCCCGTAAAGCCCCATATATTCGATGGGAAAGCTGGAAAAAGTTCCCACGTACGCCCCGGCAAAAAGGGGAAGAATAATCCCCGCTTCCCCTTCGTAGGTAAGGGCGCAGTAAATGGTCAGAATCAGGGCCAGGTCTGGCAGCATGCGCGTGTTCGGTAACACATTGACGATGACAACGGTAATAACGAGAAATAACAGTCCGATAGCTATCAGTGATTTTCCGCGGGACGGAGGGGTGAAAACCTTATTCATGGCGGAGGCCGTTCAATGCCAGGGAAGACTGGCGCCTGAGCAGGATGTACACTTCTTCCAGCTTGCTGAAGTCCACGCTGGGGGTGATTTCCGCTTCCTGAAACAGCCCGTAAGGCTTTTTGATAACCTTGCTGACCACACCAATCAGAAGTCCCCGGGGAAAACGATTCCCAAAACCCGAGGTGACCACTCGGTCTCCAACCATAATGTGTTCGGTTCTCAGGACATTGAAAAGACGGCAGTGGCCCTCCAGGAGCCCACCAACAACCCCGTGCGCCCTGGTTCTCTGAATAATCGCGTCAACCCGACAGTTGTAATGAGTCAGAACCAGCACAGTCGAAACATATCTTGAAGTTTTAAGAATATATCCGACGATGCCCTTTTCTGAGATAACAGGCATACCTTTTTGAATCCCTTTTTTTGTCCCTTTGTCAACGATGAAGGTGTCTATCCATGGAGAGGGGGATTTGGCGATAACCTCCGCCGGAAGGAGGGGAGGTTTGATCTCCTCTTTAAAGTTTAAAAGTTCCCGAAGCCTTTTGTTCTCCCGTTCCAGTTCTTTCAGTCGGACCGCCTGGTTTTGGAGCCTGCTAACCATTTTTTGCAGTGCCTCATTCTCCTTTTTGGTGTTGATCAGGTCGATATAGTTGTCGAAAATGTGTTGCGCTTTGTCCGTGGTTACAGAAACAGCCTTCTGAAAAGGAAATGCGATCGTCATAAGAATCTGGCTAACATAAAGGGAGCGCGAGGGATTGCCTTTGGATAAAAACCACAGGCTAACGGCAAGAATCAGCGCAAGAAAGGTAATAAATTTCAGGAGCCTTCTGCGTAGCGGGTTATGGGAGCGATGTGCCATCCTTCCTAAGAGTCAGAGGCGGTCAGCCTCAGTAAGTTGATGTCGTCCAAAACACGTCCTGAACCAACAACGACTGTTGTCAGGGGATTTTCTGCCACCGTTACGGGGAGGCTAGTGACTTCCCGGACCAAAAGGTCGAGATCTTTCAAGAGGGCGCCCCCGCCGCTCAAGACGATGCCTTTGTCCACGATGTCCGCGGCGAGTTCGGGGGGCGTCTTTTCGAGCGCCACCCGGATGGTTTCGATAATGGCGTTGATGGGTTCCGAGATGGACTCCCTGATCTCTTCAGAATTGATTTCAATGGTTTTCGGGATTCCGGTTACCAGGTCACGGCCTTTCACCTCAACCACCTTTGCTTCCTTGCTGGGATAAGCGGCCCCGATCATGATTTTAATCAGCTCGGCGGAGCGCTCGCCAATGAGCAGATTGTAATGTCGCTTGACGTATTGCACGATGGCCTCGTCCATCTTGTCTCCCGCCACCCGGACGGAGCTGGAGTAAACGATCCCAGCGAGAGAGATGACGGCGACTTCAGTGGTACCACCACCGATATCCACGATCATGTTTCCGGACGCCTCGGTGATGGGGAGGTTGGCCCCGATGGCTGCCGCCATAGGCTCTTCTATCAAATAGACTTCCCGCGCTCCGGCGGAGATAGCCGATTCCCTGACCGCCCGGCGCTCCACAGGTGTGATGCCGGAGGGAACGCAAATCACAATTCTTGGCCGTACGAAAGATTTTCTGTTATGCGCCTTGATGATGAAATGGTAGAGCATCTCTTCCGTGATTTCGAAATCCGCGATCACGCCGTTTTTCATGGGGCGGATCGCTTCGATGTTTCCAGGGGTCCGGCCGAGCATCTTTTTGGCTTCCGAACCGACCGCCAGAACCTTTTTGTTCCCTTTTTCGTCCTTTTTGACGGCGACAACCGACGGTTCGGAGCTGACGATCCCCTTTCCTTTCACGTAAACCAGCGTGTTCGCTGTTCCCAGGTCGATAGCCAGGTCATTGGAAAACCACCCGATCAAGGCGTTCAGCATAAGCGATATCCTTTTTGTAATTTTATTGCTCTGAAATGTATCAAAATTTAAAGCGGATATCAAGAAATAAAAGAGGATACGCGATTTTTCGGGATAACCGGGGTCACGGCGGCCCGATTCATCCGGGTCGCGTTGACAGTTTTCCGTAATTTTTGTAATATTTAACTATTAATCAGGGATGCTCATTCGCGATAAGCCTTAAAGATTGGGGAGAAGGAAGGCATTGGGTTTGGCGCCGATGAGGATTCTGTTCCCCGGGATAAGAGGGGAAGAGGCCATGAAAACAGGAAGAAGCAGGAGGGAATAAAGTGAGAAAGACGAGACTTTTAATCATGGTGGTCCTTGGCATGTTCATGCTTTTACCCGGAAACCTTTACGCCGGTGGTTCCGCTAACGCTAACCAGTTGTGTAAAATGCTGGTGGATCTCCCGGGGTGGAAGGGAGAGTCCTGCCAGAAGGTGGAGGTTTCCCAAAGCCCCATGGGGCAGATGGTGCAGGCGTCGAGAAGCTACACGAAAGGGGTACAAACTCTGCGTGTCATGCTTATGAGTGGGATGAAGGCCATGGCCATGTGGGCCCCTTTCTCGACGGGGATGAAGATAGAAAATGACACGAACCTGTTGACCATCAAGAAGATCAATGGGTTTCAGGCGGGCATCTCCTATGACAAGGTAAAAAAAGAAGGTGGCATTTTCGTTTTCCTGTTCAAAAACCCTCAGGCAGCCGGGCAGAAAGCCATTTTTGTGGTAAATTTTGAGAAGATGGACTGGCAGAAGGCCCTCGACATGGCGAAAAAGTTTGACTGGGAGAAAATGGCGGGCCTGTTCGCGCCTTAACCCGCCATGAACGGTTGACACGACACGCGCGAGGCTTTTTTATCTTGCCCTGGTGTGAGGCTCATCCCTGGGGGGAATGAGCCTGTTATTTTTGACAATCCGGAGCGGGGAACCGGTGGAGAAATGAGATACCTGGGAATCGATTTCGGTACGAAACGGATTGGCCTGGCAATCAGCGATGAGATGGGGATTATCGCCGGGAAGTATGGCACAATTACACGAAAAGGCACCCGTCAGGACGTGGAACGGATTAAAGAGATTGTGCGTAAAGAAGGCGTTCAGACCGTGGTTATTGGGTATCCCCGAAACATGGATGGTTCCACCGGTAAAACAGCCGAGATGGTCGAGGAATTTGTCTCGGCCATGAGGGGGGTGCTGGAAATTCCCATCGAACGGTGGGACGAGCGGCTCAGCAGCGCTCTGGCGGAGAAAACCCTTGTGCGGGGGGATGTCAGCAGGCGAAAGAGAAGGAAGGTGATTGACCAGCTTTCCGCGGTCATCATCCTGCAAAATTATCTGGACCACCAGAAGTTCGCGCGTTCATGAAAGTTTTCAAAACCCTTTTTTTTACCCTGTTCATCCTCATCCTCGGCGCGATGTTCGCGGTTGGGTTCAATTTCTTGGTGTTTCTCTATACCACCTCTCCCGCCACCTCATCCGTTTATATCCAAATCCCGAGAAACGCGACCTTCCGAGAGGTGAGCCAGCTTCTGAGAAATAAAAACCTCATTTCGAACCGGTGGTTTTTCATCGCTCTGGGAAAATACAAAAAGGTCACGAACAAGATTCAGAGTGGTGAATACTATATTCCCCCGGGGATCACCCCCTTGAAGCTTTTGCATATCCTTGAGACGGGGAAGGTGATTCTGCACCGTATTACGTTTCCGGAGGGGATGACCATGCGGGAAATGGCGAATCTGCTTGAGAGCAAAAGCATCTGTTCCGCTCACCAGTTTCTTCTCATCACGACTCACGCGTACACCATTCCCTGCCTTCACGAGACCTTTCCGAACCTGGAGGGGGAACTGTTTCCGGATACGTACCTGTTTCCCAGAAATTACCCGCCAAAACTCGTGGTGGCAAAGATGGTGGATCGTTTCTGCCAGGAGTACACACCCGCCATGAGGAAACGGGCCAAAGAGATTGGCATGACAGACCGTCAGGTAATTACGTTGGCCTCCATGATTCAGAAGGAGGCCATGCTCAAGAGGGAAATGCCGATTATCTCTTCCGTCTTCCACAACCGCCTGAAAAAGGGGATGCGGCTCCAGAGCGATCCCACCGTGATTTACGACATCCCCTATTTCACGGGGAAGCTGACCCGGAATGACCTCTTGAACCCAACACCCCATAACACGTACCGGTTCAAGGGGCTTCCGCCGGATCCCATCTGTAACCCGGGGAAGGATGCCATCCTTGCCGCGCTCTACCCCGCCAAGACGGATTACCTCTACTTCGTGGCGCGGAACGACGGGACGCACGTCTTTTCCCGCACACTTGAACAGCACAACATCGCTGTCCTCCTCTATCAGCGTTAGGACTCTGGTATCAGTTCGAGAACAAGCGTATCCAGGAGGCACGACCCGCCGGGCGTTATCCTGAGGGAGCCACCGTCCATCTCGCACCACCCTTCGGCGGCAAGCAAGGCAGCCTTCTGAAGCACTGGGCCGATTGCCTCCTCCCCGAAACGCTCCGCGAGGGCGCGGATGGAAAGGCCCCGCTTTAGGCGTAACCCCGTCAGGAGGGCTTCGATGAGGGCCTCACGGTGGGAGAGTGGGGAACGCTCGTGGAAGGCCCACGAGTGGTTTCGGGCGCGTTTGGCGTACCCGGAGAGGGATCCGGGGTTTTCCCAGTGGCTCCCCCAGGGGGCTACTTCCTCGATAAAAAAAGATACCGCGCCCGCCCCCAGTCCGATATACGGGGAAAGGGTCCAATAGGCGAGGTTGTGCCGGCACGCGTGGCCCGGCCTGGCAAAGTTTGAAACCTCGTAGTGCTCATAACCGTGAGACGCCATCGTTTTGTCAAGGCTGGCCATCATTTTCAGGATCTCTGCCTCCGGCGGCAGGTGAATGGCGCCTCGAGCCGCCGCCTGGCCCAGGGGGACCCCGCCGCTGAGTGTCAGGCAGTACGTGGAGAGGTGGGGAGGTTCAAATCCCAGCGCTTCATCCAGGTCCCGCAAAAAATCTTCATGGGACTGCCCCGGCAGGCCGTACATGAGATCCATGCTGAAGTTCCTCCAGCCGGCGCGCCGGATCATGTCCAGGCACTCCCGCGCGCGCCGCGCCGAGTGGAGCCTGCCAAGCAGGCGCAGGTGTGCGTCCGAGAAGCTCTGGATCCCAACGCTGACGCGGTTGATCCCCAGTTCCTGGTAGCATGCCAGCTTGGATGGGGTCAGGGACTCCGGGTTGGCCTCGACGGTTGCTTCCATGGAGGGATCGATTCCTTCCGGGAACAGGCCCCTCACGAGGCGCGTCATCTGATTTTCCGTTAACAGAGACGGGGTGCCGCCGCCCAGGTAAAGGGTGGAGATGGATGCCTGGTTTTTAAGCAGCTCTCTCCTGATCGCGGCCCACTCGTCCAGAACGTGGGTAATGTAGTCGGGAATTTCGCTCTCTTTACCGGCGTAGGAGGTGAAGTCGCAGTACGCGCATTTCTTCACGCAAAAGGGGATATGGACGTAAAGCGCGAGGGCGGTCTGATCTCTTTTTGACTCCGTGGGGCGGGGCATAGAATCGTTACACGGACAGGTAACGCTGCTGAACCTCCGCATTGGACCGGAGGGACTCCGTGGTTCCTTCGTATTTCATGAGCCCCTTTTCAATCACGTACCCCCGGTCGGAGACCTCCAGCGCGAAACGCGCGTTCTGCTCAGCGATTAAAAAGGGAAGCGCCTCTTTGAGGATGAGGATGGTTCTCTTCAGCTCTTCCACGATGACGGGCGCCAGTCCTTCGCAGGGTTCGTCGAGAAGGAGAAAGGCCGGGTTTCCGATGAGAGCCCGGGCGATGGCAAGCAACTGCTGCTCTCCGCCGCTCATCTTTCCGCCCTTCCGGTCCAGCAGCCTCTTCAAAAGGGGAAACAGCTCGAGAACGCTTGCCATGTCCCAGCGGCCGGAGGCGTCTCGCCGCGCGGCGATTTCAAGGTTTTCCCTCACGGTCAACTGGGGGAAAATTCGCCTGTCTTCAGGAACATACCCAATCCCCATTCTCACAATTTCGTGGGTGCGGAGCCGGGTGATGTCCCGTCCTTCAAACAGGATAGTCCCCTTTCGCGGAGGGACATAGCCCATGATGCTCTTCATGGTGGTGGTTTTTCCCGCGCCATTCCGCCCCAGCAGGCAGACGCTTTCACGCTTCCCCACTCTGAGGGAGATCCCCTGCAGGACATGGCTGTCTCCGTAATAGCTGTGGATATCCCGTACGTCAAGCATGATGGTCTCGCAAAAAGTCAGAATTAGAAGGCAAAGTAAAAAGCTTCAAGTTCAAGGAGCGCAATTCCTGAGGAATGAGGCGACCTTGAAGGTCGTTGCAATGACGAAGGATGCAGCGCGACACAGAAATTGGACTTTTTACGAAGCCGTCAAGCATGAATTTCTCCCCCCAGATACGCTTTCCTAACCTCGGGATTCTTTTGAATCTCTTCGGGAGATCCCGCCGCCAGCAGGCTTCCTTGGTGGAGCACATAGATTTTTTTTGACACGGAGAAAACCACCTTCATGTCGTGCTCCGTCAGGAAGAATGTGGTGTCGGTCTCGTCGGCAAGGTGGTGGATCAGCTCGATCATTCGTTCGGTCTCTTCCGGGGTCATGCCCGCGGTCGGTTCGTCCAGGAGCACCAGGCGGGGTGAATTCGCCAGGACGATGCCGATTTCAACCAGGCGTTTGTCCCCGTAGGAAAGCTGGGTGGTCGGCATGTCCGCGTAGGGGGTCAGCCCGAGGGATTCCAGGATTTTGCTCCCTTCCTCGAGAAGTTTCTTGTTCTTTCTGGCGGGGGCAAAAAAAGAGGTACCGGCCCCATGATGGGCGATGAGGGCGGAAAGGATGTTTTCCATCACTGTCATGGATGTGAAGATGTTCGTAATTTGAAAGGAACGGCCGATACCCATGCGGGCGATTTTGTGGGGGGGCGCCCCCGTGATGTCCCTCCCCTCGAAGAAGATTTTCCCGGAAGTGGGGGGAAATTTGCCGGACAGCATGTTGTAAAAGGTTGTTTTCCCGGCACCATTGGGGCCGATGAGCGCCGTCAGTTCCCCCTTTTCCACGGTCAGGGACACGCCAGTGACCGCCTGGAATTTCCCAAAATGCTTGGTCAGGTTTTTGACCTCGAGGATGGGTGCCATTTTAACCGTGCTTCCTTTTCTTGAGCCCGAGAAGGGTTCCCAGGACCCCTTCGGGGAAGAAAATCACCAGCGGGATCAGAATCGCGCCCAGATAGATCATCCAGATGTCCGTAAACTTCGTGATGATGTGTTCGATGAAGAAGAAAAGAATGGACCCCACGACGGGGCCGAAGAAGGTGTGGGCTCCCCCCAGAACAGTCATCAGGACCGGCTGGGCGGAGGTTGTCCAGTGAAGCATGGAAGGGGAGGCCATCCGATCGAAAACGGCGAACAGCCCACCCGCCACGCCCGCGAAAAAGCCCGCGATGGAAAAGCTTGCCAGCCGGTAGGCGCGGATGTTGATACCCGTGAAGGCCGCCCGTTCCTTGTTCTCGCGAATGGAGACCAGGATCAGCCCGAAGTTGGATTGCGTGATTCTTCGGAGAATCCAGACGGTGAGAAGAAAGGCGGCGACGACCAGGTAGTAATAGTGCCAGGGACTGCTGATATCCACGCTGAAGGCGCCCCATCCGAGGCGGGGAACCACCAGCCCTGTCAGACCGTCGCTTCCCCCGGTGACAGAACGCCATTGATGGGCGAGGGAAAAGAACATCATGCCAAATCCCAGCGTCAGAATGGCGAAATAGATTTCATCCAGCTTGACGGAAAGGTAACCCACCACAATGGCGGTCAGGGAGGCGCCCGCGACTCCCGTCAGGAAAGCGAGGGTGAGGGACGGGCAGGCGTGGCTGAGCAGGTAGGCGGTGACATACCCTCCCATCCCGAAAAAGGCGGCGTGGCCAAAGGAAAGCAAACCGGTGTAGCCGAAAAGCAGGTTGAAGCTCAGGGCGAAGATCCCCATGATCATGACTTCCGTGGTCAGGAGAATGATGTATGTGTTGATAACAAAAGGCAGCAGGATCAGCGCGGCGAGGCCCGCCGCCCAGCCGAAGAGAGGTTTCAGTGAAGAGTCAGAACGCGTCATGCCCTACACCTCCCGCGCGAGCAGGCCGCGTGGTTTCGTCAGCAGGATGAGCGCCAGCAGGATATAGGGCAACGCCATCGTCATCCTGGGGAGGTATTCGGCGCCATACGCGTTGATCAGTCCCAGGATGATGGCTCCGAGAAACGCCCCCGGAAAACTGCCCAGACCTCCGATGACCACGACGATGAAGGATTCAATGATGATTTTCTCTCCCATGGATGGGCCGATGGCGCGCAGAGGCGTGGCAAGCGCGCCCCCCATGCCTGCCAGCCAGGTTCCGAAGAAGAACACCCCCGTGAAAAGCCGGTTCACGTTGATTCCGATGCCGGCGGCCATTTCACGGTCCATGGAGGCGGCGCGAATTTTCTTGCCCCAGAGCGTCAGGCGAAAAAACGCCCAGAGGCCCACGCCGATGAGCGGCCCCAGTCCCAGGATGAAAAGGCTGTACACGGGGTAGGTAAAGCCGGCCACATGAACCACCCCGTTCAGGAGGGCGGGCGGGTTAACGATATGATATCCGCTCCCCCAGATGAGGCGAACCGCGTCATCCAGAACCAGCAGGACACCGAACGTCAGCAGAAGCTGGAAAGAGACATCCCGCCCATAGACCGGGCGCAGGATAGACATTTCGATGATCCCGCCGAGGACCGCAACCAGCAGGGGAGAAATGAGAAGCGCCAGCCAGAAATTGTGAAACAGTGAAACCGATTGAAAGCAGAAATACGCGCCCAGCATGTAAAGGGAACCGTGGGCGAAATTCAACACGCCCAGGACTCCGAAGATGATGGTCAGGCCGATGGAAATGAGAAAAAGCAGCATCCCCAGGGACAGCCCGTTCAGCAGGTTCATAAAAAAAAGGCTCATGAATGGACTCTGAAAAAACACGGGAGGAAGGCGTCAAACCCTCCTCCCGCTGCGATAGTGGTTACTTTCTTTTGCAGCCGGTTTCTGAAACCTTGGGCGTAATCTCGGAGCCCTTGAAGGTCACGATGGGTTTCAGGATGCGGATGGGGTATTTCGGGTCAGCCGCCGTTTTTCCCCAGCTCACGTCCAGCAGTGCCTGGTGATCACCCGCGCGGATGGTGATCTTCCCGACAGGGACGTCCACCGTCAATCCCTCGAGGGCCTTAACGAGGGCTTCCTTGTCCACCTTCCCCGCCTTTTCATAGGCCGCCTTCAGCACATAAGCCGCCGCGTACGCGTTTTGGGCGTTGTAGCTGGGATAGACGTGGTATTTCTTTTTATACGCCTTGATGAACCTTTTGTTGACGGGTGAGTGATTGGCCAGAAACCAGTAACGGGTCCCTACCCAGATCCCTGTCGGCATCTGGTCCTTCAGGGCGTACAGGACCTCCGTGGCGGCACCCAGGGTCATGAGAACCTTGAATTTTGCCTTGAAGAACCCAAGCTTTTTGGCCTGTCGAATGAAGTTGATCAGGTCGCCCGACCAGAGAGAGATCAGCACGCCATCCGGTTTCGCGTTCATGATGGTTGTGATATACGGCGTGTAATCCTCCGTGGCGATTTTCGGGAAGGCCGTGGTTGTCATGAACGTGGCCTTGGGGTTGAGGGCCTTCAGGTACTTCTGAAAATATTCCCAGCTTTGGTGCCCAAAGGCGTAATCCGGACCGATGGTCGTCCATTTCCGGGCGCCGGTTTTCGCGGCGATATGGGCCGCCACCTGCACGTTCTGGCTCAGGTTGGCGCTGACGCGGAAGGCGTATTTGTTGCACTGTTTCCCCGTCACGTCCGGCGTCGCGGCGTGCGTGATGATAAGAGGCGTTTTCAACTCGGTCAGAGCCGGAACGACACTCTTTGCGACGCCGCTGGAATCCAGCCCGACCAGGACATCGACCTTGTCCTCATAGACGAACTTTCGGAACGCCCGCAGGGCGACGGGCGGTTTCGCGCGGGAATCTTCGAACGAAACCTTGAGAGGCCTGCCCAGGATGCCCCCCGATTTGTTGATCTCCTCGACCGCGAGAGTCAGGCCGTTTTTCGCGAACTTACCATAGGTCGCGGCAAACCCGGACATGATATACACAGCGCCGATCTTGATGGGTTTTTTCGCGTGGGCGATGCCGATCAGCGAAAAGACCATGGCGAATGCCGTGAAGAAAATCATCCCTCTTTTAAACATCTGTTTCCCCTTCATCTTCCCCTCCTTTGAATTGTTGCGTGGTTATCGGTTGAGAACACCTTCCATGAAACTGTTGCTAATAATATTGGTTTTCACGTGACCTGTCAAGAATGCCGCGTCCCAGCCCGAGAGAGCCATCACGATTGACATTTTTCCGGGTGTATCCTACATTTTTGTTGATTTACTGACACGAGGAGACATTTGTGAACCATTCAGACGAGACACGGCGAAAACTTAAGGAGCTTTCGCTGCTTTTTGATATCAGCCAGGCCCTTGATCAGAGCATGAACATCCGGGAAGTACTGGCACCCACCCTCCAGGCGTTGGCGGACCACATGGGCATGTCGCGAGGAACGCTGACCCTCTTGAACCGGAAGACGGGAGAGATTGCCATCGAAGTGGCCCATGGGCTGTCGCGCAGCCAGCAGCGGCGCGGCAAGTACCGCCTGGGGGAGGGCATTACGGGAAAAGTGGTCCAGACGGGGCGGCCGGCTGTCGTGCCCAGAATCTCGGACGATCCCCTCTTTCTTGACCGGACCGGGGCGCGCCAAGGCCTGAAAAAGACGGACATCTCCTTCCTCTGTGTGCCCATCAAGATTGGCAAGGAAGTTATTGGCGCCCTGAGCGTGGATCGTCTTTTCGATAAGAGCATCTCCTTTGAGGAGGATATCCGGCTTCTTTCGACCATCGCCTCCATGATTGCCCAGGCCGTGCGCCTTCGCCAGGCCGCGCAGGAGGAGAAACAGCGGCTTATCGATGAGAACGTGCGCCTGCGGGAAGAGCTGAAAGATCGGTTTCACCCCGCGAACATCATTGGGAATTCACGGGAGATGCAAGCGGTCTTCGACCTGATTCTCCAGGTTTCCGAGGTAGATACAACCGTGCTCATTCAGGGGGAGAGCGGGACGGGAAAAGAGCTGGTGGCCAACGCCATTCATTACCACAGCCATCGCGCCGATGGCCCCTTCATCAAGGTGAATTGCGCCGCTCTCCCGGAGACGGTGATTGAAAGCGAGCTGTTCGGGCATGAAAAGGGGGCGTTTACCGGGGCCATCAACCAGCGTAAGGGGCGGTTTGAACTGGCAAATGGCGGCACCATCTTTCTGGATGAGGTCGGAGACCTTTCCCTGGCGACGCAGGTCAAACTGCTTCGGGTCCTTCAGGAGAAAAGTTTTGAGCGCGTGGGCGGAAACCGCACCATCCAGGCGAATGTGCGGGTGCTTGCGGCGACAAACCGTGATCTGGAAGGATTGATCGAGTCCGGGAAGTTTCGGGAAGACCTGTACTACCGGCTGAATGTGTTCCCCATCCACATTCCGCCCCTTCGGAAGAGGAAGACGGACATCCTGCTCCTGGCGGATCATTTTGTGGAGAAATACAACGCCCTTTACCATAAATCGGTTCGTAGAATTTCCACGCCTGCCATCGACATGATGATGAGTTACCACTGGCCGGGAAACGTGCGCGAGCTGGAAAATTGCATCGAACGGGCCGTTCTGCTGAGCCGGGACGGGGTTATCCACGGGCACCATCTTCCTCCCACCCTCCAGACGGCCGAGGCGTCGGGTACGCGCCCGAAGAACACCCTGGAAGAGGCGCTGGCAAACGTGGAACGGGAGCTGATTCTGGACGCCCTGAAAGACGCCCGGGGGAACATGGCGCGGGCCGCGCGCCGGCTTGGCATCACGGAACGCATGATGGGGTTGCGTGTCCGGAAATACGGCATCAACCCGAAACGTTTTCGTTGATCGGATTACAAGGCGCGGAACCACCCGGCCCCCACGCGGATGAACTGTTCGGGGAACCTTTCCTGAAATTTATTGATGGCACTGTCCCCGGTGCAATGACAGGGGGCCAGGGCGCCGATGGGCAGGCGGCTTAAGACGTTCATGACGTGTTCCGCTTCCAGAGGGGAACGGAACGCGAGGTGGAATCCCCCGCACACGAGCGAAAAGGGCTTTCTGAACCGGTCCCAGACCTGCCATAGCCCGGTCTCGATTCCGTAGTGGGCGCAACCGGTCAGCACGATGACAGATTCCCTTTCCTCGATCACGAGAAGTTGCTCGGGGAGATGTCCGGAAGGGATGGGAAGAATCCACAGATCTTCACTCTGAAGGCCGTCAACCGGAACCACGTTGGCATCAAAGCCCCACGCCTTCAGCGCCTGAACCTCGTCGGGGGCGACGAGTTCCGGCAGGTGAAGCGTTATGGGAGCCTGGCTTCCCCTGAAGGCGCCCAGGCCGCCCGCGTGGTCGTGATGCAGATGGGAGAGAATTACCCGGCGCACCCTGCTCATATCTCCCCCCGCCAGGGTAAAGTTGCGTGAAAAGATATCCGGGCTGTTCCCCAGGTCGAAAAGGGTCCACCACCCGTTCTCCTCCAGCCCGATGGAAAGCCCCCATGAAGGGATGAATCCCTCCCGAAACGGGCGGTTGTCGCAGATGAGGTGCAGGGTTTTCATGGGGTGGGCTCAGGAGAGTCATCTTCACGCGCGACGGCGTGGACCAAAAGGGGATGAAGTTCGTAATGAGGCGTGCGCATCCGGAAAAAATCCGCCCGGAGGTGCGGGCTGATGAAGCCGTAGCTTTTCAACTGGGCGATCAATGTGTCCGCAGAAACCCCTATCGGCATCTCTCGCAGCAGGCGGTTGATGGCGGCGGAATCGATAATCCCGTCACGGGATCGTTCCGATAGAGTGAAAAGAAACCCCGGCATCTTGAGCCAGGCGGGGTGTTCCTCGTCCGAAAAGAAGGTCAGAATGGCCTCGCGGTACTCGAATCTTCCCGATTCGCACGCACGCCGGGCCAGCGTGGCGATCCACGGCGGCATGATTAGCTCAAAATTCCGCCCCGTGGCCAAAAGCTGACTGACGTCTTCCCACGCCTTTGTCACGCTGCCGCCAACCGGCTGGACGAGACGCCACGAATCCATCAGCAACAGGGCGTCGATCCCCTCCGGAAGCGCCCGGAGTTCATCAACCCTGGCCTCCCCTTCATTCAAAATCCGGTCGAGCGTCCGCGCGATCGTATCAATCATCGCTGGTGATTCATCCTTGAAAGGCGCTTCAAGCGCCCGCTTCAAGAATTCAGCACAGTGGGTCATGATTTCGCCTTCTTGTTTCTCTCAAACATATCTTGAAACTTATAAGTTTTAAGTGGTTAAGTATTAAGTTTTAAGTCCTATTATCCTTCTCCCTCAGTGAAATCCGCTGTGCTGTGGATCCGCCAGTTTCACAGGATAAACCTTCAATCTTCAACCTTCTGCCTCCTACCTTCCTCTTATCTTTTCAATCAGGGTCCGGTGCGTGGAGAAAGGAATGGGAGGCAACGCGTCCAGC
Organism: Pseudomonadota bacterium; assembly: GCA_015493505.1. Taxonomy (GTDB): domain Bacteria; phylum Desulfobacterota; class S145-22; order S145-22; family S145-22; genus S145-22. Next base: position 11,009 of record WGDA01000006.1, on the reverse strand, counting down.
GTGAAAAAGCGTACCTCCTTGGCGTCGTCACCCGGTTGAAGGTTCCCTTCGTATGACGGAATCCGGTATCCGATAATGATAACACCTTTCCCTCCCGGACGGGGATCGACAAACGTGGCCACGTCTATCAGTTGAGGATGATGCCCGCGGAGACCGGTTTCTTCGAAAAGTTCGCGCAGAAGGGCCTGGACAGTGTCTTCACCGGATTCCACAAATCCTCCGGGCAGGCACCAGCTCCCCTCGAATGGGGGTGCCGCCCGCCGAACGAGCAGTAATTCTCCTTCGCGCAATACCAGAGCCGCGACCGCAGGAAGGGGATTGCGATAGAATTTCGCGTGGCAAACGGGGCAGACAAGGCGGTCTTTGTCCCATACTTCCCCGCCATTAAAGCGTGTTTTCAGAGGTGCGCCACAATAGGAACAGTAGCGCTCAATAGTCACGATCTACCTTCTTGATATCGATGACGGGAGAACCATCCAGAGCGTCAAGCCCCTCCACATGTAAGATGTTCCCCGTCCGTTCCACGAGCCGCACCTTGGAAAGGCCGATGGGGTTGGGACGGTAAGGGCTCCGAGTGGAGAAGACGCCACGCATGGGCCTTGTTTTGTCCCCCCTGGGATGGACATTCAGCACCTGCCGGGCGTTTTCATCCAGCCGGTTCATCCAGTAAAGAATCAGCAACTCTTCGTAGGCTTCGATCCCCTGGAGGCCGTCCACGTAGGGAGGGAAAATCTCAATCTCCGCCCTGACTCTCTGTCGGGTTCCTGCCGTGTCAAGGCTGGAATGGACCTTTCCGATAGGGATAAAGGCCCATTCCAGCCTTGCGGATTTTTTCATAATTACTCCTTAATCATTTGTGACCCGCAGGAAGGACAGGTCATCCGGTAACAGGGGTTCCCTGCCGTATGTGAAACCCTGTAACCGCAGTTGGGGCAGACGCAAAACCCGCTGGGACCAGAGCCGGGACGGTTGCCGCCACCCATACCGCGGCCGCTCCCCATGCCTCGACCCATGCCGCGTCCCGTGCCGGGACCTGAGCCCCACCTTGGGCCTGTTCCATCACCAAATGGCATCATCATCACCTCCTCGTGAAGCCGAACCGTTCTACCGTTTGTATCCGAATTTTCTCAACAGTTCCTTTCGCTGTTCGACATCTTTCTCTCCTTCAATGCCAACGGGAGGTTCACCATCAATAACACCGAGAATTCCACGGCCCTGTTCCGTCTCGGCAACGATCACCTCAACGGGATTCGCCGTCGCGCAATAGACCCGGCAGACTTCCGGGCACATCTTCACCGCGTTCAAGGCGTTGATGGGAAAACAGTCTTTCATAACGATGATAAAGGAATGTCCGGCGCTTAAAGCCTTGGCATTTTGCTCCGCCACACGAATCATCTCTTCATCCGTCCCGTCACGCCTCACCAGCCGGGGTCCCGAGGCTTCGCAAAAGGCGATCCCGAACTTTGGCGAGGGAAGGGACGTGACCATTGCCTCATACAAGTCTTCCACTGTTTTGACAAAGTGGCTTTGCCCCAGAATTATGTTGCATCCTTCCGGAAACTCCAGGCGAACGGTTTTCAGCTCCATTGATTTCCTCCTTTATAAATATTTCCTATTACAAAATATAAACTTGGGATGTATAAATGGCAAGGGAAAACCAGTGCCTTGGAATGGTGTTTTTCGATGGGAATAAGTTAGAATGAAACTGGATTTCTATTGACAAAGTCTTCAGAACGCTGTTTATTTTATTCCAGCATGGATACCAACAAGGGAACAAACCGCGTCCTTCGATTGAACGTTGCCGACTGGATCAAAAAATGGGCCATGATCCTCCCCGAGAAGATCGCCCTCGTTTACGACGATGAGCCCATGACCTATGCCACCCTGAACGCGCGGATCAACCAGTTGAGCCACGCCCTCCTCGCGTTGGGGGTCAAAAGGGGAGACCGAGTTGGCGCGCTGCTGACCAACTGCGTCGAATTCTTCGAAATCTTCTTTGCTTGCTCGAAGATCGAGGCCATCTTCGTTCCCCTGAACTTCCGGCTCGCGGGTCCGGAGATCGCCTACATCATCAACGACTGCACCGCCGAGACCCTCTTTTTCAGCGGGGAGTTCTCGGAGCGAATCGCTTCGATAAGGGAGAATCTTTCTGTGAAAGAGGGTCGCTACGTCACCGTCGTCGGCAAAACGCCTGATTGGGCCAGTGAATATGTAACCCTCGTCACGGGTTACCCAACCGAAGAGCCGAAGATTCCCTACGAGAAGGATGTGGAGTCTCCCCATGTCATCATGTACACCTCCGGAACCACGGGGTTTCCCAAGGGGGCCGTCTTTACCCAGCGGAAAACCTTTTTCAATATTTTAAATGCCAATATCTATTACCACGTAACCCCGAAGGACAAGATCGTGGTTTCCCGTCCCCTCTTCCACTCCGGGGGGCTCTTGGTGGACTCTCTTCCCTTTCTCTACAAGGGAGGAACGGTTATCCTGAAGCGGCGTTTCGAGCCGGAGGAGCTTATATATGCGATCCAGCGCTATCGGGCCACGGTGATGGAGACCTCCGCCACCATGTATCGTTTTATCCTGGATCGCTGTGATCTGAGTGCCTACGACCTTTCCTCCGTGAAACTCTACTATACCGGAGGAGAGGTGGTCCCTCTTCCCCTCCTGAAGGCCTATGGGGAGCGGGGCATCGTTATTACCCAGCTCTTCGGTCAGACCGAAACCTCCACCGTCACCTGGCTGCCCGCCGAATACGGGCTGAAAAAACTGGGTTCCGTGGGGCTGCCCGTCTTTCACGGGGATGTGAAAATCGTCGACGAGGCGGGTAACGAGGTCCCGCCCAACCAGGTCGGAGAAGTCATCGTTTCGGGACCCATCCTCATGTCCGGATACTGGGGGCATCCCGAGCTGACGGAGAAGACCGTAAGAAACGGCTGGCTCTACACGGGGGACGTGGGGCGGCGGGACGAGGAGGGGTTCTTCTACATCCTCGACCGGCGAAAAAACATGTATATCTCGGGAGGGGAAAACGTCTATCCGGCGGAGGTGGAAAAGGTCCTGTATGAAAACGCGGGCGTCAAGGAGGTCGCCATCATCGGCGTCTCGGATGCCAAGTGGGGCGAGGTGGGAAAAGCCTTCGTGGTCCCGAGGAAAGGCGCGAACCTCACGGTGGAAGGCCTCATCCAATGGTGTGCCGAAAGGGTCGCCAAATACAAGGTTCCCAAATATATCGAATTCGTTGAGCGCCTCCCCAAAAACGCGGCGGGGAAGATCATGAAACACCGCCTGAAAACGTCGCCAGAGGAAACGGCATGAACGTTTCGCAACAAAATGCGTCACCTTCCGCCTTGAAAATCGCCATCGACGTGGGGGGAACCTTTACCGACGTCGTGCTCCTGGACCCCGCCACTCAGTCCTTTTTCTACACCAAAACCCCCACCACCCATCACGATCTTACGGAAGGGGTTCTCAAGGGTCTTAGAGAGATCCTGGACATGGCCGGGGTGGACGACCAGGCTACAAGCCATCTGATCCATGGAACCACCATCGGCACCAACGCGATCATCGAAGGGAAGGGAGCCAGGGTCGGACTCGTCACCACAAGTGGATTCGAGGACGTCCTGGAAATCCGTAGGGTGGCCCGTCCCCGGGAGGCAACGTTCGATTTCTGGGTGGACAACCCGCCGCCGCTGGTGCCGAGATATCTCCGGAAGGGTGTTACGGAACGGATTGACAGGGAAGGAAAGGTCGTTACCCCCCTCGATCTCTCTTCCCTAAAGGATGCCCTCCAGGTATTCCGGGAAGAGGCGGTTGAAGGCATAGCCGTGGTCCTCCTTTTCTCTTTTCTCAATCCTGCCCATGAAAGGGAAGTCGCCACCCTGATCGAGAAAGAGATCCCCGGAATTCACGTCTCTCTTTCATCGGAGATCTGTCCCGAATTCCGAGAATACGAACGGACCAGCACCACGGTCATGAATGCCTATCTCGGACCCATCATCAAGGCCTATCTGGACAAACTGGTCCGCAAGATCGAGGCAAGACACCCCCATTTCAACCTCCTCGTTTTTCAGAGCAATGGGGGAGGCATGCCCGTTGCCTCCGCCGCGGCGCACGCCTCGAACCTCATAAACTCGGGGCCCGCGGGTGGGGCCATCGCCACCGCCTTCATCAGCCGGATCACGGGAAGGGAAATGGCCATCGGAATGGACATGGGCGGCACGACGTGTGATATCTCCGTGATCGATCATGGAATTCCCAAGACCACGACGTGGGGCGGCGTCTCGGAATATCCCATCAAGCTCCCCATGATCGACCTGAAAACCATCGGCGCCGGAGGAGGAAGCATCGCCTGGGTGGACGACCTCAATGTCCTGCACGTGGGTCCGGAGAGCGCCGGATCCAATCCCGGTCCCGCCTGTTACGACTGGGGAGGCACCCTCCCCACGGTCACCGACGCCAACTGTGTCCTGGGACGGATCAACCCCGACTATTTCCTCGGGGGGAAATACACACTGAATACCCGAAAGGCCAGCGAGGCCATTCGATCCCACGTGTCGGAAAAGATGGGGGTTTCCGTAACCCAGGCGGCCCTCGACATCCTCCGGATCGTTAATGCCAATATGGCGAAAGGGATCAGCAAGGTCTCCGTGGAGAAAGGGTACGATCTTCGGGAATTCGCCCTCGTGGCCTTCGGGGGGGCCGCGCCCCTGCACGCCTGCGACATCGCTGACATACTGGGGATGCGCCAGGTGATCATTCCAACGGCCAACGGGAACCTTTCCGCCGTGGGGCTTGCCATCTCGGACATCCAGCACGACTACGTAAAGACGCTGATGCAACGCTCCGACAACCTCGATCCAGACGTCCTCGCCGAGGGGTTCCGGGAACTTCAGGACAGGGGGATCCGCCAGCTTCGCGACGAGGGTGTGGATCCGTCGACGGCCACCGTGGAATGGTCGGCGGATCTGCGCTATGAGGGACAGTCGTGGGAGCTCACCATCCCCATCCCCGTTACCCCTGAAATCAAACAAAGGGAGATGGCGGATATTCTTCGCGTCTTTCATGAAACCCATCAAAAGGTTTACTCCTACGCGGAACCAAGGGAAACGGTGGAGTTCGTGAATCTGAGGGTGCGGGTCCGGGCGGGAAGCGGCGTTACAACCCTCTCGCCCCTGACCGTATCTCCCGCTAACACCCGGCCCGAGCCAAAGGGCTTCCGGAATATTTTCATGGAAAGTAGTCATGCCACACCCGTCCCCGTCTTTGAACGGGAAACCCTGAATCCTGGAAGCCTCGTGAGGGGACCGGCCATCATCGAGGAAGAGATTTCCACGACCTATCTGCCGCCCGGATGGGAGATTGTCGTGGACAGACACGGGAACCTCCTGGCCGACAGGAAGGAAAAGATAGCGGGTGACTCCCGTGATATGGAGGCAAGCACGACGGATCAGGTCACCATGCAGGTCATCCGTTACGGGCTGGATTCCATCGCGGAGGACATGGGATTCAACCTGATGCGGATGGGACGCACCACCATCGTCAAGGAGATCATGGACCTGAACTGCGCCGTCCTGGACGCCGAGGGCCAGCTCCTGGCGCAGGCCAATCTCTGCCCCCTCATGATGTTCAGTCTCCCCACCTCAGCGGCATTCATGCTGAAGGAGATTGACAGCTTCGCTCCGGGCGACATTATCATCTCCAACGACCCCTATCTGGGCGGACAGCATCTCCTAGACATCCAATTTTTTGCCCCCGTCTTCCATGGCGATGATCTGATCGCCTTTGTGGCCAACATCGCCCATCATCTGGACCTGGGAGGAAGTGTCCCTGGCGGGGTGGCGGGGGGACTCACCGAGATCTTCCAGGAGGGGCTTCGAATTCCCTTTGTCAAATTCTTCAAGGGCGGAGTGGAGGATCGGGAGATCAGCAACTTTATCGCCCACAACATCCGGATCCCCGAAAAGACCCTGGAGGACATGCGGGCTCAGGCCGCCACGACCCTCTGGGGTGCCGAGCGGGTTCAACGTCTCATCGGGAAATACGGCCTTTCCACCTTCAGGGAAAGCACCCGGATGCTCCTTAATTACTCCGAGGCGAAGGTTCGCAAGGCCCTTGAAACAATCCCGGATGGTACCTTCACGGGGATCGATTACCTGGATGACGACGGCATCACATCCGACCCGGTGAAAATTCAGATGCGCGTAAAGATCAGCGGAGACACCATGGCGGTCGATTTCAATGGGACCTCCCCCCAGACGAAGGGAAACGTCAACTCCCCCTGGTCCTGCACCCTGGCGGGCGTCTATTATACGCTGGTCGGCATCATCGACCCCTACATGCCCGTTAACTCCGGCACGTTTCGCCCGGTGAAGGTAACCTGTGAAAAGGGGCTGGTCACGAATCCACTTCCGCCGGCCGGTGTCACGGCGCGGAGCCAGACCATGACGAAGATCGTTGAGGCAATGCTCAAGGCGATGGCCCACGTCACGCCGGACCGCGTCGTGGCTGGGAGCCATGGCCAGGCCTGCACCAACAGCTTCACCGGGATCCACCCGACCACGGGGAAGCGATTCACCTATATCGAGATTCAGGGGGGCGGGGCCGGCGCGCGGGCCACGAAGGACGGCCCGGACGGCCAGGATCTGCACCTGGGACGCTTCATGAACACCCCCGTTGAGGCCGCCGAGCTGGAATACCCCGTTACGATCCAGCGGTACGAATTTATCCCCGATTCGGGTGGGGCGGGGAAATTCAGGGGGGGACTCTCCTTGAGGAGGGATATCAAGTTCCATACCGATATCACCTGGGCCCGCTACTCGGATCGGCAGAAGTTCGCCCCCCAGGGGATCTTCGGGGGCAAGGAGGGAGCCAGGGGGGTCTTTGTCCTGAATTCAGGAACCAGACGGGAGAGCCGACAGAAGGCCAAAGGTGTCGATGGGATTACAGCGGGAGACGTCCTGAGCATCCGTCTTCCGGGGAGCGGGGGGTATGGTTCCCCTTTGGAGAGGGATCCGCGGGCCGTTGCCTGGGATGTGAAGAACGGAAAGGTCTCAAGGGAATCCGCCCGGGAAAACTACGGCGTGGTCCTCAACGACGATTTTAGCGTGAACGAAGCAGCCACCGCCCGGCTTCGACGTTCAAAGGCCACGGGCGGTCAACCACAACCCCATTAAGAAGGAGGGAAAGATGAAACGGTTCATATGCATCATGGTCCTGATCCTTTCCATTGTCGCGGCCTCGGCGGCGTTTGCGCCCGTTTCGGCCAAGACCCTGAAGGCACTCAGCTTTCTGCCGAAAAACCACATGCTCTGTTCCATGATCCACGTGTGGGTCAAGGAGGTGAATACCGCGTGTAAAGGCAAGCTGAAGATCAATTGGGTCGGCGGTCCCGAGGTCATCCCTGGCTTTGAGCAGGCGGAGGCCCTGAAAAACGGGGTTATCCAGGTCAGCTTTCTCCCCGCCGCCTACTACAAGGCCATGCTCCCCGAGGCCAATGCCATTGTCCTGTCCCGGATGACCTTCGCACAGGAACGAAAACCGGGCGGCATCTGGGATTACCTGGTCAAGAAACACGAGAAGATCAATATGCGGCTGGAGGGAACATGGCTCTATGACCCCTTTTACCTCTACGTCAAAAAACCCGTCAAGGGCATCAAGGACCTGAAGGGATTGAGAATGCGCACGGCCTCCATGTATGACAGCTTTATGAAACGTCTCGGGATGGTCCCTATCACCGTCAAGTTCGGCGAAACATACACGGCCCTGCAACGGGGGTTGGTGGAAGGGTTCGGATGGCCCACGCTGGGACCCCGGAAGTGGGGCTGGCTGGATTACTGCAAATACGTTATCGATATCCCCTTCTACACCCGACAGAATACCTTTATACTTTTCAACCTGAAAACCTGGAACAGCCTGCCAAAAGATGTTCGGAGCAAGATCGACCAGATTACGATTGCCTTTGAGCCCAAGATGAAGGCCTATTTCGTAAAAAAGATCGCGGAAGAAAAGAAGAAGATGGCGGAAAAGGGGTTGAAACGTATCAAGTTCTCCAAAAAGGATACCGCCGCGTATCTGAAGGCGGCCAACGATGCCTTCTGGGCGGACCTGGAAAAGAAGATTCCCAAGGAAGTCCCCACACTGAAAAAGCTGCTTGGCTATAAGTAATCCACCCAGGACGGGCCCCGGTACCTGCCGGGGCCCGGAAAAGGTGTGTCATGTTTCAACGGTTTCAGAAAATTATCGATGGTATTTCAGATATCTGCTTCGGTCTGTCCTTCGCGACCCTTGCCTTTATCACCCTCCTCGTGAGCGCCGATGTCTCTCTGCGCCTCTTTTTTGACAAATCCATCACCTGGACCACGGAAATCTCCGAGGCCCTGATCCTCTACATGACCTTTCTCGGCACGGAAAAGGTCTTACGGGAAGACAACCACGTCAAGGTGGATATCCTGACCAGCCGCCTCAGCGAGAAGACACGCAGAATCCTCAACATCGTCAGCGCCTGCATCGGCCTGGTGGTTTCCCTTTTTTTCCTGATTTTTGGAACCATCACCGCCTGGAGTTTTTACAGGCGTGGCATCTACAATCCCTCGGCCACGGAACTCCCCCTGGCACCCGTGATCGCCGTCATCCCCTTTGGGGGGCTTCTCCTGTCCAATGAGTTCCTTCGAAAAATCATTACCAACCTGAAAACACCCCTACAAAAAAGGACAGAATAATTCCATGGAATGGTGGCTCGTTCTTCTCATCATCCTGGGCAGCCTCGTGGCCCTTTTTCTCATCGGCGTTCCGGTAGCCTTCGCCTTTCTCTTCATCAACGTGGTAGGGGCCTATCTCCTCTGGGGACACGTCGCCGGGCTCAACCAGATGATCCTGAGCATCATGCGCTCCATTACGGTCTTTGCCCTCCTCCCCGTACCTTTATTCATTCTCATGGGGGAGATCATGTTCCAGTTCGATCTGGCCCCCAAGATGATCGACGTGGTGGACGCCTGGCTGGGAAAGATCCCGGGGCGATTGAACCTCCTCGCCGTCCTGGCGGGGGTCATCTTCGCCACCATGTCGGGGTCGAGTCTCGCCGGATGCGCTACGCTAGGCGCCACGTTGATTCCGGAGATGGAAAAGAAGGGATACGATAAGAATTTCTCTCTCGGGTCCATCATGAGCAGCGGAACCCTTGCTGCCATGATTCCTCCCAGTGCCCTGGGCGTCCTTCTGGCTTCCCTCGCCCAGATCTCGGTGGGGGACTTTCTCATCGCCATCATCATCCCGGGGCTTCTCATGGCCTCCCTTTTCGGATCATATATTGTGATTCGGGCCATCCTCCAGCCGGACCTGGCGCCAAAATATGATCCGGTAATCAAACTCGAATTGAAAGAGAAAATCGTCGCCACGTTCAAGTACGTGGTACCCCTGGGGATTATCATCTTCCTCGTTATCGGGCTGATCTTTCTCGGCGTCGCGACGCCGACGGAGGCGGCTGCCCTTGGGGCCCTGGGCTGCTTCATCCTCGCCATCATCTACAGCGGCTGGAACGCAACTTATATGAAGAAGGCCATCAAGGGGAGCACCAGCATCACCGTGATGATGTTCATGATCCTGACCGGCGCCGCCGGATTCTCACAGATCATGGCCTTTACGGGCGCCACCGACGGCCTCATCGAATTCGCCACGAGCTTTCACTTTTCTCCCATGGTTTACGTCATCATCATGCAGCTCATCCTCATGGTCATGGGGGCCTTCATGGAACCGCTCTCCATCCTCATGATCACAATCCCCATCTTCATGCCCATCGTCAAGGCCATGCATATCAATCCCTTGTGGTTTTCCGTGCTGATGCTCATCAACATGGAGATGGCGACCATCACCCCACCCTTCGGTCTGGTCCTTTTTACCATGAAGGCGGTAGCCCCCAATTACACCATGGAAGACGTCTACAAGGCGAGCTTCCCCTTTGTGATTCTGGATGTGGCCTCTATTGTGATCCTGATGCTCTTTCCGGCATTAATCCTCTTCCTCCCGGGCCTTGCCCATCACTGAGACGATGGAAACAAAACGCAACCCGGTTCTTGAAGCCCTTCAGTACGAGGCAGAGACGGGAACCCTCGGCTTCAATGGAATCCGCTACATGCTGATCCGGCCTGAAACGGTCGTGGAAATCCAGAAGGTCATCGAAGAAAAATTCGGTGTCGAAGCCGCCTGGGAAATTTTCTACCGAAGTGGGTTCCGGGGAACTTCCCTGACCGCCAGGAAACTTCTGAATAGCGGCCTCACCCCCGAGCAGTGCCTTGAAGAGATGTTCCGAATGGGCGGTCATCTCGGATGGGGAAAATTCACTCTGCGAGGGATCGTCCCATCAAGCGAAGACAAGTTAAAGGTCTCCATTATCACGTCTCCCTTTGCCCGTGCTTACGGCTCTTCCCCCCGCCCCGTCTGTGCCATGCTCTGTGGCGCGCTGGCGGGAATCTTTACAGCCTTGAAGGGTCGGCCATATCGGTGCAGGGAGATCACCTGTTTTTCCACGAACCATCCAGGCTGCACGTTCCTCCTGACCCCTGGAGAGAGGAAGCCCATAGATTGACTCGCTAAGGGAGAATTCTTAAGTAGGAGATTCTGAAAATTCCATTTTATGGTTCATCCGACTAATGCGTACCTGGCCTTATGAATGGCCGTGATTTTGAGTTAAATCCATAAGCCTGCCACTTCATGGTCTTGCTCTTTTTGTCGATCCTTTCCAAAGGGTCTCTTGAAATTGAATAATCATAAGTGACAAAGACCCCAAAATCTATCCTCACGCCAAGCCGCAAAGACGCCAAGTATTTAATATTATTTGTTTTATGTTTTCTTTGCGGGCTTAGCGGCTTGTATGTTTAAAACCATGTTAGAAGGGGTTGCATTTTTGGGTAAGGGATTTAGAGAATGGTGGAAGAGGGGGATTGCGTCTTGGGCTTCGAGCCCGTCGCCAAGTTTCTCCCTTCCGCCAGGTATAAGTCGAGGAATAACTTGGT
>WGDA01000005.1 GCA_015493505.1 Pseudomonadota bacterium | reverse complement strand
GGGACTGTTTACTGGTGGGCTCGGGTTTCTGAAGGGTGTGGAAACCCTTGGGGCGACGGTGGTGCCGGCGGGCTCTGGCCAGACGGAACGACAGATTATCCTCATTCAGGATTTCAAGGTGACGGTTCTCTTTTCCACCCCGTCCTACGCGCTGACCATCGCCGAAAAGGCGGGAGAGCTGGGGGTAAATCTCCGGGACTCTTCCCTGAAGATCGGTGTGTTTGGCGCGGAACCCTGGTCGGAGGAGATGCGCCGGGAGATCGAGGAAAGGTTGGGAATTCTGGCCATGGAATCCTATGGCCTGACGGAGATGGGCGGGCCTGGCGTGGCCTTCAGTTGTCCGGAGAAGGCGGGACTCCATATCAACGAGGATCATTACATCGCTGAAATTATCGATCCCGTAACGGAAGAACCCTTACCGCTCGGTGAGGAGGGAGAACTAGTGCTGACGGCGATTCAGCGGCGCGCCATGCCTCTGATACGTTATCGGGTGCGGGACTTGACAAAATTGTACCGGGAGCCCTGCCAGTGCGGGCGCACGTTGCTGAAGATGGACAGAGTAGCAGCCCGTTCGGATGATATGCTGATTGTAAACGGCGTCAACCTGTACCCATCGCAGATAGAGAGTATCCTCCTGGAAATACCGGAGGTCAGCCCCCAGTACGTCATCGTCATCAGCAAACGTGGGTACCTGGACCGGCTTGCCATCGACGTGGAGGCCCGGCGTGAGATCTATGATCTTGGAGAAGAAAAACTGCATGAGATCGCGGCAAAGATTCAGCAGCGCATCAAAGGAGTGATCGGTTTGAGTGCTCATGTGAGGATTGTCCCCTATAAAATTATCGAACGCAGTGAGGGCAAGGCACGGCGGGTGATTGACCAGAGGCCTTGATCGATCAGCGCGATGAATGGCACTTTTCCCCGGTGCCAATCGTGGCTCCGGGGATTTTTTTGCCCAAAAATTTCTAAAAAGATCTTGACACACAAAAATTGATGCCTATATTATCAGCACTCTATGAGAGCGAGTGCTAATACTATGTATAAAGAAGGAGGTGAGGGCTTTTCAGAGTTTTTTGAATGGAGAAAGGTAAAGGGGTTTAACCATTGAAATTAAATCAAGCAAAATCAAATAAAAAAACAGAAAGGAGTTGAGAAGATGAACATCAGACCACTTCAAGACCGAGTCATTGTACAGCGACTGGAAGAAGAGGAAAAAACCAAGGGCGGGATCATCATTCCGGATACCGCGAAGGAAAAACCGCAGCAGGGAAAGGTCATCGCCGTGGGCAAGGGAAAGGTTCGCGATGACGGCAAGGTTTCCCCGCTCGATGTGAAGGTGGGAGACAAGGTCCTGTTCAGTAAGTACGCGGGCACAGAGGTCAAGATTGAAGGCGAAGAATACCTGATCATGCGCGAAGACGACATTCTTGGTGTAATCGAATAACGAAACAGAACGAAAAAGGAGGAAAATAATCAATGGCTGCGAAAGAAATTATTTTTAATCAGGAAGCCAGGCAAAAGATACTGAATGGGGTCAATACCCTTGCGAACGCCGTGAAGGTGACGTTGGGCCCCAAAGGCCGGAACGTGGTAATCGACAAAACCTTTGGCTCTCCGCAGGTCACGAAGGATGGCGTGACGGTGGCCAAGGAGATTGAGCTGGAAGACAAGTTTGAAAACATGGGCGCCCAGATGGTGAAGGAAGTGGCGAGCAAAACGAGCGACAACGCCGGTGACGGAACGACGACGGCGACCGTGCTGGCCCAGGCCATCTACACGGAAGGATCCAAAGTCGTGGTTGCGGGTGCGAATCCCATGGACGTGAAACGCGGAATCGACAAGGCGGTTGAAACAGTTGTGGAAGAGCTCAAAAAGATGAGCAAACCCACCAAGGATCAAAAAGAGATCGCCCAGATCGGTGCCATCTCCGCGAACAACGATGAGACCATCGGAAACATCATCGCGGAGGCGATGGACAAGGTGGGGAAAGAAGGTGTCATTACGGTTGAAGAGGCGAAAGGCATGGAAACCACCCTGGAAGTGGTGGAAGGGATGCAGTTCGACCGTGGATACCTGTCTCCCTATTTTGTGACCAACCCCGACAGGATGGAAGCCGTTCTGGAAGACCCCTACATCCTGATCCATGAGAAGAAAATCAGCAGCATGAAGGACCTGCTTCCCATTCTGGAGCAGGTGGCCAAGATGGGCAAGCCTCTCCTGATCATCGCCGAAGATGTGGAAGGCGAGGCCCTGGCGACACTGGTGGTCAACAAACTGCGTGGAACCCTGCAGGTTTGCGCCGTGAAGGCCCCGGGTTTTGGTGATCGCCGAAAGGCCATGCTGGAAGACATCGCCATTCTGACGGGTGGCCGGATGATTTCCGAAGACCTGGGTATCAAGCTGGAAGGCGTGCAGTTGGCTGATCTTGGAACGGCCAAACGGGTTACCATCGACAAAGACAACACGACCATCGTGGATGGTGGCGGCTCCGCTGAAGATCTGTCCGGCCGGGTGAAACAGATTCGGGCCCAGATCGAGGAAACCACTTCCGACTATGATCGCGAAAAACTTCAGGAGCGTCTTGCCAAACTGGTGGGTGGCGTGGCCGTCATCAACGTGGGTGCCGCGACCGAGACCGAGATGAAGGAAAAGAAGGCCCGCGTGGAAGACGCCTTGAACGCGACCCGTGCCGCCGTGGAAGAAGGGATCGTCCCCGGTGGTGGCGTGGCGCTGATTCGCTCCCTGAAGGCCATTGAAAAGATGAAACTGGATGTGGAAGACCAGCAGATTGGCGTGAATATCGTCAAGCGGGCCATCGAGGAACCGCTTCGCCAGATCGCCAATAACGCCGGGAAGGAAGGTTCTGTCATCGTCCAGAGGGTCAAGGAAGAAAAAAGCGATTTTGGATACGATGCCGGCAAGGATGAATTCACGCACATGATCAAGGCCGGGATCATTGATCCGACCAAGGTGGTGCGGACGGCGTTGCAGAACGCGGCGAGCGTTGCGTCCCTCATGATTACCACCGAGGCCATGATCGCCGAGAAACCCGAAGAGAAAAAGCCGATGGCGGGCATGCCTCCGGGAGGCGGCATGGAAGGCATGTATTAAGCCGGACGGCTCACAAGCCATTCAAAGGAGAGAGAAACGGAAGTTTCTCTCTCCTTTTTGTTGACCGGTTCGGTTGTTTGGCATAAGATGTTTAAGAATAATCCCAACCGTTTTGCCTGAAGTGACTGTTCTTTGGGAGCGATGAATGCGGCATCTACGAAGAATTTTTATATTATTAGCGTTTCTCCTGTTACCTGCCGGCTGGGCGTGGGGCGCGCCTATCCAGGTGGCGGTCAGTATCCCTCCTCAGGCCTACTTTGCGCGCCAGGTGGGGGGAGAGCGGGTTCACGTGGTGGTCCTTTTGCCCCCCGGCGCCAACCCCGCCACCTTTGAACCGAAAGCGGGGACGCTGATAGCGCTGTCGAAGGCCAGGCTCTTTTTCCGCATTCATGTCCCGTTTGAAAACGCCTGGATGGATAAGTTCCGCGCCGTCAACCGAAAGATGGTGGTGGTCGATACCACAAAGGGGATTAGGCTGTCAGGTAACGATCCGCATATCTGGCTGGCGCCGGAGCTGGTGGCGCGCCAGATCAAAATTATCCATGACGCACTGGAAACGGTGGACCCGGCGGGGAAGGAGATGTATGAAAGGAATTATTCTCGGTTCCGTAAGCGTCTGAAAGGGCTTGAAAAACAGATCAGGACACGGCTGGCCTCCGTCCATCGGCGTGTGTTCCTGGCGTATCACCCCTGCTGGGGATATTTCGCGAGGGAATTTGGCCTAAGGCAGCTTACCATCGAACGTGAGGGGAAGGCACCGGGGGCGCGGAGCCTGACGAAGATTATACAGACCGCCCGGAAATACCAACTCCGGTGCGTTTTCGCCCAGTCCCAGTTCGACACGCGCAGCGCCCGGATGATAGCCCGGCAGATTGGCGGAAAGGTCGTGCTGATTGACCCCTTATCGGAGGCGTGGGATAAAAACCTCTTGAAGGTGGCGGCTGAAATAGCCGACTGTCTCCGACGGTAAAGCGTATGAGCGCCGCAAATGATAAAAAACCTGTTATTAGCCTCACCGGCGTTACGGCGGGATACGAGGGCCACCTGGCACTACGGGACGTTTCTCTGACCGTTGAGGAAGGTGATTTCCTGGGGATTATCGGCCCAAATGGGGGAGGCAAGACCACCCTGCTGAAGATTATTCTGGGCCTTGTCAAGCCCCTGAAGGGTGAGGTGGAAGTGCTGGGAACTTCGCCGGAAAGGGCTCGATACCGGATCGGGTATGTCCCGCAGGTTACCGATTTCGACCGTGATTTCCCCATCCGCGTGCACGATGTAGTGAGGATGGGGTGCCTGAAGTTCAGAAAGGGCGGAAGCAAAAGGGTTCGGGAATGTCTGGACGCGACGGAAGACGTGATGCGGGAGATGGGGGTATGGGAATTGCGGAAGAGGCAGATGGGCCGGCTATCTGGCGGTGAGAAACAGCGCGTCCTGATGGCACGCGCCCTGGTGACCAGGCCGGACATCCTGCTTCTGGATGAGCCGACTGCCAGCATGGACAGCCGGGTTCGAATGACCATTTACGAAACCCTGTTGAGGCTAAACAGCACTTTGACCATTTGCCTGGTTTCCCACGATATCGGGGTGATCTCCACCTACGTCAAGAAGGTGGCCTGCCTGAACCAGGAGCTCTTCTATCACGGAGAAAAGGAGTTAACGGAGGAGGTGCTGTTTAGAACCTATCAGTGCCCCGTGGAGCTCATCGCGCATGGGGTGCCTCACCGGGTTCTCAAACGGCACGGGTAGGCAGCATGGAACTCTGGCACATGGAATTTTTTCGCAACGCCCTGCTGGCCGGGATGCTGGTGAGCCTGGCCTGCGCCATCATTGGCACGTACGTGGTGGTCAACCGGATCGTATTCATTTCAGGAGGAATCGCGCACGCCGCTTACGGGGGAATTGGGCTTGGGGTCTATTTTGGCATCAATCCCGTGCTTGGAGCGGTGGTGTTCAGCCTGCTGGCAGCCTTCGGGATGGGAACGGTTTCCTATCAGGCCAGGCAGCGGGTTGACACGGTGATCGGGGTCATGTGGGCCGTGGGGATGGCTATCGGGATTATCTTCGCGGACCTCAGCCATGGCTATACCGCCGGATTGATGAGCTATCTTTTCGGGAGTATCCTGACCATCTCAAAGGGAGATCTGATACTCATGCTGCTGCTGGACCTCCTTGTCGTAAGCGCCACCCTGGTCTTTTACCAGCAGTGGCTGAGTATTTCATTTGACCCGGAGTTCTCGGAGATTATCGGGCTTCCGGTTAAACGGTTTTATCTGCTGCTGCTGGCTCTGACCGCCCTGACCGTGGTGGTCATCATGCGGATGGTCGGGATCATCATGGTGATCGCCCTGCTGACTATCCCGCCCGCCATCGCCAACCGCTTCACCCAGTCCCTGAAGGGAATCATGATTCTCGCGTGCCTGCTGGGGATGGGGTTTACCATCATAGGCATGGTGGTCTCCTTTTATCTCAACCTGACCTCCGGAGCGATGATTATCCTTGTGGCGGGTGTGGCCTATTTTCTCTCGTTAAGGGTTCACCACGGGTCCGCCCGAAACGCGGAAGACCTCAAAAGCCTTCCAGGTTAGAAAAACAAAAAATTTTAATTTAAGAAAAAAGAAGGGGGGGGGCTGACGTGCCCCCCCTCAGTGTTTTGTGTGATTGGGTTATGAAGCGGTTTCGCCCGCCACCTTTGGTTCTTCCTGTTTATGCCTGCTGATAACGATGATACTCTCGATGACCATCCAAATCTCCAGCAGGAACACAATCAACCCGATGATGAACAGGAACCAGTCTCCCTTTCCATAAAATTTTTCCAGGTTGAGGATCATGGCCCACCCGGTCATGAAGAGCATGAAGATCAGAGGAATCCCGGAATAGACCAGGGACTTTCCTTTCTTGGCCAGATAGACCGTGATGACGAGCAGTGCCAGCGCGGCCAGTAACTGGTTCACGGTTCCAAACAGCGGCCACAGCCTCAGGGCGCCCTTTCCGTTCCCGGAGTAAAAGGCGAGGATAATGGCTGAGATGACCGCGATGAAGGTCGCTACGTACCGGCCGGACAGGAAATCCAGATTCCAGTCGGTGGTCAGCTCGGAAACGATATAGCGCTGGACACGGGTCGCGGTATCCAACGTGGTGCCCGCGAAAGACACCATGAACACGCCCATGACCGTAATGGCGATGGCTTTGGGAATGCCATAGGCTTCCATCATGTTGGCGGCGCCCAGGATAACCGCGCTGAGCTTGGACCCCAGTCCCTTGGCGGCCGCCCAGCTTGAATAGTGAGCCGAAAACGCCGCCGCACCGGTCAGGGCATGCCCTTTGACCACGAGGGCCATTCCGAGGCCGCCACACACCGAGGCGATAACCAGGGTGGAAAGGGTGCCTTCCATCAACATGGAACCATACCCCACAAACTGGGCGTCTCTCTCGTTGGCCAACTGCTTGGAGGAGGTACCGGAGCTGACCAGGCTGTGAAACCCGGAGATGGCACCGCAGGCGATGACCACGAAGAGGAACGGCCACATGGGGGGCGCGCCCTTCGCGTGCGCGTTAAAGGCTGGAGCAACGATGGTCGGATGGGCGAAGATGACCCCGAGAAAGATCAGCGCCAGGGCAATAAGCAGCTCATGGGCGTTGATATAATCCCTTGGTTGCAACAGGGTTGTCACCGGAAGGGTCGAGGCGAAAAAGCAGTAGATAAAGAGGATAATCATCCAGACCTCGATCGAGTTAAGGCCAAACATCCCCGGCATCTTCAGCGGCCAGTAGGCCCCGATGACAACGGTGACATACATCAGGATAACCGCCACGATGGAGAGCCAGGTAATGTTCCCGTTTCTCTTGTACACCATGTAGCCCAGCCAGACCGCGATGGGGATTTCAAACCAGACGGGGAAGACGGACTGGGGATACATCTTGAACAGAACGGCAATGACCAGCGCGAAGATGGCGATAACGATCCACAGCTCAAAGAAGATAATCAGCAGAAAGAGGGTGCGAACCCGCGGGCTGATGAGGCCCGTCGCCAGCTCCCCGATGGATTGCCCTTTATTCCGGATGGAGACAACCAGGGCTCCGAAATCATGGACCGCCCCGGCAAAGATGGACCCGAAAACGACCCATAACAGGGCGGGAACCCATCCCCAGATGACGGCGATGGCGGGTCCCACGATGGGCCCCAGTCCCGCGATGGAGGTGTAGTGATGCCCGAACAGGACCTCCTTTTTCGTGGGAACATAGTCCACGCCATCGTTGAATTCCACGGCCGGGACCGTGCGATTAGGATCAAGGTTGAAGATTTTATTCGCGAGATACTTTCCATACGTATGATAGGCAATAAGATACAAGACAAACACAACCACACACATGAGTAGGGTATTCATCAGTGTTCCTCCTTTTTATACGTTTACGGTCACATTCTTCCCTGTTGGTTCACCTCCTTTAATAAATTTTTTAGATGCCAACGTCCCGCATGGAATCGCGGATTTGCGTCAGATCTTTCAGAAAGATCGTATATCCTTCTGACTGATATTTCTTCTCCAACTTCTGGGCTTCGGATTTGTAATCGTCCGCCTGAATCATCTGATGCCCCTTGTCCTTTGCCATGGCCAGCACGTTATCCGTGGGGGTTGCCTTATAAACGATGATACTTTCCGCCCCTTTCCGTTTCGCGTGCTGATAGAGATTCTGAACATCCACGATACCAGGCTGTTCAATGTACCCAATAAAGATATTCTTTTCAGCCATAAAATTCACCTCCTTTCCCCCTGAATTTAAAGAGCCCATCATTCATCCTTGACGGCTTCGTAAAAAGTCCAATTTCTGTGTCGCGCTGCACCCTTCGTCATTGCAGCGACCTCTAAGGTCGCCTCATTCCTCAGGAATTGCGCTCCTTGAAGGTGAAGCTTTTTACTTTGCCTTCTAATTCTGACTTTTTGCGGGACTATCATCCTTTGGTGACGCTCCATCACCTCCTTCCGGCATCGTGTTACATGGGATCACGCATGCCATCCCTCACATCCATCAGGTTTTTGACCACAACGTCATACCCCCGCGCTTTGAATCGGGTACCCAACTTTTTGACTTCATCCGAAACATTCTTCGCCTGCACAAGCTCCACTTCCCCGTGGATGGCCCGGATATTGACGTTGTACGTGGGTGGAGTTTGAAACACGATAATCCCCCTCACCCCGTTCCGCCGGATGTTCTGGGCCATGTACTGGACATCCAGAATCCCCGGCTGTTTAATGTAGCCAATCATGACCGTTTCGGGAGCCAAGTTACCGTCTCTCCCGTTCATCCTTAGAAAAACTCTTCGCTAACAGACATCCCGCATCAGGTTTCGCACCTCTGTGAGATCCCGAAGCTTAACGTTATACCCTTCCGCTTTATAGGAAGCCTCCAGGTCCTTGACCTTATCTGTCAGTTTTTTATCCGCCTGGAGGAGGGGCACGCCAAGCTTTTTGGCCATTTCCATCACATTTTCAGCCGGTGGGGTTTGATAGACGATAATTCCACTGGCGTTTTTCCTCTGAATGTTCTGAGACATGTACTGAATATCAACGATGCCAGGCTGTTCCACGTATCCTAAAAACATCTTTGGCTTCATTGTCAGCTCCCGTACGGCTGTTTATGTGTGAGACCAAACCCCTGGCTGAAAATTCCCCCTCAACTCTATTTTCCCCTTTAACGCAAAAAAATTGATTTGTCAAATGTTGGCAAGGCCGGAGGATGGAATAGGTTAACTTATTGAATTAACAAATATTTTTCTATGAACGCTACGAAATGGCTGATTGCATGGCGTTAAAAACCTATTCGCTCAGGACTTCCTTTTTGATATCGATGTCATAACTTTTTATTTTATGTGTCAGGTTTCTTCGCGCGATACCTATTTTTTCCGCGGTTTTTGAGATATTCCCTCCATTCTCCCGAAGTTTTTCAATAATATAGTTCCGTTCAAAGCTTGAAACAGCTTCCTTGATGGTGCCCAGGGTCAAAAATGGATTTTCTACCTCTGCCATAACCCCTTTCCCTTTCAAAATTTCCGGGGGGAGGTCCCGGGGGAAAATCGTGTCCGACTGCGCCATGATGCTCAGGCGTTCCATAACGTTTCGCAACTCCCGAACGTTTCCGGGCCAGTGGTACGCCATCAGGGCCTTTACCGCGTCCGGATCAAGCGTTTTCAACTTTTTCCCGCGATTGACAGTGAATTCCGAAAGGAAATAATTGGCAAGGAGGAGGATATCATCCTTCCTTTCTCTCAAGGGCGGAACCGTAAAGGGAATCACGTTCAGACGAAAATAGAGGTCTTCCCGAAAGTTGCCCTTTCTGATTTCCTCCTCAAGGTTTTTGTTGGTGGCTGCGATAACCCGGACGTTGACCTGGATGGTTTTATTCCCTCCGACCCGTTCGAATCGCTGTTCCTCCAGGATTCTCAGGATTTTTGCCTGGGTTTTCAGGCTCATATCCCCAATCTCGTCGAGAAAGAGGGTTCCTTCATGCGCCATGTCAAATTTCCCTCGCTTCGAGGACGTGGCACCGGTGAAGGCACCCTTTTCGTGCCCGAACAACTCGCTTTCGATCAGCTCTTCCGGAATCGCAGCACAATTTACCTCCACAAAAGGGCGGTCACGCCTCAGACTCAGGCGGTGGATTTCCCGCGCCACCACCTCCTTGCCACTACCATTCTCGCCAAAGATGAGAACCCACGCGTCCGTGGGAGCAACCTGTTTGATCTGCTCGCGAAGTGTCTGAATAGCGGGAGAGTTCCCGATAAAGGGATGCTGCTTTTCGATTTTCTGTTTCAAGAGGAGGTTTTCTCTCTGAAGGTTGCCAAAATCAATGGCATTCTTCACCGTCAGCAGCAGTTTGTCCATCTCGGGGGGTTTTTCGAGGAAATCGTAGCTGCCCATTTTGATAGCCCTGACCGCGAGGTCGATGGAACCGTGGCCTGTCATAATCACAACGGGCATGAAAGGATAAATCTTTTTCGTTTCCGCGAGAACCTCCATGCCATCCATGCCTGGCATGGCGATGTCAAGAAGAACGAGGTCGGGCACTTCTTTGTCGATAATGTCCAGGCCCGCCCTGCCGCTGTCCGCGAGTATTACCTGATAGCCCTCATCGCTCAGAATCCCCTCGAGGCTCTGTAAAATACTGCGTTCGTCATCGATAACCAGAACAGTGAACACGCGTTTTCCTCCTGTCGTTTAAACCGGAAACTCAATTTCGAAGATGGTTCCCCGGGGCTCGTTATCCCTGACCCGAATATAGCCATTATGATCGTTCACGATGGTGTTGACAATGGTCAAGCCCAATCCTGTCCCGGACCGTTTTGTCGAAAAATATGGCTCGAAGAGCCGGGCTTTGTCCTTGTCCGGAATGCCGTGGCCGGTATCCGCGACAGACAACCTCACGATTTTCAGAATCCGGTTGAAGTGTGTCCTGATCGTCAGGGTTCCCCCTCCATCCATGGCCGCGATACCGTTATTGACCAGGTTGGTAATCGCCCGCGAGATCTGCCCCCGGTCCAGGTTCATTTCCGGCAGGTCATCTGAAAGCTGCAGGTCAAAATTGATATGGGGATGGGCTTCCGGATAGATCTTGAGGGTGTCCCGGATGATGTCGTTCAAATGGTCCGGCTTGGGGTTCGCTTCCGGCATCCGGGCGAAGTGCGAAAACTCGTTGACCAGTGCCTTCAACTCATCCGCCTGCTGAATGATGGACTCGGTGCATTCGAGAAAAACCTGGTCCCCCTCGTCGAAGCGGCCGGCGTAGCGCCGTTTCAGGCGTTGCGCGGAGAGTTTGATGGGCGTGAGAGGATTTTTGATTTCGTGGGCGATGCGGCGGGCCACCTCGCGCCACGCGACCATCCGCTGTGCCTTCAACATCTGGGTCAGGTCTTCGAACACACACACGACGCCCATGTAGCTGCCGTTTTCCTCGCTCAAGACGGTGAGGTTGATCCGAAGAGTCATCAGGTTTTTCCCAACGAGAATGTCTATCTGGCGCTCGATACGCCCCATGGGATTCTCCCGAACCTCTTCCAAAAGCTTCCGCGCCAGGCTTTTGTTGGGTTCTTTCAACTGGTCTTCAAAACGTTTTCCGACAATCTCTTCCGCTTGAACCCCCAGGAGCATGGCGGCAGACTTATTCACCGTCGAGACCCTTCCCTCCCGGTCGAGCGAGATAACCCCTGTGGCAATGTTCTGGAGGACGACTTCCATGTAGCGTCGCCTCTGTTCCAGCTCCATGTTGAGCCGCTGCAGGTTTCGGGCGGTTGATTCAATCTGGTTTTTGTTCGCCTTCAGTTCCTGTGTCATCCGGTTGAAGGCGCTGACGAGCATGGCAATTTCGTCACGGGTCTTGATTTTGAGCTGGAAATCGAGATTTCCCCGAGAGACCTCTTCCGTCGCCTGCGCCAGTTCCTGAATTGGGACGGTAATCTGCTTGGAAAAGTAAAGCCCAAACCAGGTGGCGGAAAAGAGCACCAGCAATGTAACCAGGAGCAGTGACAGGAGGTAGATAGCCTTCACGGGTTTTTTCAGGACCTTGATCTGCCGATATTGGAGATAGGCATTGGATATCTCCCGCACCTTTTTGACCAGGTTTTCCCTTAGAAAATAGCCCACGACCAGAAGATACTGGCTGGCGGGCCCCCTCTTCCCGAGGGGCGTGATCCCGTACACAATCTGCCCGTTTTTGGTGGATATCCCGTAGCTGAAACTCCTGCCCTTCTTGAAGCCGAGGCGCAAGACGTCTTTTGGCGGGGCCTGCAGCGCCTCGTCCGGGAGGGAGGAATCGATTCCCCTTGAGACGAGCATCAGTTTGTTGCGCTCGAAAATCATTATGCTGCTCACGTGATACAGGGGGATCAGTTTTTGCAGATACGCCTGGCCGGCGCTGGCGGAGCCGGACAAGGCCCTTTCGATGAAGTGCGGGTCGTGAGAAAGGCGGTTTGTGAGACGGACAATATTCTCGGCCTCTTCCTTGTAATACGCCTGAGCAACCTCCAGGGCTCCGGCGAGGGATGTCTCTACCTGGGAGCGGAACCACTTTTTCGTGCTCTTTGTGATGATCCCCACGGAGGCGACAAACAGCAGCAAAGCCGGAATCAGCGAAAGAGAAATAAAGGCGAACACCAGTTTGGTCCGAAGCTTGGCGCCCAGTACCTTTCGCTTCTTTTCAAAGAAGAGTTTCACGAAATTTCTTGTGATGAGGAAGATGAGCAGGAGGGCCAGGATAACGTCAATATTGACCAGGACGACCAGGATAATGTTGTTGCCGAGGGGAATTTCCTCGGAAAAACGCTGGTAATGAATCTCAAAAAATGTGAGGGCGACCAAGGCCAGGGAGATGGCGATAATAATCCAGAATTCCCGCTTTCTGCGTTTTCTTTCCTGGGCGTCTTTTCTGCTGATATCTATGATTTTTTGCATGGCAACACGTTGAGATAATAAAAGTTTCTTTTTTATATCATAAATACGCTGGCAGGTAAAACCGTGGGGTGGGGGAAAACCGTGCCCTTTTCCCCCTGTTTTCTGGGTCTTGACATTATCCCCCGCAGGGATTACTTATAAAAACAATGGAGAGTTTGTAAAGAGGAAGCCCACTATCACAAGAAAAAAGATGTCTGAAGATTACGACGCGCCTAAAATACCCGATTTGGACAGAATAAAGCGTCTGGCCCATATTGGCAGGCTTTCGGCTGGTATCGGCCATAATATCATGACGCCCCTTTCCCTGATTATGATGAATAGCGACCTGCTTTCCCTAAAACTGAAGGGGCAGGAAGAACTCCGGAAACACGTCGATGAAATTACGCAACAGGTCTCCAAAATTTCCAAGATCGTTGAGACCCTGATGTGGAAGGTCAACACGGAAGAGCAGGACTCCCCCAGTCTTTTTCAGGTGGGAACGCTGATTGAGGAAAACGTCCAGTTCTGGATGGGGGATATGTTTTTCAAGCATAAACTGGAAAAAGAAATCCAGATAAACCCCCAGACTCCTCCCGTGAAAGGGATACCCTTTCATTTTACCTCATTCATGGATGAGTGGGTTCTCCGCGTCATCGAACGGGCGCGCCCTCAGGAGGGGGGAAAGCTTCGGATCGAGGTGGATTCTCCGGCGGAAGAAACCTTTTTCATCTCCTTTGAAGATTCCCTGCCAGCCCTGTCGGAGAAGGAAATCAAGGCGCTTCGGAACGGGATACAGGATCCCGACATACAGACACTCTTCCCCGCCCTTTCACGCCTCCTCACGCACAACCCCGCCATGGTTGAGGTGACGGACGGGCAAGAAGGCGGCGTCTTACTTCGACTGAGCTGGACTCTTCAGTAACCCCGGTTTTTGATTCGGATAGATTACAAGCTCCGTGGGCTTCTTTTTTGACCCGAGAATCTGAATTTCGTTCTTGTCGAGAAGGAGCACCATCTTGCTTCCGCTGATGCGGTTGTTGCCATCCCAGGCGATGGGGGAGTCTTCCAGGATAATCTTTCGCGCGGCGTTGTAAAATATCGCCTTTCCACACTTGACCTTCTTGTTGAGCTGGGTGATGACGACATGGCCATGAGCCACGATTTTATCGATGGCCTTGCCTCCGGAGGTATAAAACGCCGTGAGATCATCGCATTTGAGGGTCACGTCTTTCTGCTTCGCCACAACCCGCCCATAGAACCGAACGGAATTTTTCCCCTGCTGGGATTCCACGTGGTCTGCTGTGATATGAATGGGTTTTCGGGTGTCGAGCGCGCCAACCAGGCCTGAAGAGGGTTGTTTCACCTTTTTGGGAGGCAGGGTGTCGGTCTTCACCATTTTTTTGACATTTGAAGGGGTTTTTTCAGCCTTCTTTACAGCCGGTGAAGGCGTCGCCTTCCCAGTAGGCGGTTGAGACTTTTGAACGGCGGTAGCGGGCGGAGCCGCCTTCTGCGCCGCTTTTTTGGGTGGCGGGGCAGGTGAAGCGGGTTTCGAGGCCATGGAAGCGGCAGGTGCCTGGACAGGTTTTTGAGGCGCTGCCTTTTCCTCGGAGGGCTTTTGGGGCACGGGTGTTTCTTGAGTCTTTGGAGAGGCTGGGACCGCGCTAACGGGCTTTGGTTGGCTGGGTTTTTTCACGGCAACCTTTTTGGCCGTTACGGTTTTGTGAGGCGTAGGGGGCGTGGGAGACGTTGAAGCGGTCGCCACATGTTGCGGCGCGGGAGGCGCCGGAGTGGGTTTTTTTACGTGTTTAAGGGGAGGCGACACGGGGGGAGTTTTGGGTGCCGGCGCGGCTTTTGACGTGGTTCCGTTGCGCGTCTGCTCCTTCGCCTGCGGCGTGGTCTTGACGACTTTCGTTTGCGGTTCGGAAGATTTTACCGTCTTGACGGGTGGAGAGGAAACAGCAGGTTTTTCCTGAACCTTGGTGATTTTCGGGAAATAGGTATGCGGTTTCGGTTCGGGCGCGGGTTTTTTGGCGACCTTGGCGGGAGGTGTGGTGGAGGCCGGCGCGTTTGTTTTTACCTGTTTTCCCCCGGCTGTTTTTGTCGAGGCGGTTGCCTTTTCGGGCGCTGGAGACGGTACTGGTTTTGTGGCTGGTGCCGGCGGCGTAGCAGAGGCCACGTTTGCCATAGGGAAGGTCACATCGGGCAACTGATCACGAGATGCCACCTTGAAATCCTTCTGGAGCAGTTTCCAGGCCTCTTTCCCGTAAGGGGTGTTCGGATAATTTTTAGCCACATAGCTGAGGTGGCGAAAGGCCTCATTCCGCTTTTTCAACTTCAGGTAGGCCTTTCCAATCCCCAAGTGGGCCCTGTCATAGATTTTGAAATCGGGGAAGGAATGGAGCACGTCTTCGTACCTGAAAATAGCGGATTTGTAGTGGTGGGTCCGCATGTAAAAATCCGCGATAAACAGGTCATGGAGTGCCAGCTCCCGCTGACACAGGGCGATCATGCGGATGGACTCATTGACCAGCACGCCGGGCGGGGCGATCTGGAGCACCTTCTTGAAATTCTCAATCGCCTTGCGGACAAAGGTGGCATCGCGATCATAGGTTCGCCGCTCTTTGTAGTTACACATTCCAATCTGAAAATAGGCATAGGGAACATCCGGGCTTGTCGGGTAAAGTTTGATAAATTCCCGATAGTTCGCGATGGCTTCCGGGTATTCCTTCTGGTGGAAATGGCTGTCTGCCAGATAGAGGGTGATGCGGGACTGGTAGGCCGTCTCTTGAGGATAGTTTTCGCGAAGGAAGAGAAAGGAGTTGATGGCGTCTTTGTACTGCTTGGAATTGTACATCTCGACTGTTCGTTCGAAGAGGGTTTTGAAGGGGGGCAGCTTCTGGTGGCTGACCTCAATCTCTTTCTTCTTTTTCCAGAACATTAAAGATTCCCCACAACCGGTAACGAAAGACCCCACCAGGATGACACATAGAACCAACGCGATTTTTTTTGTCATACAGTTCACCTTTCCTGCGATTGACGGATTGTCTGTTTCTGAAATTCCTTCACCTGATGCATGAAGGCCTCCAATCGGGTCATGGTGTTGGTCTGTTCCTGCCCGTCATACGCCATGTTCAGAATGGGAAAGTGCTGATTTTCCTCCCTGAACCGCTTGAGAATGGCGCTGACAATGGTCCCCGGCATACAGGTGAATGGCATGATGTTGATGACCCCGCTCGCCCCTTTATCCTTCAGGTCGATGGCCTTCCCAACACTTAAAATCGCCTCGCCCTCGAAACTTGGGTGAAGATAGGCGGAGGCCTTTTCGATAATCTCCTCCGTTTCCGGCTCGTGGGAATTTCTCAGGTAACGGGAAAGGAAATTCATGAGCATCTTCTCATCCTTCTTCTGAAAATGCTCCACAATCGACAGTTTCAGGTTGCTCAGCCACTTCTTTTTGATGGTATTTCTCATCCGGGCCGTGAAGTTGGTATAGTATATCCACTCAGACAGGGGGGCGAGCCAAACCTCCCCTCCCAGGTCTTCAACCTTTCGGATCACATCCTCGTTGCTGAAGCGGTTGAGGCGAACGAAGATTTCCCCCACGATCCCAATGAGGGGTTTCTTCTCGGAGCGGTCCACCTCGATGGTCCGGAATTCGCTGATAATGGCATCAAACGTGTCAATCAGGTTCCGCTCATTCCGGATGTCATCACAGATCTTTTCCAGGCAGCGTTTATAGACCGCGTCCGTGGAACCCTTGACCACTTCGTAGGGCCTGGTTTCATGGAGCATCTTGTAAAGGAGGTCCACGGCCACGATTCCCTGCCACCCCAGCCTTCGGAATTTCTTTCCGAGCGCGGAGACGTCTTCGTACAGGGATTCATCCTGCTCAGGGGCAAAAATGGGGATGTCCTTGTGTCCCAACTGATCCAGCAGCAGGCGGTGAAAGCGGTGATACTGGCCATACCGGCAGGGTCCGGATCCGGAAGGGAAGAAAATGGCGACCTTTTTGGGGTCGAACCCTGGCATCTTGGTGATGCGGATGAGGTCTCCCGTCGTCACGATACAGGGGAAACATTCCTTCCCCGTGGTATACTTTCTTCCATACTCCAGGGTCTCCTCGGTCGATTCGGGGAAGACGTCCGCCTGGAGTCCACACGCATGGAAAGCCGCCGCAAAGGCGTACGCATGGTCAGCCATGTGGGGGATATAAATGACCCGGTCGGCCAGGCGGGGCACGGACCTTTTCACATGAGGCGTTTCAGACTGGACGGGCTTCATGGCCGCCCGGCGCTTTCTCACGTTTCTGAGGCTGTCCAAAAAGGCCTCACACCGGGTGATGGCGCCGGCGTCCGCGCTGTGTTCGTCAATTTCAAGCTGGAGATAGGGGCTTCCCTTGCTCATCTCCCTGAAAAAATGAGAAATGAAAGAGTCCGGCCCGCAGCCAAAATTCGTGATATAGAGGGCGAACAGGTTATCCCGCCCTTTCAGCTTCTTGGCCGTGGCAAGGATTTTCTGTCCGTACTTCCAGTAGATGTCCCGGATTCCCTCAGACGATTCGAGGTCTTCCAGATCGAGAAAATCCATGGGGATGGGCAGGACCCCCAGATCCAGAAGTTTTTTGGGGATATTCAGATTTACGCCGCTGTCGCATGTGTTGTAAGGGCGTCCCACAATCACGATTCCCAGGTCGTCCTTTTCCCGTAACTGTTTCAGGACTTCCCTTCCCCGTTTCTTGAGTTTGGCGTAGAAATCCTGCTGGGTGTCCCATGCCTTTACAAAGGCTTCAAAGACCTTGATTTTTGGAATGCCAAACATCTTCCCAAGCGCTTCCATATCCTCCTTCAGCACCTTCTCTCCCTGCCCGAAACGGATAATGGGGCTCAAGACCCGGGTGTGATATTTGGAAAAGTTGATGGCGGAGGGAAAGGTGTAGGGAATGGTCTGGGAATAGGGGCAGTTGAAGCTGTTAACGGCGTCTTTAACCAGCGGGGGCTGATCGATCACGCTTGGCAGGAAGAGGTTGGCCACACCCTTTTCCAACAGGTCGATCACATGCCCATGGGCCACTTTGACGGGAAAACAGGTTTCGGCCACTACGGCTTCCACGCCCTTGCGTATCAGTTCGCGGCGTGTGGGGGCCGAAATCATGGGGGTATATCCCAAGGCCTTGAAAAAGGTGAGCCAGAAGGGAAAGTATTCATTGAAATAAAGCAGGCGGGGGATTCCAATGACCTTCGGGTCCGTTGGATCTTCCGGGTCTCCGTCGTAGGCGTTCAGGAGAAGCGTCTCCCGCTCGTCAAACAGGTTGGGCAAATCCACCCGTTTCTTTTTCTTGACCACATCATACTTTTCACACCGGCTGCCGTAGAAGAGCGGCTGTTCGTTCTCGATGCTGACCTGCCGGATGAGGCATCGGTTGTCGCACCCCTTACATTCGAAGGTCTTGATGGTGTAAGAGCGTTCAGACAGGTCGAATCCCTTGAAATTTGAGGGGCCCGGGTGCTGATCCTTGTACTCCTTCGCGAGGATGGCGGCACCGATGGCTCCCGTGACATCATGGTTGGGTGGAACCACGATGGGCTGTCCCACAATCTTTTCAAAGGCCGCCACGACCCCTTTGTTGAAGGCCGTTCCCCCCTGAAAAAAGATTTTCTTGCCGATTCTCCGGTCACCAACCACCCGGTTCAGGTAGTTCAGGACGATGGAATAGGAAAGTCCCGCCACCAGGTCGTCCGTTTGCGCGCCCTGCTGCTGGTGATGCACCAGGTCGGAACCGATGAAGACCGTACAACGTTCTCCCATCCTGACGGGCCTTTTCGCCGAGAGGGCCAGCTCGCTGAACTCCTTCTTGATGGAGATTCCCAGTCGTTCCGCCTGCTCTTCCAGGAAGGAGCCGGTGCCTGCGGCGCATGACTTGTTCATCTCAAAATCGACCACCACACCATCATCGATGCTGATGTATTTGGAGTCCTGCCCACCAATCTCGAAGACAGTGTCCACCTCCGGATCGATATGGATGGCCGCCGTCGCCTGGGCGGTAATTTCGTTCCGGACCACGTCCGCTCCCACGTAATCACCTGTCAGGTACCGGCCGGAACCGGTTGTGGCGGCTCCGATGATTTCGACCCGGTCACCCAGTTCTTCCCCAATGGATTTCAGGCCGGTTCGGACGGCGTCGATGGGTTTCCCGGCGGTCATTAGGTATCGTTTGGTAATCAGGTTCAGGTTCTCATCGAGCACCACCAGGTTGGTGCTGATGGAGCCCACGTCGAGTCCGAGATAACCACGGATTTTCTTTTTACCCAGAGAGGGTTTTGGGGAGGATTCCTGTTTTGTGTGAAGAGAGGAGAGGGAAAGAGGTTTAAGAGGGTTGTCCTCGCGTTCACTCTGGGAAATATACGCGCGGATGGCTTCCAGGTCCGGGGCGCCGGTTGTGACCCCCTCCTGCCGGGCCTGGAAGACGGCACCAATGGCACCCATGGCGGTGAAATGCTCCGGAATAATCAGTTCATTGTCTTCGAGTTCCAGGACATCCAGAAAGGCCTTCCGCATGGCGGGATTGGCCGCGACACCGCCCTGAAACACGATGGGACGGACGAATTCTTCTCCCTTGCCGATGCTGCTCTTGAAGTTTCTCGCGAGGGCGTAACAGAGGCCCGCGAGGATGTCTTTGTCTGGCGTGGCGATCTGCTGGAGGTGTATCATGTCCGATTTGGCGAACACGCTGCATCGTCCCGCGATGCGGGGGGGATTTTCCGACTGAAGCGCGATCTCGCCCAGGTCTTCAATCTTGTATCCCAGGCGGGTGGCCTGTTGATCGAGAAAAGAGCCTGTTCCCGCGGCACAGAGGGTATTCATGGAAAAATCACGAATCTTGACGACTCCGTTTTCTTCTTCCAGGTGAATGAGCTTTGAGTCCTCCCCTCCGATGTCCATGATGGTTCGCGCCTGCGGGTAAAGGGTGGTAACCGCCTTGGCCTGGGCGATGATTTCGTTGACGAAAAACCCCTTGCTCAGACGGGCCACCAGCTTGCCACCCGTGCCGGTGAAACTTACGCGTTCGATGTTCTCCGGCCCGTATGTCTCGAGCAACTCTGACAGGGTGTCCAGCGTTGCCTGAAGTGGTTTCCCGAAATTACGGATATATCGATCGTCCAGGATCTTTCCCTGGTCATCAATTACAACGACATCCGTACTCACAGACCCAATATCAATTCCGATGGAAATCATTGTAATCTCCTCCCGCCACGATTAGATGCAGATACACATTTCCAATGTAGCCTTTTTGAGTGGTTTTTTCAAGTAATCTGGTCTGGTGTGCCGGGGAAGGACACTAAACACACTAAACCCCAAAGGCTCGCGCCTGTCCTTTCCCCGGCTTGTTGGTGGCCCTTACCCGTTGGGGCAGTCCTCTTTCCGGATGAGTTTCCCTTCCCTCGCGAGTCGTACCAGCTCCTCTTCCTTCTGGACGTCTTCCAGGGTCACGGGCTTGACACTGTCGGGCATCGGTTCAACACCATACTTCCATTTCAGGAACTGTAACCCAGTGGTGGGGAAGAGGGCGTAGATCAGGACATCCTCGAGGGACTTGGCCAGGTCTTTCGTGGCTTCCTTCGCCTTGTCGAGCTCCGGTTCCAGAAGGTCCGCCGCCCGGCAGGTGATGGGCGTCTCTCCCCGGGGATACCCTTTCAGAACGAGTTTCTGTATCTCCGGATCCACCGGGACGGGTGGCTTGCCGTACAGTCCGAAGACATAGTCCTTCGTCTGGTTGGTAATCATTTTATAGCGTCCAAACAGGACGTTCATAACCGCCTGGGCGCCAACCAGTTGACTGGATGGGGTCACAAGTGGAGGGTATCCCAGCTCACTCCGAACCTGGGCGACTTCCTTGTGAACCTCCGGAAGTCGGTGAAGCGCCTTCGCCTGCTTGAGCTGGTTGACAAGGTTGGTTGTCATGCCGCCAGGAATCTGATGAACCAGAACGGTGGTGTCGATGACAGAAAACCGGGTCTGATCCGCGAATCTCTTATATTTCGGAATAATGGTTTCCAGATAATTCCCTATCTCGAAGACTTTGTTCAGATCGAGGCCCGGGTCCCGTCCCGTTCCCTGAAGCGCCACGATGAAAGGCTCCATGGCGGGTTCAGAGGTACGCATCCCAAAGGGAGCCGTGGCCAGGTCGATGACGTCCACACCCGCCTCGACCGCCTTCAGCAGCGAAAGGGCGCCCATGCCACTGGTGAAGTGGGTATGCAACTGCACGGGAACATCCAGCTTTTCCTTCAGGGCCTTGATTAGTTCATAGGCGTCATAGGGAGAGATCAAACCCGCCTGGTCCTTGATGCAGATGGAGTCCGCGCCCATCTCCTGAATCTTCAGGGCCTTGTTTACAAAATAGTCAATGTTATAGATAGGGCCCCCCAGCCGCCTTTCCGTGAGGGAATAGCAGACGGTTCCCTGGATGTGTTTCCCATTCTTCTTGATGACTCTGAAACAGGTTTCAAAATTGCGTTCATCGTTCACGGAATCGAAGACACGAAAGATATCGATCCCCACGTCGCAGGCCGTCTGCACGAACGCCTCCACGACGTCGTCGGGATAGTTCCGGTACCCCACCAGATTTTGGCCCCTTAAAAGCATCTGGAACGGGGTATTGGGCATGTGTTTCCTCAGGGTTCTAATCCGTTCCCACGGATCCTCCCCCAGAAACCTGTGCATGACGTCGAACGTGGCTCCACCCCACATCTCGACAGAATGGTATCCCATCTGGTCGATTTTCTCCGCGATGGGGATCATGTCTTCCGTGCGCATGCGCGTGGCGAAGATGGACTGGTGCCCATCCCGTAATGTGGTATCCGTAATCTTGACCGGATTTTTCGCTTCCATTTTCTCCTCCTTGTTACAATAAAAGGGTGGTCACAACCACCCTTTTATTTGTAAACGTTATCATTGTCAAGTCTTATTTGAGAAGGGCCAGAAACATCCCCGCCGCCGTGGCTGTTCCGATAACACCCGCCACATTGGGTCCCATCGCGTGCATCAGGAGGAAGTTTCTCGGGTTCTCTCTTTGCCCTTCCACCTGGGACACTCGGGCGGCCATTGGAACGGCGGACACTCCCGCCGAACCGATCAAGGGATTAATCTTGTCCTTCAGAAAAAGGTTCATGAATTTTGCCATCAACAGGCCACCCACGGTGCTGAAAGAGAAAGCGAACAGGCCAAGGATGAAAATGAAAATCGGCTGGGGGTTCAGGAAGGTCTCCGCCCGCATGGTGGTGCCGACAGCAATTCCCAGAAAGATGGTCAGGATGTTGAGCAGCTCGTTTTGCGCCGCGTGAGAAAGGCGCTGAACCACACCACACTCACGGAAAAGGTTCCCAAGCATAAGCATCGCCATGAGGGGGGCGGATTCCGGGACGAGCAGGCAGATGACCAGCGTGGCGATCATGGGAAACAAGATTTTCTCCAGCTTGGAGACTGGCCGGAGCTGTTTCATCACGATTTGTCGTTCTTTTTTGGTCGTCATCAGCCGCATGATAGGGGGTTGAATGAGAGGAACCATGGCCATATAGGAGTAAGCGGCAATGGCGTTGGCGCCCAGCAGCCGAGGGGCAAGCTTGGCGGTCAGATAGATGCAGGTGGGCCCATCGGCGCCCCCGATGATTCCGATGGAAGCGGCTTCCTTCACGGTGAACCCCAGCGCGATGGCGCCGAAAAAGGTCACGTAAACCCCAAACTGCGCGGCGGAACCCAGCAACAAGGTCTTAGGGTTCGCGATGAGGGGGCCAAAATCCGTTAGCGCCCCGACACCCATGAAAATCAGCGGGGGGATGACCTCCCACTCCAGGCCGTAATGATAAAATATCCAGATCAGGTCTCCCTTTCCCGCCAGAGGGGCCAGGGGAAGGTTTACGATAAAGATGCCAAACCCGATAGGAACCAGGAGCAGCGGCTCGAAATTCTTTTTGATGCCGAGATAGACAAACAGAAACCCAATCGCCCACATGATGACATGGCCATAAGTGAGATGCAGGATTCCCGTCTTCAGCAACAGGGTGTGGATTGAAAAAGCGTCCATCTTCGTCTCCTCGCAGAAAAGGCTGATGGGTTAACTCAGGCCACGAAGCGCCAGTGGCCTAAGATTTTTTCTTTCTGAAGTTTTTAAAGACCATGCCGCTGATCTGAACGAAAAACATCAGGATGATCAGACAGATGAAGACCCCTGAAAAACCGTAGAAAAAAACCTTGAAGGCCAGATCCCAGTTATACATGTTCTTTTTCCTCCTCTTACAGGCGGTTTTGTGCAATAGCACAAAATGTCAACTCTGACAAGGTATTTTTAAACTTCCGCCTTTTCTTCATGGTTGTTTAGCGTGATCCCCCTTCTCTCTCCATCTTGCGGATGGAAGCAACGCTCGCGTAAGTGGAAACGCCGTAGGGCACGAAATAGGTCAACACGATTTTAACCCCCTGCCGAATGGACCATTGCCCATGGAAAAGCAGGTCTCCCTGATTGATGATGACCAAGAGCGTTCCCACCACGCCTGCCACCCTGAGTCCTCTGAGGCAGACATCCCTTCGAAAAGCGATTTTTAACCACTCTCTCATTGCCACAAACCATCACTTCATTCACGGAGGTCCCGCGAAAAATCCACGAGATCAAACAACTGCTTGAGAATTTTCGCCGTGGCGCCCCAGATTACGACATCGCGAAAATAATAGAAATAAATCTTGGCACGCAGTCCCTCGTATTCCGCCGTTTTTTCCTCCAGTCTGGCGTCGCGCTGAAGCCTCCCGAGGGGAATTTCGAGAAGCTCATCAATCTCGGCGCGGCAGACCTGAAAAGGATAAGGATAGGGAAACACAATAACAAAGGGGCTGATCCGAAAACGGGACATGGTCTGAATATCGTTCAACTCACCAAGAAAGGTTACATCCTTTCTATGGATACCCACCTCTTCCTCCGTTTCACGGAGGGCCGTCTCCAGGAGGGAGGCGTCTTGTGGGTCCACCGCTCCGCCGGGGAAAGAGATTTCGCCCTTGTGATGCCGCACTTCCTGGGTCCTGCGCGTTAAGAGAACATGCCATTCATCGCCCTTCAGAAAGAGGGGGACCGTTACCGCGGCAGGCTTCAGGCCATCAACCGGCAGATAGCGTTTGGGGCGGGACGCGATCGCTTTTTTGACCTGTTCAATCATGAAAACATTCCTTTAAAGCCTCTCCCGCCGGCAAAACTCGTAGGAGGGGATAGAGGGCGGAGTGCCGGTAGGCGTTGAGAACTCCCTGGTGGATTTCTTCCTTGTGGGAGCAACAGCCGTCCTCAATGATGATACAGGCGAAATCGTTGGCGATGGCATCCAAGGCGGTCGTCAACACGCAGACGTGGGTAGTGACTCCCATGACGGCAACGGTATCCACGCCCCACAGCCTGAGAGTCTGATCCAGGTCGGTCTTGAAAAAGGCGCTGAATCGCCGTTTTTCCAGAATGGTGTCACCGGGTTGCGGCGCGAGCTCCGAAAT
The DNA here is from genome assembly GCA_015493505.1 of Pseudomonadota bacterium. Taxonomy (GTDB): domain Bacteria; phylum Desulfobacterota; class S145-22; order S145-22; family S145-22; genus S145-22. The sequence goes on along the minus strand of WGDA01000005.1, from coordinate 61,252 downwards.
GACGCGGACTTCCTCCGTTCCGCGGATGGCGTGTTCCCTCATCCGGCCTTTGAAGATAAAATCACCGGACAGGAAGCTGTCACAGGCATAAATGACGGGAGCGCCTTCAGAACGGGCGGTTCGCAAGGTTTGCTGAATCACGGGTATAATCCTTTTCGCCTGCCGGCTCAGCGGGGCATCCGGATTCGTGAAAGATCCCACAAGCATATCGACAACGATAAAGGCGCAAGGCATGGGTCGTTTCCTCTGTTTAAGGGGCTATTCGGAAAACCGTTTGGGCGTTCCGGGTCGTGGCCTCCGCCACGGTCTCAAAGGATATCGCCTTAAGTCTGGCAATGGTCTCAGCCGTATACCGGACATAAGCGGGTTCGTTTCTTTCTCCCCGGTGGGGGACGGGTGTCAGAAAGGGGCAGTCCGTTTCCGTCAACAAGTAGTCCAGGGGGATTTCACAAACGACCTCCTGGATTATTCTGGCGTTTTTGAAGGTGACGGTCCCGGGGATGGAGATGAAAAATCCCAGGGTAATACACTCCCATGCCATCCTGACATCTCCGCTGAAGCAGTGCAGAATACCTCCCACGTCCTGCGCTTTTTCTTCTTTCAGGATTTTCAGGGTCTCAGCATGGGCTTCCCTGTCGTGAATGACGATGGGAAGCCGGAGGCTTTTGGCAAGCTGGATCTGTTCCCGGAAGACGGTCATCTGGGTGGCCTTCGGGGAACGATTCCGATAAAAATCAAGGCCTATTTCCCCATAGGCGACCACCTTTTCCCGCCGCGCCAGCCTCTCCATCGTTTCCAGTGTTTTGCCGGTGACACTTTTCGCCTCATGAGGATGCACACCCACGACAGCAAACACGTCTTCATGTGACTGGGCGATCTCAATGGCCTTTCGGCTCTCCGCTACGTCGATGCCCACCGTGGCGATATACCGAACGCCCGCCGCATGGGCACGTCGGATGACCTCTTCGAGATCGACATCGTACGTGTGCTCCAGCCCAAGGTGAGCATGGGTATCAAACAGGATGGGGGACGCGTGTGCCATTTCAGAGAAAATATCCTTTTGACAAACGGGGAGCCCCAGGCTCCCCGTTACATCGCTTTTAAAGCAAGAGCCTATTTGTCATGATCATACCAGCCGGCACCCGTTTTCTTCCCGAGGCGTCCCGCGCGGATCATGGTCTTCAACAGGTTCGGGGAGACCCATTTCTGCTCTTTGTTCAGCTCTTTGTAGAAATATTCCGTGACGTGGTAGGCAATGTCAATGCCCGTAAGGTCCATGAGCTCGAAGGGGCCCATCGGATAATTCAGCCCCAATTTGACCGCCTTATCCACATCTTCCGGCGTGGCGATTCCCTCTTCCACGATCTTGATGGCCTCGATCATGTGAGGAATCATGATACGGTTCACGATAAAGCCCGGGCTGTCTTTTTTCACCTCGACAGCCACCTTGCCCATTTTCTCCGTGACGTCAAAAATAACCTTAATCGTATCATCACTGGTGTTGAATCCGTGGATGATTTCCACGAGTTTCATGATGGGAGCCGGGTTGAAGAAATGCATTCCAGCTACTTTGTCAGGGCGTTTGGTGGCCGAGGCGATTTCGGTGATGGACATGGATGAGGTGTTGCTTGTCAGAATCACCTCGGGCCGGCACATTTCATCCAGGGCCTTGAAGACCTCTTTTTTCAGGTCAAGGTTCTCAATGACCGCCTCAATCACGTAATCCGCGTCTTTTAGGTCTTCCAGATTGGTTGTCCCTTTAATCCGTCCCAAGATTTCTTTTTTCTGGTCTTCCGTAACCTTTCCTTTCTGCACGCTCCGTGACAGGAATTTGTCGATTCCGCTGAGGCCTCTTTCCACGAAACGGTCTTCAATATCCCGCATAATCACCTGATACCCAGCGGTGGCCGCCACCTGGGCGATTCCGCTACCCATCGCGCCGGCGCCAACGACTCCGATTGTCTTGATGTCCATAACCAACCTCCTTTATGACTTTTTTAACTGACGTTTAATAAATTTTAGACCAAGTCCCGGGGAAAGTCAAACGAAATCCCTTATTCGTCATCAAAGGCGCTGTCTTTCCGCGACTTTTCATATAGGAGGAGGGTGATGGCGAGAACCAGCACCACCCCCACGCTGACTCCGATCTCGGCAAGTTGATAATAATCCCTGGCGTGTTCGATGGACGCGGCCGCCTCGATGGAAAGAATTCTCCTCACACCGGAGATTATTCCAACATAGATGAAGGGACTCAGTGAAAAGGGCTCTTTGCGGAGAAACCTCAAAACCGGCCAGAGCAGCTCAAGGATAATGAGCATCAACATGACATCATCAATGACACTGAGAACCATTTTGGGGGAATAGACCCTGAAATGGGTGACCGTGTAAAAGGCCATGCTGAGGACAAGCGCGATGAGCAGAATCGCGACGAGGATATGGAGAATGATATCGAAGCGGAATAATACCCGCAGGAAGGATTGCATCCACCGTTCAAACCGGCTCATGCCCGACTCCTTTTTGTTGAAGGTGTTCCTTACTCGTCTTCAGATATACCGGATACCCGTTTGTTGTCAACTTGATATTGCAATGGGCGCATGTCCCGGGGAAAATGGCTAACAAATCAGAGACCAGCCAGCGGGAGGTTATGGAAATCGAAGGGGGTTCAGCGTCATCAGGGCATCGAGTTCGGGGGTATAGCAGTTTTGGCCCTGATAGAGGATAAGAGGGGGGTGGAGGGTAAACGCCTCCTGTTTCCCCTTGACCGCCGTAATCAGGAAGTGGGTGGCAGGCTGATCGTCAAAGGGATGCACAAAACGGATATGCGCGGGGTACAGGCGCGCGGCTGAAAAAAGAGGCAACGCCTCTGTCAGGCGGGCCACCGGCAGAATAGTGGAGAACTGCCCCCCTCTCCGTAAGAGGGAAAGGCCCGTTTTAAGAAAATCCTCAACGGTGCCCATGATCTCGTGCCGAGCGAGGGCCTTTTCCTGGTTTTTGTTGAGTCTCCCGGTAAAGGTTTTGTAATAAGGGGGGTTGGCGCAGACGCCATCAGCCGGGGCGATTTCCTGGAGGATCCACGTGTTCCTGATATCCCCCTCAATCAGGTGAATTTGGTCCTCAACCTGGTTCAGGCGAAGGTTCTCCCGGGCGTAAGCCACCAGTGTGGGCTGAATCTCCACCGCCGTTACCTTCGAAACATGATTGATTTTTGCCAGGGCAATGGCCAGAATACCGCAGCCAGTGCCAAGGTCCACCCAGTGCTCCCGGGGCGCAGGGCGCAGAAACCCCCAGAGGAGCAGGCTGTCGATGGAAAACCGATAGCCGTCGCGCGGCTGCTTTAAGAGAAGCCGGTGGGCCCCCAGAGTGTCGAGCGTCTCTTCTCGGTTGATGTCGGAAGCCATATGGGGGAGGGAAACAGATCAATCGGGGATGTCGTGTTTGTATATAACAAGCCCCGTCAGGAGTTTGGGGTAAAAAAAGGTGGATTTCTGCGGCATGACCTGGTTTTCCGAAATGACATCGTGAATCTCTTTAAGGGTGTTTGGGTTGAAGAGAAAGGCCATCTGAAACCTTCCGGAGTGAATGAGGTCAATCGCCTTCTGGTTGTTCTTGATGATATTGATATGCGCCTGCCGTTTCTGATCCGAATCGAGATGGAGAATGCGCTTCAGGATGAGCTCGTTGAAAATGGGGATGGCCATGCTCCTGATGGCGTGGGGCATGGATTGAAGCACCGGATCATTTTCCGCCGCCTCTTTGAGGGTCAAGAGGCAGAAGCAGTGGCGTTTTTCAAGATAGAGCCCCAGGGCGACGCGTTTCCCTTGCGTGTCCTTGAGGGCTGAAAAGAAGCGTTCTCTCTGGCGTTTCTCTTCCTCGGGGCTGTCGAAAGGGAACTCCGTAACCTCGAAGCTTTCCCTGATTCGGGATATCAGGGTGTCCACGTTCAGGTCCGGCAGGCTGTGGATGAGGCGATGAGAGGGAAGAATGGTTAGTCCTTTGTCTTTCGTGTTGGTAAAATACATCATGATATACTGGTATGGGGCCTGATCGGAGGGATGTGCCGCCTGTTTCTCCATCTCCTTTTTATATGCGAGGGCGGTGGCGTAACGATGATGCCCGTCGGCAATGAGGAGCTTTTTCTCCGAAAGGACCCGAACCGCCAGGTCCAGGGCCTCGGGGTCGGTGACGCGGTAAAATCGGTGTCGAACCCCGTCCTGATCCGAGGTGTCGAGAAGGGGGAGTTCCTGGCGTTTTTCGAGAAAGGTTTCGTTGATCGTCAAATTGGGGTCCGTGTAGAGGGAAAGAATCGGGCTGAGGTTTGCCCGGCAGGCCCGAAGAAGCCGAAGCCGGTCGTCGATCTGCTTCTGGTGCGTTTTTTCATGCGGCACGATATTGCCCGACGTGTAGTCTTCCAGACGGCACAGAGCGATAAAACCCTTTCTGGTCAACTGGGTTCCATCCTCAAGGGCATAATCCTGCAGGTAAAAATAGATGGCGGGTTTGGCATCGAAAACCAGAATTTTCTCGCGAATCCAGCGACGCAAAAGTTCGCTGGCAACGGTGTAGCGATCCTTCCCTTCCGAGTCTTTGCTCAGGATGAGCCGGACGATATTGTAGGGAGACCGCGTGGAAAGCTCGCCTTCCTGTCGGGAAGAGATAACGTCATAAGGAGGGGCAACCACATCCTCGTATCGGACCTTCTCCGGGTTGTAACAAAGCCCCCTGAAGGGGATGATTCTTGCCTGCTTTACCATGGTTTCTCAGTTCCTTTTATCATTTTCCTTTCGCTCGCAACTGGAAGGCGGCTTCTATCAGGGCCTTGAATTGAAGAAGCGATTTGAACTCACTGTCAGAAACGGGTTTGTTCGAACGCACGCGGTCCGCATAGAAAAGCCCGATTGTTTTCCTCATGAATGAAAAGGGAAGAAGACAAAAGCTGGTCCCTTTCAGTTGATTGAAAAGGTCCCAGTTTACGAGCGCCCGGTCAGGCGGGCGTTTGACCGAAGGCACCAGAAAGGGCCTTATTTCCCTGACAGAGATGTTGAAATGGTCATTGGCGTTGTCATGGATATCCACGGTGAGCGACGCGATATCGTCGGGGAGAGGGTCCCCAATACCCGCCTTCGCCCGCAACTTCTTTTGTTTTCGGTCCACCAGGAAAAGGATCACACGGTCGAATCCCACGCCCTTCAGGATACCTTCCATGGCAATCATGAGCACGTCGTTGGGGGAAACGTTTTCCTGGATGCTGTTGTCGATATCGGCCATCGTGTTTTTCATGAATTGGGCGCGTTGCTGTTGAGACATCTTCCACCATGGAAGAGTGCCGGGAGTCTCAATCGCTTTCTCTTCAGAGACGGGAAATTCCGCCACAAACTCTTCCGCCAGGGTGTTAAACTCTTTAGGCGAAAATTCCATCTGAAGGACGTCAAGAAACTCTTTACCCTCGTGAATAGCCCGCCGAATGAGCGCTTTCCCCTGATCTTCCGGGATCTCCAGAGCTGGGAAGTAGCGTTTCATGACTTGTTTGGTATCCCGGGGTACCCAAAAGGCCTCGCGAGCGTGCAGGGAATAAAAAAGTTCGGTCGCGCAGGCGACTATGCTTCTCAATATATCGTCTTTCGTGACGATGATACCCGGAGATCCAAGGTTCACAAGCTCCAGTTCGCTGATGAGTGTGGGCGGAAAGCCCCAGAACCGCGTCAATTCGATATTGAGATCCGAAAATGTCGTCCCCAAGATTTCTTTCGCCGCCGTATTTTTCCCCTTTTCTCCCGTGATGACCATCTGACGGATTTGCTCGAATTCCTCTGGAAGGCCATAGGCAGTCATCAAAAGGCCCACATTGTTAAGCAACGTGAGGATGAAAACCTCCTCGAAATTTTTAAACCCTAAACGCTCAGCAAGAATCCTGGAAAAGATGGCGGCGAACATGGTGACGAAGAGATGGGCGCGGAGATGTTTGCTTCTGGGGCTTCTGTAAAAATAGTCGAGCACGCTGACCCCCACGGACAGGTTGATCACTGTTTCAAAACCCAGAACCACAACGGCACGGGATACCGTTGTAATCTCCTTCTGGCTCCAGTTGTAATAGACGGAATTGGCCAGTTTCAGGACCCTTGTGGTCAGGGCGAGATCTTTAAGGATAACCTGGGCAAGGTCGGCGGCCGATGACGTTTCCTGCTTTTCCAGGTGAGTAATCTGCCGGATGGTCGCGGTCATTACCGGCAAATCGCCAATGTCTTTGATTTTTTCCAGTACTTTTGAGGGAGTTCTGTTGTTTTGTGGCATGATATCCTTTTACAACTTTACAATTGTAGGTTATTTATATCGAAATTTGGTAGTGCTGTCAACTGGTTAAAGGCGATTTTGATATACGGCCACGCCTTTTGTGACCTTTTTTACTTCATTGAAGATTGGCGGCTTCGTAAAAAGCTAATTTATGCCGTTTTTCGGCAGTCTATCAGTAACGAAGTCCGCTGACATTGAACGTTTCTTGTTGTTTGGGTGAACGTGTAACAATATTATCACCTTATGTCAGTTTCGCCAAAATGACTTCCTTGGAAGTCCAATTTCGGCGTCGCGCTGCATCCCCTGCCCTGTTAAATCTCGCGAAGCGAGACGGCAAAGCCGATTTAACAAGGTGAATCATTGCAGCGACCTTCAAGGTCGCCTCATTCCTCAGGAATTGCGCTCCTTGAAGGTGAAGCTTTTTACTTTGCCTTCTAATTCTGACTTTTTGCGAGAGCATCAAGATTGCCGTCAGAAGACAAGAGGGACAAAACCTTCCTTGATGGCGTCCGAGATGAGCGTGCCCACGTACACTACGTTCAGGCCCATGTCGGCAAGCTCACGGGAGAAACCTTCCTGGTCCGCGATGTATTTGCACGTGGCAGGAGAAGCGCCCAGTTCGCTGACCAGCTCATCGAGGTAACCCTGGATCTCCTTATCTTTTAGTGAAAGCTGCTGGCTGGGGCCAAAGAGGACAACCTTGACCTCTTCCATCCAGGAGTATTTCAGCGCGTTCGTGGCGTACATGAGGCCCGTGATAACCTTTTCTCTTTCGCCTGATGAAAGGATGACGAGTACCTTGTCATTCATGTCGTTTTTCTCCTTTTCAGCCAAGGGTTAGGGGAAAACCTGAACTCTCTCAATGGCTACGGCTTTTCCGGTATGGATATCAATCTCGACGATTGCGCCTGAAATGGCTGATTTGCCGGAGGCCACCTCAAATTTGGAGGGCATCTGGGTAAGGAAACGCTGAAGCACCACGTCCCTTCTCATGCCGATGATGGAATTGACGGGCCCCGTCATGCCCAAATCTGTCATATAGGCGGTTCCATGGGGGAGGAGGGTTTCGTCGGAGGTCTGGACATGGGTATGGGTACCCACGACGGCGGAAACCCGTCCGTCCAGATACCAGCCGAGGGCGATCTTCTCGGAGGTGGCTTCGGCGTGAAAGTCGATCAGGGCGATTTTCGGCTGATGTGTTTCAAGCAGCGTGTCTACGGTCCTGAAAGGGCATTCAAGGCTTTTCATGAAGACCCGCCCTTCCAGGTTGGCCACCAAAATCTTTTCTCCCCTGACGGGGAAAATCGCCCATCCCTTTCCCGGAACATTCTCGGGGTAATTGGCTGGCCGCAGCAACCGGTCAGACGATTCGAGGATGGGATAGATCTCTTTTTTGCTCCAAATATGGTTTCCAGAAGTCATGACGTCGATTCCGGCGTCGAGGAGCTCGTGAAATATCTTGACGGTGACACCCATGCCGCCGGCAGCGTTTTCCCCATTGGCCACGACGAAATCGATATGCTGCCGTTCCCTCCAGGATGGCAACCACGCCTTTAGTGCGTTTCGGCCCGGACGTCCGACAATATCACCGACAAACAGAATACGGAGGGGGGAGGCATTATTTCGCATAGCTAACCGAACGAAGTTCCCGGATGACAGTAACCTTTATCTGGCCGGGATAGGTAAGCTTCTTTTCTATCTGCTTGGCGATGTCGTTGCAGAGAATCGTCGCGCGGTCATCGTCCACGTCGTTGCTTTTGACCATGACCCGCAATTCCCGTCCAGCCTGGATCGCGTAAGCCTTCTCCACCCCTTTGAAGCCTTTGGCGATGTTTTCCAGGTCCTCGAGACGTCGCACATAGCTCTCGAAGAGCTCGAGCCTTGCGCCGGGACGAGCGCCTGAAAGGGCATCGGCCGCCTGAACAAGGTGGTCCAGAATAGTCTGGGGTTTTTCTTCGTTGTGATGCGAGGCGATGGCGTTCACGATCTCGGGTTTTTCACCGTATTTTCTCGCGAGGTCGGCGCCAATTTTCGCGTGGGACCCCTCTACCTCGTGGTCAATGGCCTTGCCGATGTCGTGCAGAAGCCCAGCACGGCGCGCCAGTTTTGTGTCAAGCCCCAGCTCTGACGCCATTAGGCCACACAGAAAAGCTACCTCGATAGAGTGCTGATAGACGTTCTGGGCGTAACTCGTCCTGAACTTGAGGCTCCCGAGCAACCGGATCAGCTGAGGGTGCAGCCCATGGATGCCAAGGTCAAAGGTGGCCTGTTCCCCCGCTTCCTTGATGGTGGCCTCCACCTCTTCCTCCGAACGGGTGGCCACCTCTTCTATCCTCGCTGGGTGGATCCGTCCGTCCTTGATGAGTTTTTCCAGGGTGATCCTGGCGATTTCGCGGCGGATGGGGTTGAACCCGGAAAGGATAACCGCCTCCGGGGTATCATCCACAATCAGGTCCACGCCGGTTGCCGCCTCGATGGCGCGAATGTTTCTCCCCTCCCGGCCGATGATCCTGCCTTTCATGTCGTCACTGGGCAGGTTCACAACGGTAACGGTTTTTTCACTGACGTACTCGCTCGCGAAACGCCCGATGGCGATGCTGATAATCTCTTTCGCCCGCTTGTCCGCCTCCAGTTTCGCCGTCTCCTCAATCTGCCGGATACGCTTGGCCGCTTCATGTTTGGCCTCTTCCTCCAGAGACGCCATCAGCATCTTTTTCGCCTGTTCAGCGGACAGCCCCGCGATGTTTTCAAGCCTCTCCCGCTCCATCAAAATCTGCTTTTGGAGTTCCTCTTTCATCTCCGTAACTTGCAGCGTTTTTTCTTCCAGTTCTTCCCGGCTCTTCGTCAGCTTCTCTTCTTTCTCCAGCAGGGCTTCATCCCGTTTGTCCAGGGCAGCCTCCCGCTGGAGCAAGGAACTCTCCAGAGACTGGAGCTCCTTCATCTTTTTACGGCTTTCTTTCTCAATCTCGGCTTTTGACTGATACAGGTGGTCCTTCGCCTGGATCAGGGCTTCTTTCTTGAGAAGCTCCGCCTTCTTTTCCGCTTCCTCGATAATCTTTTTTGAGAGCTGTTCCGCGGATTTGATTTTTCCTTCGACAATCTTTTTCCGGATGAAAAATCCCGCGACGACCCCAAGCACGGTAAATACCAGAGTAAAAACGGTCACGAAAAACACACTGAGATGTATCATACGCCCTCCCTTCCCCGAGACGCGTTTTAGGCGTTTATCGGGTCAAGAGGAAAAGGTAGATTCAGGGAGAAAAGATGTATCACGCGGTGGCGCGCCACCGTGAAAGGCCGGGAACAGCGCAGTGATTTTTCTCGGGGGCCGTTTGAGGTGTGGTGTATACCCCCCTCACGATTCCTTCGCGCGTGGATTGGCGCGTTTGCACTTCTTTAATAGACCGCCGCCCGTTCCCCTTTCTGATCATATCATATCCAAAATATTCCCCCGCTTTTGCCGTGTGGCCGACAAGTTTGAACCTGCTCTCGCAGGTGGACGGATCGATGCCTGTATTAGGCTTCCTCGCGTGAGGCATGCACACAACAGGTAGAGGATCCTTCCGTTTTTTGGCTGTTGGCTCAAAAAATGTCGACATTCACGCACAAAGCAGGGGAACATTTTCATACCTGCCTTTCTATTTTTTTCAAAAGACTTTTCGAACGATTCTCCACAAAATCTACTAACCTCTTGTTTTTCTCCATTTCTTTAAAATATTCATCCGCGATTCTCATGGCAGCGAGGATCGCGACTTTGAAAGTTGTTACGGTTTTCGTTGTTTCAATGATGGTTTCAATCTGTTCGTTTACATACGATGCCACCTTTTGCACATAGTCTTCTCCTTCCTCGCTCCTGACAATATATTCCTGACCCAGGATGTAAACTTTGATCGGTTCATCTTTTGTCGCGGCCATCTGACTATCCAAGGTCAATCTGGTTAAGTTGCTCCAACAACTGGTTAATTTTCTCCAGTGCTAAACGCCTGTCCTGTTCAAGTTTGCTGACGCGACGCTGTAACGCCATCACTTCACTGCTTCTGTCCCGTGAGGCCTCGCGGATGGAATTCACCTCATCTTTCAACTTCGCGTAAGCACTGATTAAACGGTCAACCTCCTTTTCTAATCGCTCAAAATGGTCCAATTTCACATCCTGTCTCTTTTCACAATGAAGTTTATACAAGTTCCATGGGCAAGTCAAGTTCAGCTGTAACGCCAGGAATATTGAACCAGGGACCTGGCCCTGTTATGATGCCGGTGGAGGAATTGGTATGCCATCCCCTGTCGCTCACAGTCTTGTTTCAATGGCCCTCGTGGCTCCCAAGCCTGAAAAGGAACCGTGGGTCAAATGGGTAGGATTTTGGGTCGTCATGGGGAATTTTGCCGACCTGGATTTTATTCCTGGTATCCTGATTGGCGCCCCCAGCCGGTTCCATCATGGATTATCACACAGCCTTTTGTTCGCGGTTTCCCTGGCGGTGGTGGCGTATCTTCTCTACCCTGCCTTTTTCAAGGGCCACAGAGCGGCATGCTGGCCCTTTTTGGCTGTCCCATTTTCGCATCTCTTCCTGGATATGATGACACGGGACACCGTCGCGCCATATGGCCTGCCCCTTTTCTGGCCCTTCAGCCATCATACGGTCCGTTTCCCGTTCTGGGTGTTTCTTAACATGAACCGGGGAACGCGTTTTCATATTCTCTTTTCCTGGCACAACCTTGCCGCGTTATGTCTTGAGGTGGTGCTTACCTTCCCCTTCTTCGCGTGGGCCATGTCCAGAAGGGATGGGCTGAACCTCCTGAAGCCTGCGTGGCGGAAGGTGGTTCGCGACGCGCGCCGGTGGATTCGTAAAAAAGGTACTGTTTAATTGACATTTTAAGTCGATATGTTAGCATAACTGGGCAGGTTCTAAACGATGAAGCGGGGAATGGATATGATTCGTGCCTTTCTGGCCCTCGAGATTCCTGAGGACTCCAAGGACTGGATTGAACAGAGAAGGCAGGAGATGGCGCGTGTCGCGAAAGGCGCGGTCCGGTGGGTCAAGCGTGAAGGTCTTCACGTCACGCTGCATTTTTTTGGGCAGATACCCACCGAATCCGTGGAAAAAATCGGTGATATTGTTGGACCCGTGGCGGCGGAGGTTTCTCCGTTCGAGCTGAGAGTCAAAGGTGTCGGCGCCTTCCCCAGCCTCAGGGCGCCCCGTGTCCTTTGGACCGGTGTTGAGGAGGAAGGGGAAACAAAACCGCTGAAAAGGTTGCACGCGTCCCTGGAACAGGCTCTCGCTCAGGCGGGGTTTCCCGTGGAAAAACGGCCCTTTTCAGCGCATATCACGATGGGAAGGGTTCGAAAATCCCTGCGAATGGCGTGGGAAGGTTTCCAAAACCTGCCGCCGGGCCCGCATTTCAAGGTAAACGAGCTGGTTTTGTTTCAAAGTATTCTGGCACCTGACGGCGCTCGGTATCAGCCTCTTAAACATTTTCCTCTTGAAGGAGTCTAAAATGACAGAACCGATGGAAGCGAAACAGAAGGCGATCAGCCTGGCCATCACCCAGATAGAAAAGCAGTTTGGAAAGGGTTCGATCATGCGCCTGGGTGAAGGGGTCGCCCCCCAGGGAATTCAGGCCATTTCAACGGGCTCGCTGGGACTTGATCTGGCGCTGGGGGTTGGAGGGGTTCCTCGCGGCAGAATCGTCGAAATCTATGGGCCGGAGGCGTCAGGCAAGACGACCCTCGCCCTTCATATCGTCGCGGAGGCACAGAAGGATGGTGGCGTGGCGGCATTCGTGGACGCGGAGCACGCCCTGGACCTGACCTACGCCAAACGCTTGGGCGTCAACACGGATGAGCTCCTGCTTTCACAGCCGGATTCTGGTGAACAGGCTCTCGAGATAACGGAGATCCTGGTTCGGAGCGGGGCCGTGGATGTGATCGTGGTGGACTCTGTCGCCGCCCTTGTCCCCAGGGCTGAACTGGAGGGGGATATGGGAGACGCGCACATGGGGCTCCAGGCGCGGCTTATGTCCCAGGCGTTGAGAAAACTGACCGCGATTACCGGAAAGTCGGATACGGTTGTGATTTTCATCAACCAGATACGCATGAAGATTGGCGTCATGTTTGGAAACCCGGAAACAACGACGGGCGGAAACGCCTTGAAGTTTTACTCTTCCGTGCGGCTGGATATCCGGGGAATTGGCCGCATCAAGAAAGCGGACAAGGCCCTGGGGGTCCGGGCGCGGGTACGAGTTGTGAAAAACAAGCTGGCTCCTCCCTTCCGGGAAGCGGAATTTGACATCCTTTATGGAAAAGGGATATCGAGGGAAGGAGAGTTACTGGACCTGGCGGTCGAGAAGGATATCGTGGAGAAGAGCGGAACGTGGTTTTCCTACGGGGATATCCGACTGGGACAGGGACGGGACAATGCCAGAACCTTTCTGGAGGAAAACCGGGACGTTCTGGAGGAGATCCGCCAGAAAGTGCTAACGGCCGAGGGGCTTCTTCCCGAAGGAGTGAAGGATGGAGATTGAAGATATTCTGAGGCTTGCCATCAAAAAAGGCGCGAGTGACATTCACGTCAAGGTTGGGCTGCCGCCCATCCTGAGGATCAATGGGAAACTGAGGTCGGTAGCCTCTGTGTCACCTTTCAGGCAGGAGGACGTAGACCACTTTGCCCAAAAGTTGATGGCGGATATTCATCGCGAGAGGCTGGCGAAACTGCAGGACGTGGACATCGGTTATGGCGTGCCCGGGCTGGGCCGGTTCAGGATCAACATCTTCAAGCAGCGGGGAACCCTGGGGATTTCCATCCGAGCAATTCCCTATAAAATTCAGACGATTGAGGAGCTGAACCTGCCACCTGTGCTGGAAAAAATCGCGATGGAGCCTCGCGGGCTGGTGCTGGTGACCGGGACCACAGGGAGCGGTAAATCGACTACCCTGGCGGCCATGATCGACCTGATTAACAACAGGCGCAACCTCCATATCATTACTATAGAAGACCCCATCGAATTCCTCCATAGAGACAAGAAGTGCATCATTGACCAGCGGGAGATCGGCGTGGATACGGACTCGTTTGTCAACGCCTTGCGGAGCGCCGTGCGCCAGGACCCAGACGTCATCCTGGTGGGTGAAATGCGGGATTTCGAGACCATCAATATCGCCATGACTGCGGCGGAAACGGGGCATCTCGTACTCTCCACCCTTCACACAACAGACGCCATGGAGACGGTCACGCGCATCGTTTCCATGTATCCCCCGTTTCAGCAGAAACAGATACGCCTTCAGCTTGCCTCCATCCTCAAAGGGGTTATCTCACAGAGGCTGATCCCCATGGCGGACGGAAAGGGCCGCGTGCCGGCGGTGGAGGTGCTGGTCTCAACGGCGCATATCCGGGAATGTATCATCGACCGTGACCGCACCCGGGAAATCGAAGAGGCCATCTCCAAGGGGTACCACACCTATGGCATGCAGACCTTTGACCAGTCCCTGATGGACCTCCTGCAACGGAAGATGATTACCTACGAAACAGCGCTGACCAACAGCACGAACCCCGATGACTTCGCGCTGCGCGTCAAAGGAATCATGGTCAGCAGCGATATGACGTGGGAACCTTTTGAAGAGCACAAATCGGGTAGTGAAGGGGGAGAGCCGGATATTGAGTTGTTTAAACCATCCTGGGAAAGAGGGTCCATATGAAATCTGACGAGATACGCAAAACCTTTCTGGAGTTTTTCCGCGAACGGGGCCATCAGGTGGTGAAAAGTTCCCCGCTGATCCCGATGGACGATCCCACGCTTCTTTTCACCAACGCGGGCATGGTTCAGTTCAAGTCTGTTTTTACCCGTGAAGAAACACGTCCTTATTCCCGCGCCACCACGTGCCAGAAGTGTATGCGGGCGGGAGGGAAGCACAACGACCTCGACAACGTGGGCTACACGGCGCGCCATCACACCTTTTTCGAGATGCTCGGGAACTTTTCCTTTGGGGATTATTTCAAAGAAGGCGCGATCTCCATGGCCTGGGAGCTTTTGACCCAGGTCTTCAAACTCCCAAAGGAACAGCTCTGGATTACCATCTATCAGGACGATGATGAGGCGTTTGATATCTGGCACAAGAAGATTGGTATTCCCGAAGTGCGTATCGTCAGAATGGGAGAGAAGGACAATTTCTGGGCGATGGGCAACACAGGCCCATGCGGCCCCTGTTCGGAAATCCATATAGACCAGGGCCCAGAGGTGGGGTGCCACCGCCCGGACTGTCAAATCGGTTGTGACTGTGACCGGTTCCTGGAGTTGTGGAATCTGGTCTTCATGCAGTTCAACCGGCATGAGGATGGCCGCATGGACCCCCTCCCCCGTCCCAGTATCGACACGGGGATGGGGCTGGAGCGGATCGCCGCCATTCTGCAGTCGGTACACAGTAACTATGAGACGGATCTGTTTGTCCCCATCATCAACATGGTGGCGCGGATGGCGCATGTCTCTTATGGAGAGGAGGAACGGCACGATATCGCCTTGAGAATTATCGCGGACCACAGCCGTTCCGCCGCGTTTCTGATCGCGGACGGGGTCCTTCCCTCCAATGAGGGGCGGGGATATGTCCTCAGGCGCATCATGCGGCGGGGGATGCGATACGGCTATCTGCTGGGTTTTCAAAAACCCTTTTTGTATCAGGTTGCCGACAGGGTGATTGAGATGATGGGGGATGTTTATCCGGAGCTCATGACCCATCGGGAAACGATCAGCAAATTGATTTACAGCGAAGAAGACCGCTTTTCCTCCACCCTGAACAACGGCATGAAGCTTTTGAACGAGACACTTGAAGTCCTGAAAGAGAAGGGCGAAACAGTCATCCCTGGAGATGTCATCTTCAAGCTCTACGATACCTACGGGTTTCCGGTGGATCTGGCGGAAGATATCGCCCGGGAGACAGGGTTAACTCTGGATCACGCCGGCTTCCAGGCGCGGATGGAAGAGCAGCGGGAGCGGGCCCAAAGGGCATGGAAGGGATCCGGAGAGAAGGAGGTCCCGCCGGTTTACCGCAAACTCAAATCCCAGTTGGGCAATGTCGCGTTTCGTGGCTACGAAGAAACGTCCCTCGAAACCGTGGTTCACGCCATAGTGCGGGACGGTGAAACGGTTGACGAAGGTCGGGAAGGGGAAACGGTTGAGATGATCACGCCGGAAACTCCCTTCTACGGGGAGGCTGGCGGGCAGGTTGGCGACCGGGGCATGGCGCGAGGCCAGAACCTTGAGGCCGAGGTGCTGGATACCCAGAAACCCCTTCCGGATTTTACCGTGCATCGGGTCAAGATTCTCAAAGGGCCCCTTTCCGTGGGAGACAAGGTCGTCCTGGAGATCGACACCCGGCGACGCGGCGAGACCGCCCGTCACCACAGTGCCACCCACCTGCTTCATGCCGCGTTGCGTCAGGTGCTTGGAGAACACGTTCGACAGGCGGGTTCCCACGTTTCCGATACCCGGTTGCGCTTCGACTTCACCCATTTTCAGGCGCTTCGCCCCACGGAAATTCTGCAGATAGAGGCGCTCGTCAACGAGAAGATTCAGGAGAATCTGCCTTTCGTGAAAATGGAAAAATCCTACGATGAGGCAATCAAAGCGGGAGCGCTGGCCTTTTTTGGGGATAAATACGGAGACGTAGTCCGGGTTGTTCAGGTTCCGGGATACAGCACGGAGCTCTGCGGTGGAACCCACGTGGAAAGAACGGGCGATATCGGGGCCTGTTTCGTCGTGAGCGAGGAGAGTGTCGCCTCCGGAGTGCGCCGGATCGAGGCTGTCGCAGGTGCCGCCGCCATCCGGTATGTCCAGCAACAGCGAGAGATACTGGAAGGGGTGGCGAGACAGCTCAAGGTTCCGCCTCAGGATGCCAGAAAACGAGCGGCATCGCTTCAGGAAGAGCTTAAGGCCTATGAAAAGAAGATACAGGCTCTGGAATTCAAGATGACGTCTTCGCGGATTTCAGATGTGATCGCCCGGGCGAAAGAGGTGAATGGCGTCAAGCTCGTTGCGTCGGTGATTCCGGACGCGGAACCCAAGGCGCTGAGATCCATGGGGGACGAGATTAAAAACAGGCTAGATCAATGTGTCCTGATTCTGGGCAGCCGGAACAAAACAAAGGCACATCTGCTGGTCATGGTGTCCCGGGAAATCACGGATCGATACGATGCCAGCGCCATCATCAAAAAACTCGCGCCACTGATCGGCGGGCAAGGTGGTGGGCGAAAGGACATGGCCAGCGCCGGCGGCAAACAGCCGGAGAACCTGGAAAAGGCGCTCGCGCTCGCGGATACCCTGTTGTCTGATTGAGCCATGAAACAGAAAATCATCCTTGCCTTTTCAGGAGGTGGCGACAGCACCTTTCTTTTGGAAGTCATTTATCGGTTTACCACCCGCATCTGTCACGCCGTTTTTTTTCAGACCCCGTTTGTCTCGCCCAGAACGCTTGAAAATATCTACAAGTTCCTCGAAAACAGGGGGATAAACTACACGATCCTGCCCGTGGACCTTCTAAGCATTCCAGGCGTGGCCGTCAACGGAAAGGAGCGGTGTTACTACTGCAAGCGGCACCTGTTCGATACCTTGTTCAAACATTTTGATTATCCCTCTGAAACCTTCCGGTTCATGGAAGGGACCAACCTTTCCGAGGCCCTCAACGAACACCGTCCCGGCCTGCTGGCGCTGGAGGAGTTGGGGGTGGAAAGCCCTCTGAGGCTTTCCGGAATGCTGGACACGGATATCGACGTCTTGAGGAGGGAACACAAAATCACCCGGGGAGTCGACGATATCGGCTGCCTTGCCACACGCGTCCCGTACGGGATTCCCCTGACACGTGATGTTATCAAAAAGATTAACGACGCGGAAGAATTCCTGCGGGAACGCGGTTTTCACCAAGTGCGGGCGCGTTACTTTGGCAACACCGTGCGGATCGAAGTCCACCCAAACGACGTGGCGCGCCTGGCGCAGCAGCCACTGAGGGGAGGTTACCTGGAATACCTTGGAAAATTGGGGTTTTCCAGAGCGTTTTTGGATTTAAACGGCTATCAGAAAGGGCGTTTTGACAAGGAGATTCTGAGCGCCCTCGAGCGGGAGTAGAAATGGAGATTACCTTTCACCCCATCGGTGTGATTCACACCCCCTATCGTGAGAAGGCACCCTATCAGCCAGTGGAATCGGACGAGGGTGTCTTCCAGGTGAAGGTGCTCCCGGAATATCGGGAAGGGCTTCAGGACCTTGAAAGCTTCCGCTATATCTATCTCCTGTACTATATCGATCGGCTCTCGCGACCCGTGTCCATGAAAGTGGCACCCATCTGGGCAGGGGAGATCACCGTGGGGCTGTTTGCCAGCCGGTCTCCCCTGCGCCCTAACCCCATCGGGCTCAGCGTGGTCAGGATTCTCAAGATCGAGGAAAATATTATCCATACGACAGGGTTGGACGTTTTCGACGGCACGCCCCTTCTGGATATCAAACCCTATATCAAGGACCTGGACGCCAAAAAAGACGCCAATTACGGCTGGATTGAAAAGACTGGAGACCTCCGCCATCTCGCGCTGCATATCCTCGGGATTCCCCATGAATACTGATGGCAGAAAATGAAAGGGGATACCGGGGAAAAAGCGCGTCCGTTTGATACCCTGCATGCCCAGTATGACGCCTGGTACAAAAAGGAACCCGGACGGTCCCTTTTTGCCTTGGAGGTGGACCTTCTTCGGCGTGTCATGCCTGAAGAAACAGCGCTTTCCCTTGAAGTCGGCGTGGGAAGCGGGCGTTTCGCCCAAGCGCTCGCGGTGGCGTTTGGTGTTGACCCCGCCCGGAGCCCTTTACGTCTCGCGAGGGAAAGGGGGATACGGGTGATACAAGGGACGGGAGAACACCTCCCCTTCCCAGCGGAAACCTTTCAAACCTGCCTGCTCGTGGTAACCCTCTGTTTCGTACAAGACCCATTGGCCGTCCTGCGAGAGGCCTTTCGGGTTCTCAGGCGGGGAGGGGTGGTGGTTTTGGGGATGGTGCTGAAGGAGTCTCCCTGGGGGCGTGTCTACCGGAAGCAGGCTGATGACGGGCACCCTTTTTATTCCCTGGCGACGTTTTACACCGCCTTAGAGGTCTTTGAAATGTTACGCCAGGCGGGGTTTGGGGCGACAGAGGCCTTTTCCACCCTGTTTCAGCCGCCGGGTCAGCCCAGGTATGATCTGGAGGATGGAAAACAGGGGGCCCATCCCAACGCCGGGTTTACCGTGTTTCGCGCGGAAAAGCCAGGCGATTCCCCTTCCCCTTGACGAACCTCCAAAACTCCTCTAAAAGAAGCAGGACAAACAAAGGAGAGATAACTTTTATGCCCGATCAGAACAGTTTGCGAAGCGTGCGTCTAAAAAAGATAGAAGAGTTGAAAGCCAGCGGAACCCCCACCTTCCGAAACGATTTTAAGATTTCCCATCAGATTGGTCAGGTAGCCGAGACCTATCAGGCGTGGGAGGGGGAAAAACTTGAAGCCTTGAAAGAGACTTTCGCCATCGCCGGCCGGATGGTTGCCCTGAGGAGCTTTGGGAAGGCGGCGTTTGTCAAACTGATGGATATGACGGGCCAACTTCAGGTTTATGTCCGGAAAGACAAGGTTGGCAACGACGCCTTTGCCGTTTTCAAGAAACTGGACGTGGGCGATTTTATCGGGGTGACCGGAACCCTTTTCCGAACGAGAACCAACGAGCTGACCCTTCTGGCGGATTCCCTGACACTCCTGACCAAATCCATCCGCCCCCTGCCGGAGAAATGGCACGGACTGACCGACGTGGAAACCCGTTACCGACAGCGGTACGTGGACCTGATCGTCAATCAGAACGTCCGCGAGATTTTTTTCAAACGCGCGCAAATCATCCGCCTGATACGTCAGTTTTTTACGGATCGGGGATTCCTGGAAGTGGAAACCCCCATGATGCAACCCCTGTATGGCGGCGCGGCGGCGCGGCCCTTTATCACCCATCACAACGCCCTGAACATGAAGCTGTACCTGCGAATCGCGCCGGAACTCTACCTGAAACGCCTGGTGGTCGGCGGCTTGGATCGTGTATTCGAGTTGAACCGGAATTTTCGGAACGAAGGGATTTCTACACAACATAATCCAGAATTTACCATGTTGGAGTTCTATCTCGCCTATGCCACCTATGAAGATCTTCTCGCCCTCACGGAGACGCTCGTCAGCCACTTGGCGGAAACCCTTTACGGGACGCGGACCCTTCCCTATGGCGATTTCACCATCGATTACACGCCTCCCTGGAAGCGCATGACCGTCAGGGAAGCGGTTCTGGCGTATGCCCCGGAGATTTCTGAGGAGATTCTGCGAAACTCCACGAAGATGGAAAATTACCTCCACAATAAGACAGACGTGGAGGTCGTGGGGATCCACAGCCCCGGGAAATTGCTGATGACGATTTTCGAGGAGACGGTGGAGGAAAAACTGATCCAGCCAACCTTCATCACCCAGTATCCGGTGGAGGTGTCTCCCCTTTCGCGGCGAAACGAGACGGATCCATCTTTAACGGACCGTTTCGAGCTGTTTGTCGCGGGACGGGAGATCGCCAACGGGTTCTCGGAGCTGAACGATCCGGTGGATCAAAAGCAGCGCTTTCTGGATCAGTTAAAGGAGCGGGAAACGGGTGACGAGGAGGCACATCAGATGGACGAGGATTATATCCGGGCCCTGGAATACGGCATGCCTCCCACCGCGGGTGAAGGGATTGGTATCGACCGGCTCGTGATGCTGCTGACTAACACCCACTCGATTCGGGAGGTGATCCTCTTTCCCCTGCTCCGCCCTGTCAAGGATTCGGATGATGAGGTATGAAACCTTCATCTCACTTCGCTATCTGAAATCGAAACGCCGGCAGTCTTTTGTCTCGGTCATCACCCTCATCTCCATCGCCGGTGTAACCCTTGGGGTCATGGCACTGATCATCGTTCTCTCCGTGATGCGCGGCTTTGAAAATGACCTGAAGGGGAAGATCCTAGGGATGAACGCCGATATCGTGGTTCTCAGGAGCGGTGGCCTGATTATGGACCCGGGGCGTATCATCAAGGAAATCAAGAGCGTCCCCGGCGTGACTGGCGCCAGTCCCTTTGTCTATTCGCAAGCGATGCTTTCATCCACCTTTTCCGCCACGGGGGTCGTATTGCGGGGGATAGACGAGCGGTCGATCGGAAGCGTTACGGTCCTTCCGAAGATTATCAAGCAGGGCAGCCTGGATTTGAAGCCCCATGGCGGATTGCCGGGAATTCTCGTCGGAAACGAGCTGGCGCGAAGCATGGGAGGACTGCGTGTGGGAAGCATCGTCCGGGTGATCTCACCTCAGGGCATGGTGATTACCCCCGCGGGAGAAATCCCTCGGTTCCGCCGCTTCCGAGTGGCGGGAATCTTCGAGTCCGGGATGTACGACTACGATTCCGGTTTCGCCTTCATTGACCTGGATGTTGCCAAGAGGTTCCTCCGGCTTCGGGGTGGTGTCACGGGAATCGAGGTCAAGGTCAAGAATATCTACGACGTCAAAAAGATTGGAAAGGCAATCTGGCGGAAACTCCAGTTCCCTTATTTCACGCGGGACTGGATGACCATGAACCGCAACCTCTTCTCCGCGCTGAAGCTGGAGCGCATCACCATGTTTATCATCCTGACCCTGATCGTGTGGGTGGCCGCTTTTAACATCGTCAGCTCACTCATCATGGTGGTGATGGAGAAGCACCGCGACATCGCTATCCTCAAGGCCATGGGTGCTACCAGCCGCTCTATTATGAAGATCTTTATCCGGGAGGGCATGATCGTCGGGGTTTTCGGAACCTTGCTGGGTTCGGGCCTCGCGTATATCGCCTGCGCCCTGCTGAAGAAGTATCAGTTCATCAAACTGCCGACGGACGTGTATTACATCTCGACACTTCCCGTGCAGATGGCCTGGTCGGATTTTCTGATTATCGCCGGTTCCGCCATCGGCATTTGCTTCCTGGCGACCATCTACCCCGCGCGACAGGCGGCAAGCCTGCCACCGGTAGAGGGCCTGCGTTATGAATGAGACCCTGCTGTCCGTCAACCATCTCAAGAAGACCTTTCGGACGGGGACCCGACAGGTTGATGTCCTGAAAGGCGTGAATCTGACGGTCCGCCGGGGAGAAACCGTCTGCATTCTTGGCGTGTCGGGCACCGGGAAAAGCACCCTGCTCCATATCCTTGGCACCCTTGACGTTCCCACGGAGGGTTCCGTCTTTTACGACGATCGGGACGTGTTTTCCCTGTCCCCCGAAGAGTTGGCAGCCTTTCGTAACAGGACCATTGGTTTCGTGTTCCAGTTTCATTACCTGCTGCCGGAGTTCACGGCGCTGGAGAACGTCCTAATGCCCGCCATGATCGCGCGAGAGAAATCCCCGGAGACACGGGAACGCGCCCAGGAACTCCTGGAAAAGGTGGGGGTGGGATCACAACGCTTCAACCACAAGCCGGGAGAATTGTCCGGCGGGGAACAACAGCGGGTCGCCATCGCGCGGGCCCTGATGATGTCTCCCGCCCTGCTTTTGGCGGACGAGCCGACGGGGAACCTGGATCCTCAGACAGCCCGGACGGTTCACGAACTGATTTTATCCCTGAATAAACAGGTGGGCCTGACCATGATTGTGGTCAGCCATAACCGGGAGCTAGCGGGGTATATGGACACCGCTTACACACTGAAAGACGGAATACTTGAAAAGACAACAGATTTTTAAGGAGGCGCTTCATGAACATCCAGAAAAAAAGAGCGGAGAGGATTACACAGCTTCCCCCCTATCTCTTCGCTGAGATCGACCGTAAAAAATCGGAAGTCCAGAAAAAGGGAATCGATATCATTGACCTGGGCGTGGGTGACCCAGACCTGCCAACGCCTGAACATATCGTCCACAGGATGCGGGAGGCTGTCGCGAACCCGAAATACCATACCTACCCCTCCTATGTGGGAATGCTGGAATTCAGGAAAGCGGTGGCCGACTGGTATAAAAAACGGTTTCAGATCGCGCTGGACCCGGAAACCGAAGTCCTCGCCCTGATCGGCTCCAAGGAAGGAATCGCGCATATTCCGCTTGCTTTTATCAACCCGGGGGACGTGGGGCTGTATACCAGCCCGGGATATCCCGTTTACCGGACGGGCATTCAGTTTGCGGGGGGCACCGCCCATGCCGTGCCTCTCCTGGAGCAAAACGGTTTCCTGCCAGACCTTGAGGCGATCCCGGAGGACCAAAAAAGGCGCGCGAAGCTTTTTTTCCTGAATTATCCGAACAACCCCACCGGCGCAGTGGCGGAACGGGACTTCTTCGAACGCCTGGTGGCCTTCGCCCGGGAAAACGGCGTCATTGTCTGCCATGATGCGCCATACACCGAGATGAGCTATGACGGCTATCGCCCCATGAGCTTTCTGGAGGTGAAGAGGGCAAAGGAGGTTGGAATCGAGTTCCACTCTCTTTCCAAAACCTACCGAATGACGGGGTGGCGGCTGGGGTTTGCCGTCGGGAACCGGGAGGTCATTCAGGCGCTCGGAAAGGTAAAGAGCAATATCGATTCCGGGGCCTTTGAAGCAGTTCAGGCGGCGGGAATCGAGGCGTTGAGCGGAGATCAGGCCTGCGTGGAAGAGATGCGTGCCACTTATCAGAAACGCCGCGACATCATGGTTGCCGCCCTGAACCGGATGGGCCTGGCGGTTACCCCGCCCAAGGCGACCTTTTACCTTTGGATCAAGGTGCCGGACGGGTCAACCTCCGCGGCGTTCGCCACGAAGGTCCTGGAGGAGACAGGGATTGTCATCACGCCGGGAAACGGGTTTGGCCCCGAAGGCGAGGGATACGTGCGGATGGCCCTGACGGTTGGTGAGGATCGGTTGAAAGAGGCCGCCGACCGGCTTGCCAACCTGAAATTTTAGTAGAGAAGGGGGCCCACCTTGTCCAACCCCGATACGCGCGAGGCGATACAACGAGATGAGATCTGTGAGAAACTTCTGAATTTTCTCGAGATTATCCGGCGTCTCAGGGCGCCGGACGGATGTCCCTGGGATCGCGAGCAGACGCACAAAAGCCTGAAATCCTACGTAATTGAAGAGGCTTACGAGCTGACGGAGGCCATCGATTCTGGTGACCCCGAAAAAATCAAAGAAGAGCTGGGCGATGTGCTTCTTCAGATAGCCCTTCATTCCCAGATAGCGCTGGAAGAGGGGAAGTTCGATTTTGGAGATGTCCTTGACAGAATTTCGAAAAAGATGATTTATCGGCACCCCCATGTCTTTGGGGATGTGACCGTTTCCTCCGCCCGGGAAGTCGAGGCCAACTGGTACAGGCTGAAGAAGGTGGAGAAGCGGATGGATTCCGCGCTGGATGGCATCCCCAAGGCGCTGCCCGCGCTTTTGCGCGCCCATCGCGTCTCGGAAAGGGCCGCAAAGGCGGGATTCGACTGGCCGGAAATCCACGGAATTTTCGAAAAGATAGATGAAGAGCTGGAAGAGGTGAAGGCCGCCTACCGAAAAGGCTCCGCTCCAGAGGTTCTCGAGGAAGTGGGAGACCTTCTCTTCACGATCGTGAACCTTGTCCGCCGTTTTGGGGGAAACGCGGAAGAGGTCATGCACCAGGCGAACCAAAAATTTATCACCCGTTTCAGCGAGATGAGGAAAACGCTTCCCTCGAGCGCCGGCGCGCGCGAGATGGATGACGCCTGGGAAGCGGTCAAAGAGCGGGAACGCGCCTTAAAGAATCACCCCGAGGGCTCTGGCTAAATCGAAGAGCTTCGGATCGAGCTCCTTTTTCTTTTCCATCACGTCGGCAAAAGGCACTTCCACATACTTGTTTTTCGACAAGCCTATCATAACCCCGGTTTTGCCGTCCGTGAGGGCGTTGACCGCCTCGACCCCCATCCTGCTGGCTAACGTCCGGTCGAAGACACTGGTGACCCCGCCACGCTGGATATGCCCAAGAACCGTGATTCGGGTTTCAAAGCCGATATGGTTCTTGAGGCGGCGTTGAATGGTGTAGGCGCTCGAAGCCCCCTCGGCCACGATAATAATGCTGTCGGTTTTCCCTTCCTTGAACCTTTCCGCGAGCTTTTCACCGATTTTTTCCAGGTCATACGGGAATTCCGGCACGATCGCCGCTTCCGCGCCGCACGAGAGGGATGACATGATAGCCAGGTATCCCGACTCCCTCCCCATGACCTCAATGATGAAGGCGCGCTCATGAGAAGACGCCGTGTCCTTGATGGTATCGATGGCCCATGTGATGGTATTCAAACAGGTATCCACACCAATTGCCATGTCTGTTCCGTACACATCGTTATCGATTGTCGCGGGGATACCCACGACCGGCATGCCCAGTTCATGAAGGGCGTTGGCGCCACGAAGCGACCCGTCACCGCCGATAACGACCAGGCCATCCACGCCCAGGTCCCGAAGGGTATCAAGGCCTTCCTCCTGACCGCGATCTGTTTTAAATTCTTCACACCGGGCGCTTTTCAGGATGGTCCCACCCCGGTTGATGATGCCACTGACACTTGAGGACTCCATCACCTTGTAATGCTTGTCGAGCACCCCAGCGTACCCCTGGATGAATCCGTAAACTTCAAGCCCCTTATCGATTCCCGCCCGCACCACGGCCCGGATGGCGGCGTTCATTCCGGAGGAGTCCCCTCCACTCGTCAGGACACCAATGCGTTTCATAATGAGCCTCCTTTTTTCGGCAGATTTATTTTTCTCAGGAGAAATACGTCATTTTTTACCGCGGTGATGTTACACCGCTCATTCATCCTGCGTTGAATATTGTTAGGCAAGGTCGTCAAAACTGGCCGTATGTTTCAGCCGATCAATTCTCTGGATGAGGACATCCGGCTTGGGATACCCCGTGTTGAGAAGGTCTTCGTAGATTTCAATGGCTTTGTTCGTCTCAAGAGAGTCTTCATAGGCCATACCGATGTGGAAACGGATGACCCCCTTTTGCAATGGTGAGATGTTGGGGCGTTCCAGCAGGGCCTTGAAGTATTCGATGGCGTCCTGAATCCGGTCCATCGAGAAGAAACATTCGTAGATGAGCCGGATGGAGTCTTCAAAAAACTCTGGAGAATTGAGGGTGATCCCAAATTCCTCGATGGCGCTTTCATAGAGTTCCATTTCCATGTAAGCGACACCCAGGTCGTAGTGTTCCACGACGTCTTCATTGGAAATCTGTTTCCGGATCTGTTCCTTCGCCTCACGGATAATCTCTTCCGTCTCCGTTTGGGAGGCGATCTGAACCTCCCGGTCAGCCCGGAGAGAATCGATGATAGCGCGCTGATCGTCAGATGTCCCGGTGAGTTTCTCAAGGGTTTCCTTGATTTCGGCATTGTCGGGATCCAGTTCCAGTGCCTTCTGAAGCTGGATGGTCGCCTCCCCGAAGAGGTTCTGCCTCAGATAGAGATCGGCCAATTGCCGGTATATTTCAGGGTTTTTCTGGTCCAGTGTGGCAATCTTTTTGACTATGGCAATGCCCTTGTTGACAAACCCGTCTTCAATACAGATCCGGGCTGCCGTCTGATAGTATTCGATGGCCTTGTTCTTCTTACGTTTGGTAGAATAATAATCGCCAAGCTTGAGAATAGCTTTCAGGTCTTTTGGGTTGTCCTCAAGCCTTTTTTTCAGTTCTTTGACGTCAACTTTGGTTGACTTTTTCTTTATGCCAAAGATTCTGCCGATGAGACTTCTTTTCGCCAACACCACTCCCATTTGCCAAGGTTCAACAATTTTTAGTTAAAACGGCGTGAAATGTCAAGTGCCACGGGACGCCATGCAGGCAAAGCAGATCTGATGGTGTTCATGAATCGCTTTGGAAGTCAAAGAGGGCGGGAAGAATATCCCCCGATTTCCCTTTCAGCGAAAGATCCGCCAAAGAAGTGAGGGGGGTTGTCTCCAGATTGATTTCAACAATGTAAGCGCCTGATTGCCTGGCGATGGCCGGGAAACTCGCCACCGGCTGAACAATACCGGAAGTCCCGATGACGAGAAGCAGGTTGCAAGCCGCCAGCTCCTCATGGGCCTTCCGAATCAATTCCGGATCCAGGGATTCCCCGAACCAGACCACGTCGGGCCGCAGGATGGCGCCGCAAGAGCACCGGGGGGAAATCTCCCTGAGGGGGACGTCTTCCAGATAGAATGTTTTTCCTTCGCGGACGCACCGCACGCGCCAGAGGTTACCGTGGATTTCAATAACCTTTTGACTCCCGGCTTTGCGGTGCAGGCCGTCCACGTTCTGGGTGATCTGGGTAAATTCCGGGTAGAAATCCTCCATCCGGGCCAGGGTAACATGCCCGGCGTTGGGCGTGGCCTTCGCGATGATGCCTCTGCGCCAGTCATACCATTTCCAGACAAGCTCCGGGTTTTTCTCGAAGGCCCAGGGCGTGGCCAGCTCTTCCGCGCGATACTGTTTCCAAAGTCCGTCCTTCCCCCGAAACGTGGGAATCCCGCTTTCAGCAGAGATGCCGGCACCAGTAATAGCGACAACATGTTTTGCGTTCCGAATTCGTTCCTTCAGGTCTCTCAGGATGTTCAGGGATGGCACAGGCACGGCTCTATCAGCCTCTACACCTGGAAAGCATCGGTGGAGAGGTAGCGATCTCCGCCATCGGGCAGGATGACCACTGTTTTCTTTCCGGAGAACTCCTGTTTTTCGAGCAGGGAGATGGCCGCGGCCACGGCGGCCCCTGAGGAGATGCCCGCGAAAATTCCCTCTTCCCGCGCCAGCCGCCGGGTCATGTCAATCGCATCTTCATCGGAAATCGGGATGACATGGTCGATGAGTGTCTTGTCACAGACGGCCGGAACGAACCCGGCGCCAATCCCCTGTATTTTGTGTGCTCCCCGCCTCTTCCCGGACAAAACAGCGGAGGATGCCGGTTCCACGGCCACAATGAGGGTTTCAGGCCGTTTTTTCTTTAAATACCTGGCAACTCCTGTCAGCGTACCGCCCGTGCCCACGCCAATCACCACCAACTCAACGGTTCCGTCCGTGTCTCGCCAGATTTCTCTGGCGGTGGTTTTTTCATGGATGGCCGGATTGGCGGGGTTGTCAAACTGGCGTGTGGGGTAATAATCGGGGTTTTCAGCGGCCATCCGTTTCGCGCGGCTGACAGCACCCGGGATTCCCCCCTCTTTGGGTGTGAGAATGAGCGTGGCGCCCAGGGCCTTCAGCAGGTATTTGCGTTCATCACTCATATCTTCCGGCATGACAATGGTTAAAGGGTATCCCTTGGCCGCACACGCGAACGCCAGCCCAATCCCCGTGTTTCCGCTGGTCGCCTCAATCAGGATAGAGTTGGGGCCGATTTCCCCCGCTTTTTCAGCCGCCTCAATCAAGGCAATCCCGAGGCGGTCCTTGATGCTGGAGCAGGGGTTAAAAAATTCAAGTTTCGCCCAGAGGGTTTCTCCTTCAGGGGGAATCTTGTTGAGCTGGACCAGCGGGGTATGCCCCACTGTCTCGGTGATGTCACGGTAAATTTTCATCCATGCCTCCTCCGCCAAGATATACCGTTTTGACCTCCGGATCGTCAAGGAGTGCTGCCGCTTTCCCTTCAAAGCGGTTTTTCCCCAGGTCGAAAACGTACCCCCTCTGCGCGATTTCGAGTGCCTGTTTCGCGTTTTGTTCCACCATGAGAATGGCCTTTCCCGCTTCATGAATCTGGTTGACCCAGGAAAAGACCCGCGCCATCATCTGAGGCGAAAGGCCCATGGAGGGTTCGTCGAGAAGAATCAGCTCGGGGTTCGTCATCAGGGCCATGCCGATGGCCAGAAGCTGGCGTTCTCCTCCGGAGAGGGAGCGGGCGGGATGTTTGCGTTTGGCGCGAAGGAAGGGAAACATCTCGAAAATTTGTTCGGTACGCGCCTTTCGGGATGACGGTTTCGTGACCAGATACCCTCCCATCTCCAGGTTCTCCTGGATGGTCAGGCTGGGAAAGATGTTCTGATCCTGGTGAACCAGCACCATTCCACGGGTGACACGATGGGTGACGGGAAGATGGGAGATATCCTCGCCTTTGAACACGATCCGCCCCTTCCAAGGGGGAAGGAATCCGTAGATGGCCTTGAGGATCGTGGACTTTCCCGCGCCATTGGGCCCGATGATGCAGACGATCTCGGAGGGGAAAACCTCCAGGCGGATATCCGTCAGGACCTGAATCCTGGCGTATCCGGTTGTGAGATGCTCGATTGAAAGGATAGGGATCCTATTTTCCAAAATAGGCCTCCAGGACGGCAGGGTCGCTCCGGATAATCCCGGGCGGGCCACTGGCGATGACGGCCCCAGCATCCAGAACGTAAACCCAGTCGCAGAGGGAGATGATGACGTCCATGTTGTGTTCGATGATGAGGAACCGTTTCCCTTCCTTCTTCAGGGATTGAATGACCGAAATGATTTTCCGCGTCAGGGTCGGGTTGATGCCCGCGGCGGGTTCATCCAGGAGAATGAGCGAGGGATCCAGCATGAGCGTCCGGGCCAGTTCAAGGAGCTTTCGCTGTCCGTATGAAAGGTTCCCCGCGGGTTCCTTCGCCTTCTCGCCCAAGCCCATCAGGTTGAGATAGGCAAACGCCCGTGAGGTGGCTACCTCCTCGCTTTCCCGGACTTTTCCCCATCGCGTGAAAAGAGCGATGACCTTTTCTCCCGGAATGTCCCGTCGGGCGATAAGGAGATTGTCCAGCAGGCTCAGCGATTCGAATACACGGGAGAGCTGAAAGGTTCTCCCGATCCCCGCACGGACAATCTGATGCGTGGGAAGCGCCTGAATCTCCTCACCCTTGAAGAAAATCTTACCGGAGTCCGGCGTGTAG
Organism: Pseudomonadota bacterium; assembly: GCA_015493505.1. Taxonomy (GTDB): domain Bacteria; phylum Desulfobacterota; class S145-22; order S145-22; family S145-22; genus S145-22. Next base: position 32,120 of record WGDA01000005.1, on the reverse strand, counting down.
AATCCCGTGATGAGATGAAAAAGCGTGGTCTTGCCCGACCCATTGGGGCCGATGACTCCCACGGCGTGCCAGTCTTTCGTTTGAAGGCTGCAGTCCCGGACCGCCCACACCCCTCCGAAACGCTTCGAGAGGTTTTCAACCCTGAGCAAGGCGGTCTCCCTTATGAAACCAGCTTTTTTCCCGTTTCAGGACAATCAGGACGAGAACCAGGCCGAAGAACATCTGCTGCATGGGGGCAATCAAACGTCCGAACGATTCCGGGAGGGGCAGGAACCGCAATCCTTCCTGGAAACCGATGACAAAAAAGGTCGCGAGAATCGTTCCCGCCATTCCCCATCGCCCCCCGATGACAACAATCAACAGGGCCAGAATTGTCTCGTTCAGGGTGAAGTCGGACGGGCTGATGAAGGTGATATAATGGGCCCAGAAAACCCCTCCCAGGGCCGCCAGCAGGGTTCCCATGAGGAGACTGGTTCGTCTGAAACGAAAGGTGTCTTTCCCCACGGCGCTGGCGGAATATTCATCGTCCCGGATGGCGTGAAAAACCCTTCCGAGAGGGGAACGGGTAACATGGTACACGGCAAAGGCCGCCGCGATGACAAAAAGACCGTAAAAAATGGCGAAACGGGGAAGCGTGTGGATGGGAACCCCGAAAAAGGAGGGGCGGGGGATCCCCGGGATTCCCATGGGCCCACGGGTCAGCCATGACTCGTTGAGGAAGATTTTGCGCATGATCTCGGCAAAACCCAGCATGGCCAGCCCGAAATAGTCTCCCCTGAGCCGCAGAATGGGATATCCAACGCCCCAGGCGAAAAGGCCGGCCAGGGCGAGGCTGGCGAAAAGGGCGCCCATGAAAGGGATGCCATGGGTTGTCAAAAGGGCGGACGCATAGGCGCTGATTCCAAAGAAGGCAACATGCCCAAAATTGTACAGGCCCGTTTCTCCAATCTCCAGTTGGAGCCCCAGCGCGAAGGGAATGATGATCTCACAGACGATGAGGATATGGAGGAGATAGTTGGTCATCGGACGCCCCAGCGCACCCCCAGAATCCCCTCCGGTCGGAAGAGAAGAAGGAGAATGATGACGCAAAAGGCAATCGCGTCCTTGTAACCGATGGGAAGTATGAGAACACCCAGGTTTTCAGACAGGCCGATGACGATCCCTCCGATCAGGGCTCCCCAGACATTGCCGACCCCGCCAAGGAGAACGGCGGCAAACGCCCTGACCAGGTTGATGGTTCCCATGTGGGGTTCCAGGTTGGTATCCGCGGCGTACAGGACGCCCCCCACGGCGGCAAGCGACGCCGCCACGATCCAGACGAAACGGATGACCCGCTCCGTCTCTACCCCGAAGGTCTTCGCCAGGCGGGGATTGTCGGAAACGCTGCGGATGGCCTTGCCCGCCCGGGTGAACTTCAGGAAGAGATAGAGGAGAAAAATGGCCCCCGCGGCGATGATGAGGATCCAGGCCTGGACCGGGGTTATCACCACGGGTCCGAGTGAAATTCCCCGCTCCAGGGGGAAGGGAAAGGTTCGGATCTCAGCGCCCCAGATAACCTGGGCGAGATTCTGAAAGAAGAGGGAAATTCCCAGGGAGGCGATAAGCAACAGCAGGGAATTGGCGTTACGAAGAGGGGAAAAGACGGAGCGATCCATCAGGAGAGCCAGGCAAACGACCCCCACGATGGCGCATCCCCCGCTGATAAAAGGAGAAAGGTGAAGGGGAGGCATCATGAACAGGTAGGCGAAATACGCCCCCGCCATGATGAGCTCCCCATGGGCGAAATTGATAAAATGAAGGGTCCCGTAGATGAGCGTGAGCCCGACGGCGAACAGGGCGTAAATACTCCCGGCAATCAGCCCGTCCAGAAGGGACTGAAGGAACAGGCTCATTTCCTGGTGACGATTTTGCCGTCTTTCACCATCCAGACCCCGTAGGCGCTTCCCACGTCACCGTTGGCATCAAAGGTCTTGTCGCCGGTCACCCCCTTATAGCCCTTGCTGACTTCGTACAGGGCCTTGCGGATACCGTCCGGGGTCGTGCCGCCTTTCGCGATGGCCTTTGCCACCAGGTGGACCATATCGTAGTTGTATTCGGCGAAAATCCCTATCTTTTTGTCCCCGTATTTCTTTTTCCAAAGTGCCACGAAATGCTTGTATTGTGGAGATGTTGTGGAAAAGTTGGGATACGTGCCGATCAGGCCCTCCACCGCTTTGCCCGCCAGTTTGATAAGTTTACCGGATTTGGCGGCGGATCCGGTAATCCACTGGGTCTGGATGCCCAGTTCGTAGGCCTGTTTGAAGATGACGGCACCGTCTTTCACATAGACAAGGGCAACGGCCGCCTTCGGGTGAAGCTGCTTGATCTTCAGAAGCTGCGCGCGGTAGTCGGTTTTCCCCTGATCATAAGGAATTTCAGATAGTATCTTGCCACCCTTTTTCGTGAAGTTCTTAACGAATTCGTCTTTCAGCCCTTTGCCCCAGTCATTATTGATGTAAAGAACCGGAACCTTTTTATATCCCAGCTTGATGACCAGGTCGGCAACCCCTTTTCCCTGCAGCTTGTCGGACGGGAAGACGCGGAAGATATAATCACCCGCCTTTGTGATAGCGGGGGAGGCACTTTCCGCCCCGATAAGGACCACATGGGCCCGTTCACAGATGGGGGCGACAGCCAGAAAGTTGGTACTGGCAGCCGGCCCAAGGATGACAGGAACCTTATCCACGTCTATCAGCTTCCTGACGGCGGCCACGCTGTCCTTGGCGGTTCCCTTTCCGTCCTCATAGATGACTTCCAGTTTTTTTCCCTTGATGCCGCCGTTGGCGTTGATTTCATCCACGGCCAGGTCGATGGCCATTTTAAATCCCTGTCCATAGACAGCCAGATTTCCGGACAGTGGTTGAACGGCACCGATTTTAATGGTTCCGGAACTCATTCCAGCCTGTGCCAAAAACAGTACGGCGCTGACAACGATTGCCACAAACACAATAATTTTTTTCATCATCTTCCCCCTTTTTTTTCAGGAAATCCTATCTTTTTTTGTTCGTTTCTTCAAGTGGGAAGGATCGGCAGTCCGAATAAACACCTGCCAGGCACTCAGGATTGCCTGGGGCGGGTGTAAATGGTTTTGTAGTTTTTCCGGTTCCCCGAGTAGCAGACCTGGCAGGTCAGATCCGGGTCATCCTCCGAAACCGGTTCCACCCGCACCTCAAAGCCGATGGATTCATAGGTTTCCACGAATTCCTCGACCCGTGAGGCGTCACAGGTAAATTTTTTGGTCCATCCTTCCCTAACAAGCCTTTCGTCACGCGTAAGGGGCTTTTCCTCACTCATTGTTTTTCCTCCCCTTAGGCCAAACCCCCGAAGGTCTGTGCCACGGCCTTAATGGTTTCTTCCCGGATAGACTTTACCACTTTTTTCTTCAATTCCAAAAACATGGGAGACATCTTGATATCGGGTGAACGGGGATGCGGAACGTCGACCTTGACTTCTTCCTTGATGCGGCCCGGACGGGCTGTCATGATGTACACGGTATCCCCCAGATAAATGGCCTCGTCGATGTCATGGGTAACGAATAAAACTGTCATCTTGGTCTCTTCCATGAGCTGGAGGAGCAGTTCCTGCATGATGACACGGGTCTGGGCGTCCAGGGCGCCGAAAGGTTCGTCCAGCAGCAGGATTTCCGGGTTGTTCGCCATGGCGCGCGCGATGGCGACCCTTTGTTTCATGCCGCCGGAAAGCGCTTTCGGGTAATACGCGTCGAATCCGGCCAGGCCCACCTTTTCGAGATAATAGGTCACAATCTCATCAATCTCTTTTTTCGAGGTCTTTTTCAGCCGAAGGCCAAAGGCGATGTTATCCTTGACCGTTAGCCAAGGGTAAAGGGTGTAGGACTGGAAGACCATGCCGCGGTCGGCTCCGGGCTCCCGAATCTCCCGGCCGTCCAGGAGCACCTTTCCGGATGAGGGCCTTTCCAGGCCCGCGACAATCTTTAAAAGGGTGGATTTGCCGCACCCGGAGGTGCCCACGATGGTCACAAACTCGGAGGTTTCCACATACGCGGACACATTTTCGAGCGCAACGATCTCCTCGCGCTTGGGCGTGACAAACCGTTTGGTCACCTCTTCGATGATGAGCTTCTTTTTCATGACACAGAGGCCTTTTCGGACCAGGGAAGCAGCCAGATGGTCAGGTATTTGAATGTCTGGTCGGTGATGAGGCCCAACAGCCCAATCACGAAGAGTCCCACGAAGATGACATCCGTCTGCATTCCCCGCATGGCCTGGAGGATCATATACCCCAGCCCCCGTTCCGCTGACACCAACTCCGCGACAATCAGATAAGTCCATGCCCATCCCATGGTGATTCTCAGGTTGTCCATGATCCCGGGAAGCGAAGCGGGAATCAAAACACGCAGTGTAACGTCCCGCTTACGCGCGCCCAGGGTGTAGGCAACTTGCAGGAGTTCTTTCGGGACATTGGCGGAGACGTCGGCAATCAAAAAGGTCAGTTGGAACAGGGTCCCCAGAAAGATCACCGCGATCTTTTCCACGTCCCCGATACCGATCCAGAGAATAAGCAGGGGGATCATGGCGCTGACCGGGAGATATCGAACAAAATTGATGATAGGTTCGATCAAGGCCTCCACGAACTTGAAGCTTCCCATGAGAATGCCGGCAGGCACCGCGATAATGGCGGCAAGGATGAATCCCACAACCACCACGTAGAGGCTTGTCCAGATGTTTGGATAGATTTCACCCGTGGCAAACAGGTGGTATCCGGTTTTCAGAATTGCTGTGGGAGATGGCAGAAACATGGGATCCACGAGGCCACCATAGGTCAGAATCATCCAGAGCAGAAATATGGCGGAGACAGAAATGGCTGTCAGGCTGAGATAAACGCGATGGCGGATAGGTTCCTTGGGTTTCAGAAAATCCTTGTCCGTCCATCGGCGTTGGGTATTTTCAGGGTGATGCGCGGATGAAAGTGACCGGGATTCTGCCGATTCCGGGAATGGTTTCATGGTCGTTTTTCCTACCCGAATCGAAGGGGGGTGTCAAGGGTGAACGGATTGGCAACACCAATAAAATTCAACGGAAACAATAGGTAATGGCGTGAAGGCGTTGAAGTTGACGGGCAAGAAAAAAGCGCGAACTGGACGGCGCGCGGATGAACATGCCTATCCTCGTGAACCTGATTTAAACCGAAACCGTTTTGTGTTATAAAAAATCCAAAACTTGATAACAGTAAGGGGAAGAACATGAAATACCATGTCGACGTGCTGATTCCGGAAGACGAGATAAGGGAAAAGGTCAAGGAGCTCGGTGAGCAGATTACGCAGGATTACCAGGATTCGGAGGAGGTCATTCTGGTGGGGCTGTTGCGGGGATCCACCATCTTCCTGGCGGATCTCTCCCGGGAGATCAAGCTGGACGCGAAAATCGATTTCATGGTCGTATCCAGCTATGGCAGTGATATGGAAAGCTCCCGCGAGGTCAAGATTAACAAGGACCTGGAAGAGGATATCCGGGGGAAGAACGTCATTATCATTGAGGATATCATCGACACGGGATACACCCTTGAGAAGGTTCGGGATTATTTGCTGCTGAAAAGCCCCGCCTCCTTTCGCATCTGTACCTTGCTCGACAAGCCGGAACGACGCGAGGTGCCGGTCGAGGTGGACTACGTGGGGTTCAAGATTCCCGATGTCTTCGTCGTGGGGTACGGCATCGACTATGCCCAGAAGCACCGGAATCTTCCCTACATCGGCAAGGTGGTGCCGGAATAGAGAAAGACTTTTTATAGAATCTCTTGATTTACCTCAGAATCTGACTCAGGAAGAGTTTGGTGCGTTCGTGTCGGGGGTTGGAGAAGAATTCCTCCGGGGTGTTTTCCTCAACGATGCGGCCATAATCCATGAACAGCACCCGATGCGCCACGCTCTTGGCGAATCCCATCTCGTGGGTGACGACGATCATGGTCATACCTTCGCGGGCCAGCTCGACCATGACGTCCAGGACCTCCTTGATCATTTCCGGATCGAGGGCGGAGGTTGGCTCATCGAAAAGCATGATCTTGGGATTCATACAGAGGCTTCGGGCGATGGCGACCCGCTGCTGCTGGCCGCCGGAGAGCTGGCCGGGATACTTTTTTGCCTGGTCCGCGATGTGTACCTTTTCCAGATAGTACATGGCGGTTTCTTCCGCCTTTTTCCTGGGGATCTTCCGGACCCAGATGGGGCCCAGGGTCAGGTTGTCCAGGATGGTCAGGTGGGGAAAGAGGTTGAAGTGCTGAAAGACCATCCCGACTTCCGCGCGAATTTTCTCGATATTCTTGACGTTGTTGGTCAGCTCGACCCCGTCCACGATGATTCGCCCGCGCTGGTGTTCCTCCAGCCGGTTGATGCACCGGATGAGGGTGGATTTCCCCGAGCCGGAGGGCCCGCAAATCACGATGCGTTCCTGCCGTTTCACCGTGAGGTTGATTCCCTGCAGGACATGAAGTTCTCCATACCACTTGTGAAGATCGATGATCTCAATCATGGCGTTGGATGAAGGCTGGGCGGTCGGTTCCTGTTTTGTTTTATTCGTCATGAGTTGGCCCCAAGTAGTGTAAAGTAAAAAGTGAAATGTGAAAAGTTTACCCTGGTAAACCTGTTACTTTTATGTTTAACCAGGGGGCGAAGCCACAGCAAAGCGGATTTCACGGAGTGAAAGGAAAATTTTCGTGAATCCATTACCGTTGTTCTCCCTGCGACAGTTCCCGTTCGAGCTTCCGGCTGTAGTTGGACATGGAAAAGCAACCGAGGAAGTAGAGGATGGCGAGAAAGATGTAGGCTTCCGGCGAAAACCCCATCCACTTGGGGTGAGACAGCACGGACTGGGTGGTTTTCATCAGATCCCAAAGGGCGATGATGACCACCAGCGAGGTGTCTTTGAAGGCGGAAATCAGGATGCTGACGGTTGGGGGGATAACGATCTTCAGGGCTTGGGGCAGGATGACCAGGCGCATGGTCAGGACATAGTTCAACCCCAGGGATTCCGCCGCCTCGTATTGGCCCTTTGAAATCCCCTGAAGCCCGCCGCGGACCACCTCGGCGATGTAGGCCGCGGTGAACAGAATGATGGCCACCTGCGCCCGAAGAATCTTGTTGATGGTAACCCCTTCGGGGAGGAAGAGGGGAAAGATAATCGAGGCCATGAAAAGGAGGCTGATGAGCGGGACGCCTCGAATCAGTTCTATGTAGATAATGGACAGCCACCGGATCCCCGGCATCTTGGACCGCCTGCCCAGGGCGAGAATGACGCCCAGGGGATACGCCGCGGTCAGTCCGAAGACGGAGAGGAGAAGGGTCAGGGGAAGGCCGCCCCATTTGGTGCTCTCCACGGGGACGAGTCCGAAAATGCCCCCCTTCATCAGGGTGCCCATGACGAAAAGTCCGATGGCCCAGATGTAAATCAAGGATTTTCTCCAGTTTTCCCTCTTGCTGCTGTAGTAGATGAGTCCGAAGAGGAGGAGCATGGCGATGAGGGGGCGCCATTGCTGGCTGTAGGGATAGAACCCAAAGATGATAAATCGGATATTGGAGGTTACCACGGACCAGCAGGCGCCGGCCGCCTTTCTGCACGCGCCGGCGCAATCCGGGCACCAGACGCTGTCGAGGAAGGCCCACCGGATAAAGGGCGGGATGATTTTGTAGAAAACGAAAAGGATTCCCAGGGTCAGCAGAGAGTTGAGGTAGCCGTTAAAGAGATTCTTCTTGATCCATCCAATGACGCCCGTGTGCGTGATCGGGGGTTTCATGGGGCTGTATGCGGCTTCAGGCGTGTATTCTTCCATGGGTCCTTATCTTTCCACGAGCGCGGTTTTTTTGTTGTACCAGTTCATGAACAGCGAGGTGGACAGGCTGAAGATGAGATAAACCGCCATGATCAGGGCCACCCCTTCCACGGCCTGCCCCGTCTGATTGATACAGGTGTTGGCAACGGAAACAAAATCGGGAAACCCGATGGCGACCGCCAGGGAGCTGTTCTTGGTCAGGTTGAGCATCTGGCTGGTAAGCGGGGGGATAATCACCCGCATCGCCTGGGGGAGGATGACCAGATTCAGGACGTAAGGTGGCTTCAGCCCCAGGGCCATGGCTGCCTCCCGTTGTCCCTTGCTGACGGATTGAATCCCTGCGCGAACCACCTCGGCCACGAACGCAGAGGTGTAGAGAACCAGTCCGGTCAGGAGGGCGATAAACTCGGGGGTGAGCATGATGCCCCCCTTGAAATTGAACCCCGAGAGTTTCGGGATGTTCATTTGGATGGGGGCGCCGAAGGCAACCCACACGATAAGGGGGAACCCAAGGATCATGGCTGTGGAGGTAAGAAAGACTGGGAAGATTTTCCCGGTTCTTTCCTGGCGTTTTCGCGCCCACTTCCGCAAGAAATAGGCTGCGACGCATCCCGCGATGAAGGCAAGGAGCATGTATTTGTAAGCGGGAATCGCGGCGGGAACCGCGAGGGCGACCCCCCGGTTGCTCAGGAAGAGCCCGTTGAAGGGATGCAGTGCCTGGCGTGGAGAGGGCAGGGTTTCATAAAAAATGGCGTACCAGAAAAATAGCTGCAGCAGGACCGGAATGTCCTGCATCACCTCGATATAGAACCCCGCGAGTTTGGAAACCAGCCAGTTACTCGACAGGCGCGCGACGCCAATCATCGTGCCTAAGATCAGGGTAATGATGATGCCGATAAATGAAACTTTGATGGTATTGAGGGCGCCAACGAGCAGGGCGCGGCCATAGGTGCTGGCCGCCGAATAGGGAATAAGCGATTCCCCGATCTCGAAAGAGGCCTCTTTGTGAAGAAACCCGAAGCCGGTTGCGATATGCTGTCGTTTCAGGTTCAGAATGGTGTTGGAGACGAGATAGTAGGCCAGCAGGCCGACCATGCAGAAGACGAAAAACTGATAAACCCAGGCCCGTTTTTTGGGGTCCAGCCAGAAAGGGACCTTTTCAATTTCCTTAAGATACGGACCGTTTGCGGTGTGTGTGCTTGGTTTGTCCAAAGGCGCTCCGCCCTGTTTCATGGATTTCTCGGAACATCAAGCGAAGAGACGAGGCGGGCACTTCTTCGGGAGTGCCCGCCTCAGTGTCATCTCAACGGAACGGTGCGGAATACATCAGCCCGCCCTTGGTCCACAAGGCGTTCAGACCACGCTTGAGTCCCAGAGGGGTGTTGACGCCCACGTTGCGCTCGAAGATTTCTCCGTAGTTCCCCACCGCTTTGATGATGTTGTAGGCCCATTTGTTGTCCAGCCCAAGATCCTTGCCGAGCCCGGGGGTAACCCCGAGGAACCGCTTGACCCTTGGGTCGCTGCTTTTGAGCATTACATCCACGTTTTTGGATGTGATGCCCAGTTCCTCCGCTTGGATCAGAGCCATGACCGTCCAGTTGACAATATCGTACCACTGGTCGTCGCCGTGACGGACCACGGGGGCGAGGGGCTCCTTGGAGATAATCTCTGGCAGCAGCACGTAGTCCTTGGGGTTGGGCGCGATGGAACGAATGGCGGCAAGCTGGGAGGAATCCGAGGTAATCACGTCACACCTGCCAGCGAAGAAGGCCTTGTTGAGCTCCGAGGACTGCTCGATGACCACGGGTTTCCATTTCATGCCGTTTTTCCGGAAAAAGTCGGCAGCGTTCATCTCGGTGGTCGTGCCGGGCAACACACAGACCGTGGCCCCGTTCAGTTCCTTGGCACTCTTGACTCCAAGTTTTTTCGGAACCAGAAAGCCCTGGCCGTCATAAAAATTGACATGGGCGAAATTCAGGCCGTTGACGGTGTCACGGGTCAGCGTTTGGGTCGTATTGCGGCAAAGCACATCGATCTCCCCGGACTGGAGCGCCGGGAGACGCTGGACGGCGGTGAGCGCGATGTATTTTATCTTGCTCGCGTCACCGAAAACCGCCACGGCGATGGCTTTGGCGGTATCCACGTCGAGTCCCCGCCACACGCCTTTTTTATCCGGCATGCTGAAGCCGAAGACACTTCCGTTGACCCCGACCTTGAGGTACCCTCTCTTGCGGACATCCTGCAGGGTCCCTGCCGAGGCCGCAGCCACCATGGCTGAAAGAAACGCCAGGGCAACCAGGATTGTAATGATTTTAAACCGTTTCATATCCCCCTCCTGTTTTTATAGGTTGACTCTTGTATGGAAGCCCCCGGGGCCTCCACGCCACATCCCCCTGTCATCTTTGAAGACAAAAGGATAATCCAATCAAGGTTTGGAACAACGGAAAAAAACAAGAGAAAATGTCACATTTCAACATTAGTTTGATTCTATATCATAGATTGGAACCCGGGTAAAGCGGCCCCGCAATCATACCGGAAAAGGACGGAAATTGGCCGTTTTAAAGGTTTTGGGCAAGCCGGGAGGAGGAACTTGTCTTTCAGGTATTCCGAGAGGCATCGCGAGGGGTTTGCTGGACGGCCCGCAATTCAGACAAAAGGGATTCTTCGTTGAGCCCGTATTTTTCGATCACCTTTTTTAGCGGTTCAAACAGGCTGTAACACAGAATGCACTCGCCGGCCTGGGCGTTATAGCGCTCGAAGATTTTACAGGCCTCGGGGTAGGCTTCCACAAGCTCCAGCAGCGTGGTTTCGAGTGTGATTTCTCTTATACGCATCTCGGTTTTCCGTTTAAGATTCGCGGGTATTATTGACCAGGACGCGGGGATTGTCAAATGATAAAACCGGTTCGGCGAGGGGCAGAGTCCCTCGGAAGTTCTCCCCTGAAATCGACAGGAAAATTCCATGAGATTGCCATGACATTTCAGGGGGAATTTGGTAGAATTTCAACAAGATGATCGAGGTAAACCTTCATAATCCGGGTCCTTGTGCGGAGGCGATTCTGGCCTTTCTGGGCCAGGGCGCGTTCCAGCCAGTGGTCTGGGAGGACGAGGCAGGCGCGAAGAAGATTTCATTTTATCTCGAAGAGGCGCGCTGGGCCGCCGTCAGGGAGACAATCCTTGAAAAACTGAATGAAATATGCCTGAATTTTGACGTGCCGGTTCCCGAGATCACGGTGGGTTTCCTGAAGGAGTCGGACTGGCGGGACGCCTGGAAACGGTACGCGAAGATTTATCGTTTCGGGCATGACCTGATTATCAAACCGTCGTGGCGAAAGCTGCGAAAACCCGCCTCTTGTCCGGTCATCTCCATCGATCCTCAGATGGCCTTTGGCACGGGAGGGCACGCCTCCACCCGGTTGTGTCTGCGCCATCTCATCCGCCTGAAAAAGGAGTCTCCCGCCGTTCTGGAGGGGATCCTTGACGTGGGGACGGGATCCGGCATCCTGGCCATTGCGGCGGCGCGGCTGGGGGGGCAGCGGATCGTGGCCCTGGATATCGACCCGGTCGCCATCACCATTGCCAGGAAAAACGCCGAAAACAACGGCGTCGCTGAGAAAATCCGGTTTTTCAGGGGCCCGATCCAGGCCGTCCGGGGCCAGTACCGCCTGATCCTGGCCAACATCACCTTGCCAACCCTGTCTGAACTGCTGACAGCGTTTGCCGGGCGCCTGGCGCCCGCGGGCGTCTTCGTAGTGTCCGGCCTTCTGCGGGAGCAGGCAGACGGGTTTCTCGAAAGGGCCCTGGAGGCCGGGTTAAAAAAACGGTCGCGAAGGACACTGGGCGAGTGGGTTTCATTCGCGCTGGCGCCACGGGGGGCGGGGGCGTGAGCCGAACCTTCCAGTTTTTTGCCGACTCTCTGAACGCGGAAAAGGCGGAGGCGGTCGTGGCGGGCGCGGAACACGCGCATTTGAGGCGGGTCTTGCGGCTCAGGCCGGGGGACCGGATTCTCGTTTCCGATGGTGAATCCCTGTATCACGCCGTTATCGCAGAGTCGGATGACGTCAGAACCGTGGCGCGCCTGGAGCGCCCCGTTTCCAGGGCCGCCGAATCCCCGCTGGCGATGACTTTGATCCAGGCGTTGCCTAAGGGGAAGAAGTGGGAATGGATTCTCCAGAAGGCCACGGAGCTTGGGGTGCGCCGGATCGTTCCGGTTGTTTCCGAACGTAGCGTTCCCCGCTTCTCGGGAGAGCGGGCGGCCCGCAAACGGGAACGGTGGAAACAGATTTTGAAGGAGGCAGCGAAACAATCCTACCGCTCCACCATCCCTGAGCTTTTGGAGGTTACGCCCCTGGACAAGGCACTGGGGATGAATGACGCCTCCCTGAAACTCGTGTGCGCGCCGGACGCGGAACGGGGGCTGAAGGCATGCCTGAACGAAGGAGACGCGACGCGGGGGGTAACGGTGGCGATCGGTCCGGAGGGGGGATTCTCGCCTGCGGAGATTCAGCGGGCGTGTTCCCGGGGGTTTGTTCCCTGCCATCTCGGGGCCCGCACCTTGCGTTTGGAGACAGCCGTGATAAAGGTATTATCGATCCTGCAGTATGTCCTTGGGGATGGATAGGGAAGATGGGACTGAAACCGTATCGATTTGACCTGATGCAGGGGTGGATCTCCCGGCGCTTGTTCCCGGGGCTTTTCGCCCGCGTGGAGATTTCACCCGATCACCTCAAGAAGTGGCGCGCCCTCGTGGCGAAGGGGGTGGTCGTCCCGCTGCTGGATTCCCCCAGCCGCATCGATTTCCTGGCGCTCTACTACCTCTATCGCCAGAAGGGGGGAAATTACCCCAAGTTTCCGTTGGGGATATCCATGCTCCCGTGGATATCCATCCGGGGATGGCTGGCACACCTGAAGGCGCACCTCCTGTGGATTGTGAAGAGGAGATGCCTTTTCGACCCCTTTGCCGAAAATGAGGATATTTCGACCCTTGGACGGGTTCCCTTTACTGTGTATATCAACCCGGCTGACGCCTATGTCCAGCGATGCCTGAATTTTCGCACCACGCCGCTCAAAGCGGTGGTGCGGGCGCAAAGAAGCTCTTCGCTGCCCATTTACCTCGTCCCGCACCTTGTTATCCATGATGTTCTTCCCCAGACGGAGAAACGCTCCCTCTACACGGCGTTCTGGGGAAAATTCTCTACCCCCAAATGGACGTTGCGGGTCAAGAATGTCCTTTTCAGAAAGAGAATACAGGTTCGCCTGGGACCCCCCATCGACGTGCAGCGGGTTTTAAAGCAGAACCCCGGCAAGTCGGACAGTGAGATTGCCCTGGAGCTGCGGCAGGCCGCCGTCTCCATTCTGGATAAAAAGCTGCGTGGCATCTCCGGCCCTCCCCTTCCCTCTCGAAGGCGCATGGTCTCACAGATTTTGGAGATGCCTGACCTGTGGGATTACCTGGAGAAGCGGGCGGCTGAAGAGGGCAAGCCGGTTGAGGAACTGGCGAAAAAGGTGAAGGGATATGTCATGGAAATTGCCGCCGACCTTCGCATTTCCTACGTGAAGGTCTGGGAAAAAATCCTGCGGTGGGTCTGGCAGAACCTGTACGACGGGGTTGACGTGAATGAAGCCATGCAGCAGCGGCTGCGAAGGATCGCGCGGAACCATTCCCTCGTCTATATCCCTTCTCACAAGAGCCACATCGATTATTTCCTGCTGTCCTACGTGCTCTACAAAATGAACCTGCCGTTGCCCCTGGTGGCCGCGGGGACCAACCTCTCGTTCTGGCCGGTGGGTCCGGTTTTCAGGCGGTCCAGCGCCTTTTTTATCCGAAGGAGCTTCAGGGACAACCTTCTCTATGGAGAGGTGTTCTACCTCTACCTGAGAGAACTGATCCGGGAGGGGGTTCCCATAGAGTTTTTTATCGAGGGGGGGAGAAGCCGGACGGGGAAACTGATTCTGCCGAAAAAAGGGATGATCGCCATGATTTTTCGCGCGCTGGCCGAGGAATCGGTGAAGGACATCTACGTGGTACCAACGGCGATTTCCTATGAAAGAATCGTGGAGGAAGAGGGATATATCCGGGAACTGCGAGGGGAAGAAAAGCGCAAGGAGAAGAAGCGGGATCTGCTCAGAATACGTAAGATTTTCCGAAAGCGGTATGGAACCGTGTTCGTGCGGTTTGGGGCTCCTATCTCCCTCAAAAGGTACCTGGAGGAAAAGAACGTGGCGGCCATGCCGGAAGCTGTCGTCCACCGCCGGGATCTGTATCAGAAAGTCGCGGACGACATAATCCGTGCCATCCAGAGCGCCATGGCGGTTACCCCTTCCTCGCTCGTGGCCGCGGCGCTGCTTTCGCGCGTTGGCCGGGGAATCAGCCAGTCCGAGGTGGTGAAGACCGCCGAACTCTACAGGCGTATCCTCGAGGAGATAGGAACAGACATCCCCGTGAAGGCGGAAGAAGCGCGGGAGGCCTACCTCCGGTCACTCGGCCTTTTTACCCAGGATGGCATCATCCGGAAGGGGGTGGAAGTTGATGAAGCGGACCCCTTTTATTTCGTGCCGCCGGAAAAACGGATTCACCTCGAGTTTTCCAAGAACATGATGATCGCCCACCTCGCGCCCCTCTCTCTCTACGCCTGGGCGGCCCGGGCGGGACGAAACAGAGGCGCGCTGACGCCTTACAGGGCTTTCTCGTTCCTTTTCCACCTGTTTCGGTACGAGTTTCTCCTGCCGGTGGAACATCCCAGACGCTGGTACCGCCTGGGGCAGACGCGCCTCGAAACGCTGGACGAGGACGAAGCAAGGGATCTCCGGCATTTAACCCTGAGCGCCCTGGAAGGGTTTCTGGTTGGGGTGTCCTACACGGTAAGAAAGATGGAAGGGAGGGAGGCCAAAGAGGGAAAAGTGATTCAGGAGATGATTCGATGGGGGAAGGAGATGCTTTCAACCGGCCAGGCCCATTGTCCGGAATCCCTGACCTCGGCAACCTTCCAGGGGTGGCTGCGTGTTGCCCTCGAGGACGGGATTTTCGAGGAGGTTCAGGGAAGCGGGAAAACCCCCAGGAAGCGCCGGGAACGTGGGCTTCGGGCGGGGCCAAACTTCCAGAAAGCGAAAGAGATTCTCGACACCCTGAAAGACGTGATGGCTTAAGCCTCTCATGGGAGAGACCGGCTGAAATGCTTTCTCTTCGCGCGGGACGGTGATATAAGAAGGCAATCGCGCGCGAACGGAATTTGCCAAAAAGAGAGGACGGGAATGACAGAAATTATCGCCGTGGCGAACCAGAAGGGGGGGGTAGGCAAGACGACAACCGCCGTCAACCTTTCGGCGGCGCTGGCCCTCGAGGGTCAGCGGGTCCTGCTGGTAGACATGGATCCGCAGGGGAACGCCACGAGCGGATGCGGCCTGGAGAAGGAAGACCTGACCACCTCGGTTTATGACGCACTGCTGGAAAATATACCCGTCCGACAGGCCATTATCGCTACATCGATGAAGGGGATGGACCTCTTGCCCGCGAATGGAAACCTCATCGGCGCCGAGGTGGAGCTGGTTCACGAGATCGGGCGGGAATATTTCCTGAAGCGCTGCCTCGAACGTATCTCAGGGGAGTATCGGTATGTGTTGATCGATTGCCCCCCGTCTCTCGGCCTGCTTACGGTGAACGCGCTTACGGCCGCGAATGAGGTGATCGTTCCCCTTCAGTGTGAGTTTTATGCCATGGAGGGGCTTTCGCAACTGTTGCGGACCCTCCGCCTGATCAAGAACTCGGTCAACCCGCGGCTCCACATGCTCGGGATACTCCTCACCATGTTCGATGTAAGAAACAACATTTCCCACCAGGTTCGGGAAGAGGTCTGCCGGCATTTCCGGGATCGGGTCTTCAGGACGGTCATAAATCGAAATGTTCGGTTGAGCGAGGCCCCCAGCTTTGGAAAAAACATCTTCGAATACGATGAACGCTGCGTGGGAGCCTTGGCGTATCAGACGCTGGCGAAGGAATTGATGGGAAAAGGAGGAAATGGTGCCCAGGAAAAAGGTGTTGGGTAAGGGGATTCACGCCCTGATCCCTGAAGGGGCGGGAGAAGAAGGAAATTTCATCTTTGTGGGAATTGAAAGGCTGCGCCCCAATCAATCCCAGCCCCGCAAAACCATCAATCAGGAAAAGCTGGACGCCCTTGCTGCTTCTATCCGGGAGAAAGGGATTTTGCAGCCCCTGCTGGTCCGGCCTCTGGGCGACGGATACGAAATCGTGGCGGGGGAGCGCCGATGGCGGGCCGCGCAGAAGGCCGGGCTGCGGGAAGTGCCCGTGGTCATCCAGGAATTCGGAGAGCAGGAGAGCCTGGAAGCGGCCCTCATCGAAAACCTGCAGCGGGAGGACCTGAATCCCATTGAAGAGGCGCTGGCATACGTGGAGCTGATGAAACAGTGGGGGCTGACGCAGGAAACGCTGGCCAGCCGGCTGGGACGCAACCGTTCCACCATTGCCAATACCGTGCGGCTCCTTCAGCTCTCTCCCAAGGTCCAGCGCCTGGTGAGCCAGGGCGAGGTCAGCGCGGGACACGCCCGGGCGCTTGTCCCCCTCGGCGATTTTCAGCTTCAGGAAGCGCTGGCGGATGAAATTGTCAAAAGAGGGCTTTCCGTCCGGGAGACGGAGCGCCGCGTCAGGAAGATTCTGGAGAAAGAGACGGCGCGGAAGGAAAAACGGGTTGAGGATCCCTTCATCATCGATATCGAAAACCGCCTGGAACGGGCGTTGGGAACAAAGGTCAAGGTGCAACTTCAGGGAAAAAAGGGCGCCATTCGAATATCCTTTTTCAACCTGGACGAACTGGAGGGCCTGATCAGAAGAATCTGCTCCTGAACGGGAAATTGACGGGAGGCCGGTTGAAAGGGCCCTGTGATTGTGTTAAAAGGCGGATGATTGAAAATATACCCACGACGCGAGGAAAGACCTATGGCAAAGGGACCATCGAGAGATATCCGGGCTTTTCTGGGGGAGCAGACAAGCTTCGAGGGAAAGCTGATTTTTGAAGGAACCGTCAGGATCGACGGCAAATTTCAGGGAGAGATTCACACGGATGATGTGGTCATCATTGGGGAAACGGCAGAGGTAAACGCCGAAATCAACGCGGGCGAGATTATTATCAGCGGAACCGTCCGCGGAAATGTTTACGCGAAGGACAACCTCGAGATTCTTTCTCCCGGCAAGGTTTACGGAAACATCCTGACGCCCAAACTGACGATTCAGGAAGGGGTCATCTTTGACGGCACCTGTCGCATGGAGCAGCTGGACGCCCCCCTGAAGGCGAAGGTGTCGGTTCTGAACCCCGAAGCCGCCACGCAGGGCCAGGACAAGCTTTTGGAGTCATAGCCCTGCCGGGGGTGAAACTTCATCTCCTTCTGAAACATTCTTTTCTGGCATGCAGGGGCGCCACAATCGCCCCACCACCACAACAATCAAAATCAAGGAGACGTATGTGAAACAATATATCAAAGGTGTCCTCGCGGTCGCGCTGGCCGTGTTTGCAGGGCTTTTCCTGATGGTGGAAACAGCCAATGCCGCCCCCGACATGAACCCGGGCCAGTGGGAGATTACCACCACCATGGAGATGGTGGGCGTACCCATGAAAATGCCCTCTATTACCACCAAACAGTGCCTGACGAAGGACGATCTGGTTCCGAAACAACCGTCCCGCCCAGGCGTCAAACAGCCATGCGAGGTCAAGAACACGAAGGTAGACGGGAACACGGTTTCATGGGACATGGCCTGTACCGACCAGAACCACACGTCGGGGCATGGAGAGGTAACCTATGCCGGGGATACCTTCGTAGGGACCATCCGCATGGAGTCGACCCTCGGAGGAAAGCAGAAAATGCGGATGATCCTTCACATGAAGGGAAAACGTATCGGGGCGTGCGAGTAGCCTTACCGCCCCACTGACCGTCCTGAAAGGATGTGCGTCAGTTCCTCCTCCATATATTTCAGCCGGTCGAGGTCTTCCTCGCCCAGGGTGCCCTGCACGGCCTGCTGCTGTATTTGGCGCTTGATCTTCTGAATTTCCTGCTCCAGGCGGGAAAGCGTTTCCACAAAAGTGGCTTCGATGGGTTTTTCCGCTTCCACGGCTCCCGCGGTCTCCACGGGTGCCTCCTTCTGTTTGAGATACAGGGTTTCCTTCCATTTGGGTACGTGTGTCTCAAACCCCAGGTCGGCGTGAATCTTCTCCGCGAGCGCCGCGCTGGAAGAAGGTTCGCCGTGGACGACAAACACCTTGGGACGGGAAGATTTGAAATTTCCCACCCAGTTGAGGAGGTCCCTCTGGTCCGCGTGGGATGAAAACCCGCCGATAGTGAAGACCCGTGCGTTGACCGCCACATCTTCCCGGAAGATTTTTACATGTTTGCGTCCTTCAACGATCTGGCGTCCTGTGGTCCCCTGTGCCTGGTACCCGACGATGACGATACTCGCCCCTTTCCGCCACAGATTGTGTTTCAGGTGATGCTTGATGCGCCCCGCGGTGCACATGCCGTTGCCCGCGATCACGATGGCGGACCCCTTCTGTTCGTTGATCTGGATCGACTCCTTCGTGGAGGGGGTGTAATGGAGGTTGGGGAGACTGAAGGGATCGAAACCGGCGTCCACCACGGCCAGCGCCTCTTTGTCGTAGAACGCCTTGTTTTTCCGGAAAATCTCCGTTGCCTTAATAGCCAGGGGGCTGTCGAGATAGATGGGGATTTCCGGGAGGGTTCCGTTTCGGTAGAATTCCCCCAGGATGTAAATGACCTCCTGGGTGCGCTCCACTGCGAACGATGGGATAATCACCTTCTCATGATTGGAGACCGCGTATTGAATGGCCTCGAGGAGTTCTTTCTTGCTGTCTTCGAGGGGCTTATGCAACCGGTTTCCATAGGTTGATTCCACGAAGAGGTAGTCAGCCTTGAAAATGTGGGCAGCTTCCTTGAGGATAAGCTGGTTGGCCTTACCGATGTCCCCCGAAAAGACAATTTTGATTTCCCCACCGTCCAGTTCCAGCCACAATTCCAGGATCGAAGACCCCAGGATGTGGCCGGCATTTCGCAACCGCGCCCGCACCCCTTCCGCAATGGGGAGGATTTCATCCCGCTCCACGGCCCGGAGGAGGGGGAGGGCCTTTTTCGCATCGTCGATGGTATAGAGGGGCTCGACCGGCCGGTGTCCCTTACGTTTGTTCTTCCTCGTCTGCCATTCGGCGTCCATCTCCTGGATGTGCGCGGAGTCGAGAAGCATGATCTCGCAAAGCTCCGCCGTGGGTTTCGAGGTCAGAATCTTACCTGTGAACCCGTCCTTGACCAATTTGGGGATGCGCCCGGAGTGATCGATGTGTGCATGCGTCAGGAACATGGTTTCAACCAGGTCGGGATGGAAATCCCATGGTGCCCAGTTCCGCATTTCCAGGAGTTTTCCTCCCTGGAAAAGGCCACAGTCCACCAGAATTTTCTGGCCACGTGGTGTTTCAACGAGAAAATTCGACCCGGTTACGGTTCCAGCCGCTCCGAGACATGTCACTTTAATCATTCGGGGTGCTCCTTTCTTCGGGGTTGAGTGCCTTGATGCCGGACTATCCCGTTTCTGCCGGGATAGTCCAACTGTTTTCCTCTCCAATACCCTATTAACATGAGGGAGGTCAAGGAGGCACCACGCGTGCCGAACCAGGATTCTTACCGAAAAATACCCGAGCAATATCAGAAAGAGGTAAAAAATGACATTGTGAAAAACTTGACAAGGGTAAAAGTCTATGGTAGCAAGGGGAAAATTTTTTTGCGTGAGGGTGTGCCCAAGGTATGATTAACATAAATTATACATTATTGGTCCAGGCGGGGATTTTCATCCTGTTTGTTTACTTGATCAACCAACTTGTTTTCCGCCCTATCCTGAAGGCGCTGGACAGACGGCGGGAAGCGACCGTTGGCGCCCAGGAGCGGGCATTGGCTTTGCAGGAAAAGGCCAGGAGCGAGGAGGCCCTCCTGAAGGAAAAGCTCGCTGAAGCCCGATCGGAGGCAGCCAGGGAAAAGGCGCGGATTCGGGCAAAAATCACGGCGGAACAGCGGGAGATCCTTGACCGGGCGCGCGATACGATTAATAAAGACATCCCGGCGTTAAGGGACAAACTGATGAGTGAGATGAAAGAGGTGGAGGCTGCGCTGAAAAAAGAGGTGGAACCGTTTGCCAGGCGCATGGCGGAAAAGGTGCTGGGAAGGGCAGCGTGATGAAAAGAAGGACAATCCTTGGGCTTTTGCTGGCCTGCATGACAGGGGGCGCGCTGCTGTTGGCCTTCGCTTTTCCGGCCATAGCCGCGGAGGCGGGAAAGCAGGGGGTAAACTGGAAGGATTACATCTACAGGATTATCAATTTTGCTATCCTCATTTTTCTGCTTTTCAAGCTCTTGCGGAAGCCCCTCACCGAATTTCTTGAAAAAAGGCATCTTCAGGTCAAGGAAGAACTCCAGAAGGCCCGAGAGCTGTCGGAGGCGGCTGAGAAAACTTACCAGGAGGCCCAGCAGCGGTTGGCGAACATGGATAAGGAAATCCAGTCCATTCGCGAACAGATGCTGAAGGAAGTCGAGGAAGAGAAAAAGCACCTCATGGAGGAAGCGGAGAAAAAGGCAGCTTTGATGCGGGCGCAGGCCGAGCAGGAACTGACAGAAGAGATGGAACAGTTGAAAAAGAAGCTCCGGGAGGAAGTGGCGCTTGAGGCCTTGGCACTCGCGGAGAGACTGGTGCGAAAAAGTATCACGCCGGAAGACCAGAAAAGGCTTCTTGATCTGTACGTGCAGCAGCTTGGGAGACTGAATTGAAAGAAACCGTTGTGGCGAGACGCTACGCCAAGGCACTGATGGAGATAGGCCTCAAAGAGAATCGGGCGGGGGAAATCCATGACGAGCTTGTCAAGATACAGTCCCTCTTCAAGGAATTCCCCAACCTCTGGAAAGCTGTTTCCCTGCCCATCTGGCCGCTGGAAGGCCGGAGAAAAGTGATGAGCCAGGTGGCGCAAAAAGTGGGGTTTAGCGAATCGATGATTCGTTTCCTGGACATCCTTGTGGAAAAAGAACGGATTACCCTGCTCCCAGCGATTTATAAAATCTTTCAGGATTTGCTCGACAAAGAACAGAATCGCATAAGGGGGGTCCTGTACACGACAGAGCCCTTGAAAGAGAAAGAGTTCGAGACCCTTAAAAAGGCCCTGGCGGATTATATGGAAAAAGAGGTCATCCTGGAAAAAGAGGTGGATCCCGGGCTGATCGGAGGGGTGAAGGCCCGGATCGGAGAGATCGTCATAGACGGCAGCGTGAAGGGACAGCTAAATCGTTATCGAGAAAAACTGTTAATGGGTTAGAGAGAGGAAATGAAGATAAGAGCAGAAGAAATCAGCAAGATTATTGAGAGCCAGATAGAAGGATTCGAGAGGGAAGTTGATGTTTCGGAAACAGGCATCGTCCTGTCCGTGGGTGACGGGATCGCCCGTATCTACGGGCTGGAAAACGCCATGTCGGGCGAGCTTCTTTCCCTCCCCCACGATGTGTACGGTATGGTGTTGAACCTCGAAGAGGACAATGTGGGGGCGGCGCTTCTTGGGGAAGACTACCTGATTAAAGAGGGAGACATCGTCAAGCGGACGGGCCGCATCGTCGAGGTCCCCGTGGGGGATGAGCTCATCGGGCGGGTTGTGAACCCCCTGGGGCAGCCCATCGATGGCGGTGGTGCCATCGAGGCAAAAGAGACCAGGCGCGTTGAAATCAAGGCGCCCGGCATCGTGGCCCGCCAGCCTGTGAAAGAGCCCCTGCAGACGGGCCTCAAGGCGATCGATTCCATGGTTCCCATCGGACGCGGGCAGCGCGAGCTGATTATTGGAGACCGCCAGACAGGAAAAACGGCTGTCGCCCTCGATACCATCATCAACCAGAAGGGTCAGGATGTCATCTGTATCTACGTGGCCATCGGACAGAAACGTTCCACCGTCGCCCAGGTGGTGGACAAGCTGAAAAGCTATGGCGCGATGGATTATACGATTGTGGTTTCGGCGACCGCCTCCGAGTCAGCTCCGATTCAGTACCTCGCGCCATACGCGGGGGTGACCATGGGGGAATATTTCCGGGATAACGGGCGTCACGCGTTGTGTATCTATGACGACCTGTCCAAGCACGCGGTGGCATACCGGCAGTTGTCTCTCCTTCTCAGAAGGCCGCCGGGACGCGAAGCGTACCCTGGAGACATCTTCTACCTCCATTCACGGCTGCTGGAACGTGCCGCGAAACTCAGCGATGAGCTGGGAGGAGGCTCCCTGACCGCCCTGCCAATTATCGAGACGCAGGCGGGGGACGTCTCCGCGTATATTCCGACCAACGTCATCTCCATTACGGATGGGCAGATTTATCTCGAAACAGACCTTTTCTATTCTGGTGTCCGGCCGGCCATCAATGTGGGGCTGTCGGTCTCCCGTGTCGGCGGGAACGCCCAGATCAAGGCCATGAAGCAGGTGGCTGGAACCCTGCGCCTGGACCTCGCGCAGTACCGGGAAATGGCCGCCTTCGCCCAGTTTGGGAGTGATCTGGACAAGGCGACGCAGGCCCAGCTCGCCCGAGGGGAGAGGCTGGTCGAGATCCTGAAGCAGGGGCAGTATGTGCCGCTTCCCGTGGAAAAGCAGATTATGATTATCTACGCAGCGGTGAACGGCTATCTGGATGAATACCCGGTTTCCGCCTTGAAGCGCTATGAGGAAGAGCTGTACCAGTTTATGGAAACCGCGCATCCTGAAATCGGCCAGGCAATCCTCGAAAAGAAGGTCTTGGATGACGATATCACGGGGAAGCTCGACGCTGCCCTGAATGAATTCAAGGATAAGTTTGTCGCACAGTAAAATGGGATGCCCCGTTGGGCCAGCCTGATGGGGACATCTGTGTAGTCAGAAGCGCGACGAAGGGGAAAGAAAGGAAAAAGTGCCCAGTCTCAAAGACATACGAAAGAGAATAGCCAGCGTTAAGAACACGCAGCAGATTACCAAGGCCATGAAGATGGTGGCCGCCGCAAAGCTGCGGCGCGCCCAGGAGACCATCGTTCAGGCCCGTCCCTACGCGGACAAGATGCGGGAAGTCATCAATGACCTGTCCGCGCGGGTGGAACTCGATCGCCATCCCCTGCTCGTCCGGCGGGAGGTCAAGACCCGGGAAATCCTGGTCATCACGTCGGACCGTGGGCTGTGTGGCGGGTTCAACCAGAATATCATCCGGGAAGTGGTTCACCTCCTCAAGAACAAAGAGGAGGGTGTGGAAACCGTCCAGTTGAATATCATCGGCCGCAAGGGCCTGGAATTTTTCAAGCGGCGTGAGTATCCCATCCGCAAGGAGTACAGAAATATCCTGGGTGATATTGACTACGCGACGGCGACGATGGTGGGCAAGGATATCGTGGCCGCCTACGAGGCGGGGGAATTTGACGAACTGGTGATGGTCTATAATCATTTTCGTTCCGCCATCTCTCAAAACGTGGTGGTTCAGAAACTTCTGCCGATCGAGCCCGATGAGATGCCCGAAGGGGGCGTGCTGACGGATTATATTTATGAGCCGTCGGAAAAGGTGATTCTGAACCAGGTACTTCCGAAATATATCGAGGTGCAGATCTTCAGGGCATTGCTGGAATCGATAGCCAGCGAGCATGGCGCCCGAATGACGGCCATGGAATCGGCCACCAACAACGCCGCAGAGATGATTGACCGCCTGACGCTGGCAATGAACCGGGCAAGACAGGCGGCCATTACGAAGGAACTGATGGAGATTGTCGGGGGCGCCGAAGCCCTCAAATAGTTAACCAAGGGAGGAAAGTAAGGCCAATGGAGAATGCGAACGTAGGCCGTATCGTTCAGGTGATTGGACCGGTTGTGGACGTGGAGTTCGAGTCCGGGAACCTGCCTGGAATTTATAACGCCGTAAAATTGAGCAACCCAACGATCAGCGACAGGGAATGGAACCTGACCGTGGAAGTGGCCCAGCATTTGGGCGACAATATCGTCCGCTGTATCGCCATGGACACGACGGACGGCTTGGTTCGGGGAATGCAGGCCCTGGATACGGGCAACCCTATCAAGGTCCCCGTCGGGCGGCCGACGCTGGGAAGAATTATGAACGTCGTGGGCGAGGCGGTGGACGAGCAGGGTCCCATCGAAAGCGACCATTTTTATCCCATTCACAGGCCCGCGCCTTCATTTCTGGAGCAGAACACCAACGTGGAGGCCTTCGAGACGGGCATCAAGGTGGTCGATCTCCTGGCGCCTTACTCCAAAGGTGGCAAGATTGGCCTGTTTGGGGGCGCCGGCGTTGGCAAGACCGTCATCATCATGGAGCTGATTCACAACATCGCCATCGAGCACGGCGGTTTTTCCGTGTTTGGCGGCGTTGGGGAGCGAACCCGTGAGGGAAACGACCTCTGGCTGGAGATGAAGGAATCGGGGGTTATCGACAAGGCGGCCCTGATCTATGGCCAGATGAACGAGCCGCCGGGCGCCAGGGCGCGGGTCGGTCTGACCGCCCTGACGGCCGCTGAATATTTCCGGGATGAGGAACACCAGGACGTATTGCTCTTTATCGACAACATCTTCCGGTTCACGCAGGCCAATTCCGAGGTCTCGGCCCTTCTCGGACGGATGCCTTCCGCCGTGGGGTATCAGCCTACCCTGGCGACGGACCTTGGCGAGCTGGAGGAACGGATTACCTCGACCCTGAAAGGGTCCATCACCTCCGTTCAGGCGATTTACGTGCCAGCGGACGACCTGACCGACCCGGCACCGGCCACGACCTTTGCCCACCTGGATGCCACCACGGTCCTTTCACGCCAGATCGCCGAGCTGGGGATCTATCCGGCCGTGGACCCGCTCGATTCCACGTCACGGATTCTGGACCCTCAGGTGATTGGCGAGGAACATTATCAGGTTGCCCGTGAGGTGCAGCAGGTCCTTCAGAAGTACAAGGATTTGCAGGACATCATCGCCATCCTGGGGATGGACGAACTTTCCGAAGATGACAAGCTGATCGTGGCGCGCGCCAGGAAGATTCAGCGTTTCCTGTCACAGCCCTTCTTTGTCGCGGAACAGTTTACGGGCACCCCGGGCCGGTATGTGAAGCTGGAGGATACCATCAAGGGCTTTAAGGAAATCGTGGAAGGCAAGCACGACGACCTGCCGGAGCAGGCGTTTTACATGGTCGGAACCATCGAAGAAGCGATTGAGAAGGGTGAAAAGCTTCTCGCCGCGTAGGTGATGGCTGGAGAGTCGGAATGGCTGATAAATTTCTGCTGGAAGTGGTAACCCCGAATAGGCTGGTGCTGAGCGAGGAAGTGGACGAGATAACCGCGCCGGGCGAGCTGGGTGAGTTTGGCGTCCTGGCGGGGCACACGCCCTTTTTCTCGACCCTGGGGATTGGCGCGGTCATGTATCGGCAGGGAAACGACAAACGGTATATCGCCGTCAGTTGGGGATTCGCGGAGGTTCTGGACAACAAGGTGACCATTCTGGCCGAGCTCGCGGAGCTGGATGCCGAAATTGACGTGGACCGGGCCCGAAAACGGAAGGAAGAGGCGGAAGCCAAGCTTAAGACCCTGAGCGCCACGCACAAGGATTACCTGAAAGAGAAGGCCTCCCTGGACAAGGCCATGAACCGCATGATGGTCGCGGGCCGCCGGATGTAGGTCGGCCGCGCCCGTCAACAACGGACGAAAACCCCTTCAACGTGGGTGGAAAGGGATTCCATTGACGCTGAAGGGGTAAAATTTTATAATCACACCCTATAACAAATGAAGGGAGAACCGATGCGCTATTCCCGAATGTTTTTACCAACCATGAAGGAAACACCGGCCGAGGCAGAGGTCATCAGTCACCAGTTGATGCTCAGGGCGGGAATGATTCGCAAGGTCGCGGCGGGCATCTATACCTACCTTCCCCTGGGCCTTCGCGCCATCCGGAAGGTTGAGGAGATCGTTCGAGAAGAGATGAACGTCGCCGGGGCGCAGGAGCTTCTGATGCCCATGGTCCAGCCGGCGGATCTGTGGATTGAAAGCCAGCGGTGGGAGTATTACGGGAAAGAGCTCCTGAGGCTGAAAGACCGTAACGAACGCGACTATTGCCTGGGTCCCACCCACGAGGAGATTATCACGGACTTGGTGCGTAAAGAGGTCCGCTCCTACCGGGACTTGCCTCTGAACCTGTACCAGATTCAGACAAAGTTCAGAGACGAGATCCGTCCAAGGTTTGGCGTGATGCGGGCGCGGGAATTCATCATGAAAGACGCCTACAGCTTCGATCGGGACGAAGCGTCGGCCGAGGAAAGCTACCAGGCCATGTACCGGGCGTACAGCCGTATCTTCGAGCGTTGCGGCCTGCGTTTCAAGGCGGTGGAGGCGGACTCGGGCAGTATCGGCGGCAGCCATTCTCACGAATTCATGGTGCTAGCAGACACCGGGGAGGACGCCATCCTTTCCTGTGACCAGTGCGTCTACGCCGCCAACACGGAGCGGGCGGCGTCACGGTTGCCGGAGACAGCCGAACCCGATGAGGCCGCGGAATCGGTTCCCGCTCCGGAAAAGGTTTACACCCCGGGCAAGAGGCATGTGGAAGAGGTCTCGGAATACCTGAAAATCGCCCCAAGAGACCTGATTAAGACCCTGATCTTCGAGACGGATCGGGGCCTCGTGGCTGGGCTGGTGCGGGGAGACCACGACCTCAACCCGATTAAACTGAAAAACCTGCTTGACGCCAATTTTGTCGTTCTGGCCTCCGACGACGAGGTCCGAAAGGTCACGGGCGCGGAGGTTGGGTTCGCGGGTCCGGTTGGCCTGTCGATCCCTGTCATCGCGGACCCCGCGGTCATGTCGCTCCGTGACGCGGTCTGCGGCGCCAACGAAACGGACGCTCATCTCATCCATGTTGTCCCCAAGAGAGACCTTCAGGTGAGTCAGGTGGCGGGCATCCGCCAGGCGCGGGAGGGGGAGATTTGCCCACGGTGCGGCAAGGGGCGCCTCGAAATGTTTAGGGGGATCGAGGTCGGGCATGTCTTCAAGCTGGGGACAAAATACAGCGAGGCAATGCGGGCCACCTTCCTGGACGAAAACGGGAAGGAGCGACTGATGATTATGGGGTGTTACGGCATCGGGATTGGCCGGACCGTGGCGGCGGCCATCGAGCAGAGCCACGACGAAAACGGGATCGTCTTCCCCAGACAGATCGCACCGTTTCAGGTAGAAATTCTTCCCGTTCAAACGAATCAGAAAGAGGTCGTCCAATTTGCGGATGCGCTCTATGGCAACCTGACGCGTGGAGGCTGGGAGGTACTGCTGGATGACCGTGAGCTGCGCCCGGGCGTGAAATTCAAAGACGCGGACCTCATCGGCATCCCTTACAGGGTCGTCATTGGCAGGCGATACCTGGAGGAAAAGGTAGTCGAGATAAAGTCTCGCGCGTCAGGCGAGGTCATGGAAGTGGCGGCGGACGCGGTCATCGACGCGCTACAAGAGAGATTGCGCCGTGATTGATGCCGGCCTCCTGCCAGCGAGCGGCGTTACGGGGGAGGAACTGGCGGACAGGGCGCGCCGGCTGGGCTTGCTCCTGAAGCAAAAGGATGTTCCGCTTGCCATTGTTGGACATAATCCGGATCTTTACTATTTTACAGGGTCTATCCAGCAGGGGTACGCCCTGATTACCCAGGAGGGAGAAACGGTTTACCTCGTTCGTAAGGACGTGGACCGCGCCCGCGTTGAGTCTCCACTCGGGCGGATTGAGGCGTTTTCGCGATTCAGGGAGATCAAGGAGGCCGTCAAACGCCTCGCCGGGAAAGTTCCCGCCAAACTGGCGCTGACACTCGACGTGATACCCGCCGCCCTCTACCTGAGGTTCAAGGACCTGTTCCAGAGGTGTGTGCTCATGGACGGATCGGCCCTGGTGCGTTCCTGCCGGATGATTAAGTCCCCTTTTGAGGTTGATCGCATTCGCAAGGGGATTGAAATCTATGACGAAACGATCCGGCAAATGCCCCGGATCGTGGGGGCGGGCATGACAGAAGCAGAGGCGGAGGCGAACCTGATCCATACCATGAGGCGGCTGGGGCACCCCGGCATGGTCCGGATGCGGGGATGGAACCAGGAGGGAATCAACGGATACCTCTACGCGGGGGAATCCGCGGCCGTTCCCAGCTTTCTCGACGCGCCCCTGGGGGGTGTGGGCCTGACCCCGGCCATTCCCATTGGCGGGGGACACCGAAAGATTGAACGTGACATCCCCCTTATTTTTGACGCGTCCCCGGGGGATGGCGGGTATGTCTCGGACCAGACCCGAACCGCGGTGATCGGAACCCTCTCTCAAGATCTCACGGAGGCATACCGCCTGACGGTTGAGATGATTCAGCGCTTTGAGGCGGAAGCCGCCCCGGGCGACGCGGTGGGGGGCTGGTTTTCCCGGCTGGAGAAGATGGCGGACCAGGCAGGGTTTGTTGAGCATTTTATGGGGATAGGGGAGAAACGCGCGCGTTATATCGGGCACGGAATCGGGCTTGAGCTGAATGAATGGCCCGTGCTGGGGGAAAACCTTCCCTGGCGGCTGGAGCCCGGCATGGTTCTGGCCGTTGAACCGAAGATGGTGTTCCCGGGAAAGGGAGCGGTGGGCCTGGAAAACGATTACCTCGTGACCGAAACGGGCGTGACGCGCCTCTCTGTCACGGGAGACGGGATTGTTTTATTGAATGGAACGGGCGAAGCATAAAAATGGTGCCGAAGGCGGGACTCGAACCCGCACAGGCGTACACCCACTAGACCCTGAACCTAGCGCGTCTACCAATTCCGCCACTTCGGCACGGGCTTACTTTTACAATATATGGCGCGGGTTGTCAACAAATGACGGAAAAAACTGAAAAGAAAGAATTGACGTGCGACCCTGCCGCCTATCCGCGCTGGGCGGAAGTGAAAGGAATCCGAAACTCCCTCGGCCAGGAAATCCTCTCTCCCGGATTTTCTCCCCACGACTTTTACCGGCGCTATACCACAGCCCTGGATGGTCTCATCGCTGAGGTGGCGGATGACTACTCCCTGAGGCTTGAAACATCCAGAAAGGGGGTCGCCCTCGTGGCGGTTGGAGGATATGGCCGGGGGGAGATGTCGCCCTATTCCGACGTGGACATCATGGTCCTGTATCAGGGTCGTACCCGGGAAGAGATAGAAAATTTTGTCAAGGCGTTCATGTATCCCCTCTGGGACATGGGAATGGATGTGGGATACAGCGTGCGTACCATTGAGATGTGTCAGGACCTGGCGACGCGAGACCTGACCATTTTGACGGCGTTGATGGACAGCCGGTATCTGTGGGGAGATGGGATGCTTTTTAACCAGTTTACCCTGTCCGTGCTGGAAAGGGGGCTGAAAAAGCGTCCGGAAAACACCCTGCACAAGCTTCGCGTTTCAACCCGAAAGCGGCACCTCCGATACGGCCGATCAATTTTCCTGCTGGAGCCTCACATCAAGGAAGGGAAAGGGGGGCTGCGGGATTTCCACGCCACGCGGTGGGCCCTGTGGGCCTTTGAGGGATACACTGCCATAGACCAGTGGGTTGAAGGAGGGTTAATTTCTCCCGCCTCGGCAGGGGAGCTGGAAGAGGCCCTCGCCTTTCTCTGGAAGACCCGCCTCTGTCTGCACGTTCTGTCAAAACGCAAAAACGACCGCCTGGCGCTCCAGGTTCAGGCGGAGATTGCCCGGAAACTCGGCTATCGTCAGGCGGGGCATACGCTGGACGTGGAAGTTTTCATGCGGGATTATTACAAAAACGCGGCCGTTCTCAACCGGGTCATGTCCCTGATGTTCGAGAAGCTCTCCTGGAGAAAAAGGCCATCGCGGGTTTTTTCGCGCCGTGACACAGGGAAACAGGTGGGGCGGAATTTCTTCCTGAAACGGGGAAAAATCGAGGTAACAACCCCCTCGGTTTTCGAACGGGACCCGGTGGAAATGGTCCGGGCCTTCTATTACGCCGCCATGTATGGTGTGGATGTGGGGTGGCGCACCAAAGAATTCATGTTGGATGTGTTCCCGCCGGGGGAGAGTCCACTGGGCCGGATGCCCACCGCCATCTCAGTCTTTCTCGATATCTTTCGAAAGGGAAAGGTGATCGCCCCGACCCTAATGCAGATGAATCAGGTCCGGTTGCTGGAGGCGCTTATCCCTGAGTTCAGAAATATCTATTGTCGCGTCCAGCATGATGTGTATCATATCTACACGGTGGACGCGCACTCCATCTTCACCGTGGGGGAGATAGAAAAACTCCGGGATGTCCGGGAAGGAACAGAGGCGTCCCTGGCAAGCCGGCTCGCCAGAGAGGTCGCGTCTCCCTTTACCCTCCTTCTGGCGGGGTTTCTACACGATATTGGCAAAGGGGCCGGGAAGGGGCACGCGAAACTGGGGGCGAAAATCGCGGAGGGCATCGCGGAGCGGTTCTTCCTGAGCAACCCCCAAAAAGACCTGCTGGTCTTCCTGATTGAAAATCACCTTCTGATTTCGGAAACCGCCCAGAGGCGTGACCTTTTCGAGGAAAAGCTGATAGTTTCCATGGCGCATCTCATCGGTACGGTCGAGAGGCTGAAAATGCTGTATGTCCTGACCTACGCCGATATTCGGGCCGTGGGCCCCGACGCGTGGAACGCCTGGAAGGAACACCTGATACAGGAATTCTTTTTCAAGGTCCTGCATGTCCTGGAGAAAGGTGAAGGGGGTTCCAAGGTGGCGGCTCTGCGGATGAAAGGCCGGATCCTGGAGATTCGGAAATGGCTCCGGGAGGCTAACCTCCCGGAGCCAATCTACAGCCCCCTACTGGAGTCTCTTCCCCATCGTTACCTTTTGCAGGTTCCGCCAGAGCGCGTGAAAAGACACCTGAGGCTTCTTTATCGGTATCAGACCCAGCCCGTGGTGTGCGATATAGAGGAAGACCCCATCAAGGGGGTCTCGGAAATCGTGGTCGTGGCGCGGGACCGGCATGGTCTGTTTTCTTCCATCGCCGGAGTTATGGCGGCGCATGGCATCAACATTCTTAATGCCGAGATTCATACGACCACCCGTCGTGTGGCCATCGATATCTTTCACGTCAACTCTCCATTTGAACCCAGCCTGATTCGTTCGGGCATCTGGGAGAAGTTTCAGGCGGATCTGCAACGGATTCTCTCGGGAGAAGGGGACGGGGACCTGGAGAAGCTGGTTAACCGAAACCGGTTTTCTTCACCCGTGAGGCGCCGGGGGCGGGTGGCCCTGCCACCGGACGTCCGGATTGATAATAACACCTCGGATTTTTACACCATTATCGATGTGTACGCGGATGACCGGGTGGGGCTTTTGTACGACATTACCCGAACCCTTTCCATGCTGGGACTGGATATATCCCTGGCAAAGATATCCACCAAGGTGGACCGCGCGGCGGATGTGTTTTACGTCCAGGACAAGACGGGAGAGAAGATTTATGATGAAAAAAGGTTGCGCCAGGTCAAAGACGCGCTCCGGAACGTGACCCGGCGAATCGAGGCGTGATTTGAGGTGATAACGTTGATTAAAAAGAAGGTGAATGTTATGTTTCGCCACAGCAGGAGGGCCTTATAGATGAAACGCGTGGAAGCCATCATCAAGCCATTCAAGCTGGAAGATGTGAAAGACGAGCTGAACCGGATAGGAATCAAAGGGATCACCGTCACGGAGGTTAAAGGGTTTGGACGGCAGAAGGGGCATACCGAATTGTATCGGGGGGCGGAATACATCGTGGATTTCCTGCCCAAGATCAAGATAGAGGTCGTCATCCCTGAAGAGCTGGTGGAACAGGTCGTCGAGGTGATTGAAGAGACCGCCCGGACCGGCAAGATAGGGGACGGGAAAATCTTTGTGACCCCCGTGGAGCAGGTAATTCGCATCCGGACCGGCGAACGGGGCCCCGGGGCAATATAGATCACGAAAGGTAAAAGGGTGAAGGATGAAGGGTTAAAGGTAATTCTGCATGCCTTGCTATATTACCAAACATCTCAGATTACCTTCCACCTTAACCTTAACAACCAAACCAACGGAACAAACGAGACAAACCCAAACAAGGAGGTAACCCTAAATGAACCCCAAAGAAGTCATCGCATACAGCAAAGAACAGGGCGTCAGGATGGTCGACTTAAAATTCATGGACTTCCCTGGGCTGTGGCAGCATTTCAGCGTCCCCATCTCCCAGCTTGACGAGCAATCCTTTGAAGAGGGCTATGGATTTGACGG
>WGDA01000004.1 GCA_015493505.1 Pseudomonadota bacterium | reverse complement strand
TCTATTTGCCGCCCGCTGCCTTCTACCGGCATCAATCTGTGTTCAGGCAGATTTTCAGCGCTTCCAACCGCATAATTGTCGCCTCGCTCATCGCGTATCTCGTCAGTCAGACGTGCGACGTGGCGCTGTTTCATTTTTGGCGCGACGTGACCAACACGCGGTTCCTGTGGCTGCGGAATAACGTGTCTACCATGACCTCTCAACTGATTGACACGGTGCTTTTCATCCTTATCGCCTTCTATAGCATTTACAGCCTCCCGGATTGCCTGCGTCTGATCGGCGGGCAGTATCTCTTCAAGTTTGTCTTCGCGCTCTTGGATACCCCTTTTGTGTATCTGGGGGTCTGGTGGGCGAAGCGGGGTACCACGGGGAACTGAAACGGGAATAGAAGAGCCTTGGCTCAAGATAGTGGCAGGGGCTGCCAGCTTCCCAGCGAATCAGGGACGTCAAGGTGTTCGAGCCTTGGATAGGACTTGAAATATCCGGCAAAAAGGGCGAAATCCCGTTCGGTGGGATCGTGGGCGCGGAAGAAGGTTCGCGTCTCCGGCAGGATGCCCGTGAACTCCCCGCCTTCCATCACAAGTTGCCCCCCCTTGATCAGGGTGTGGCACTGTCCGAGGATATCCCCCGTGGGAAGATTTTCTTCGGGTTGATAGAGGGCCACGTCTCCGATGGCACCGACCCCCAGATGCCCTTTGTCTTCCAGCCCCAGAAGCCCCGCGGTCATGACACGGGTTTGCCAGACGAAATCACTGATGGTGTAGGAATCATCGGCGCCAAAGAGCTGTTTGAAGAGGGTGGGATAGGATTCGCCTGCCTGAGGCCCCAGGCAGAGGGAAGAGAAGGCCAGGCGCCTTTTATGCTCGGGATGTGTGGCCAGTTTCAGTGACAGGGAAACCTGGGAGGCGGGTGGTTTGACTTTCGCGTATCGCAAGGGTCCCGTCAGGCCCAGATGGGCGGACAGGTGCTCTTCCCCGCCCAGCTCGGATTCCGTCAGGATTTGGTGGTGGGTGGTGGCGGGCGTGAGCCCGATATCTCCCCGCATTGTTCCTGACGCCATGTGCGATGAGGCTTGTTTAAAGGCGTATTCACCGTCGATGGCGCGGCCGATATGGCTGAAAAAAAGGTTGGGGGTTGCGGGCAGGGTTTCGTCCAGGAGTCGGGAGGTCGTTTCCATGAGGAGGGGAAGGTTCAGCGGGAGCTCCGAGAGAAATTCAAGCACCTTGCTGGCCGGAATGTTGAAGCGGGAAAGGGCGCTTTCCCTGAAATGGGCGCTGGACTCCGGCAACCGGATGTTCAGGGCGCGGAAACGGTAGGCGCACGTGTCAAGAAACCGAACTACCCACTCCGGGGGGGAGCCGGCCAGCCCGCCAAACTCACGGAGCGTTAGACAGAGGGACGCGGAACCATCCTGGTAAGGAAGCGCCGCGAGATAGTGGTGGGTCATCAGTGAAGTCGTCGGAAACATCATGAATTCGTGAAGGTGCGTGTAGCCCAGCCGGGCGTAAGCGGCGCTGAGGGATTGCGGGTCTGTCGGCAGGTTCTGCTGGAAGCTGAACAAGGGTAGCCCGTAAGAGGAAAAGGTTGTCCCCGCCTCGACGCCCCCAGGGAGCGCCAGCATCCCTTTCGCGTCGATTACCTTGTCCGGCTTTTTGAACGGTTTTGAGACCCGGCCCTTTTGAATATGCAGCGCACGTGTTTCACCCTGGACGTCATTTTTGGGATCGTAAACCATGGCGTTTTTGATGAGGAGTTTCATGGTTATCCGTTTCCTAAAGAAAGGTCAGGGCCTTGGAAGGGCAGAGATCAACGCAGGCGTTACACGTTGGTGCGTCCGGGACCATCCTTCTGCAGGCGTCGGGGTTTTTAATCGTAATCAGACCATCCACGATAACAATGACGGGAGATTCGAACCGCCTGGCCCCTTTGCCGTTGGCGAGTTCCTGGCTCTTCTCCAAGCTGATTTCGCACACGGCGGCGCAGATGCCGCACCCGTCGCACTTGTCCCTGTCGATGCTGAGGCCGGTGGCTTCCCGTTCCCCCTTGTCGCCAAAAGCTTCCTGAAGTTTCTGCAAGGCCTCCGCGTATTTTTCCTCTTCGGCAAAGGGAGGGCAATCTTCCGGTTTCGCCTTTCCCGTCAGCAGGGCGGAGGCGAATGCCATGCAGACCATGCCGCACTGGCGGCAGTTCGTGCGCGGAAGCAGGCGATAGACGTCCAGAACCTTCATGTCAGCCATGGGAAGGCTCCGTGAGGATCCTTTCCTGGATTGCCTTCAGGACGGTGAAATCCGTGGGTTGGGCCGTGGGAATGACCTGACGCAAAAAGATGGGGACACCATCCATCCGGTAGGCCAGCCCCTCCGCTTCCACACCCGTGAGGGCGACCGGAAGCACCAGATCAGCGGCATGGGTGGTCTGGTTCTGGAGTGACGAAATGGACACGACAGGGATGTACAGGGACTGGATCGCTTCCCGCTGCGCGTCGGAGAAAAACCAGAACGGGTCTGATCCGATACAGATCAAAGTGTCCCCTTTCTTCGGCTGATAGGCAAGCAAATCGGCGCACACCTGTGGTGATTCAGCGGGATCGATACCCGATTGAATCAGGGCGAGATAGAATCCCATGGCATTGAAATCCGAGATGACCGGCAACAGAACGCAAGGTTTTTTTTGATTGATGGCGTTCCTGAGGGCGAAAAGGGCCTCCATCAATGCGTCAGGCGTGGCGGAATAGGCGATCCCCCTGCCCACGAACAGGGCGACGAAAGGGCTGGATTCAATCGCTTTAACCAGGGCATCCAGTTCTTTTGGCACGGAAAATGAGCCTTCTTCGATGATTTCAGTCAGTTCCTTGGCGCGATCCACCTCATTTTCCGGGGTGATGGGGATCCGTAGGGCAAAGAACCCCGTGTCGTTTTCATAGGGGTCGGTGTAAAAGGCCTTCCGAGCGATATGCCGTTCCGGGGCGTTGATGCCCGCGGCAAAGACCGCGTAACGGGGGGACAGCCGGGGGCAACTGTGCAGGGGATTGGCTCCCCAAAAGACAATGGTCGTGGCCAGTTGCCGGATCTCTTCCTGCGTTGCGATTCCGGCGGGATGCTGTTTGAGGGCCTTGAAAAACGGGGTCAGCAGCATTCCCTCCGAGGGATAAACGGTCGCGTTGAAATGCTTAATGAGAGAAATGGCCAGGAGCTGAGCGTCGAAGGTCATCTGACACAAGCCGAAAAAGACGACCCGATTGGCCTGGAGCAGGAAAGCAGCGGCCTGTTCGTATCCCTCTTCATAAGAAACGGGAAGGGGTCCGCCTGTGGGTTCTTTCCTGGCGGGGAAAACGAGTTTCGCGTGTTTGGGTTCCCTCAAAAAACGATGGCCCAGATGAAACTTTGAGAGCCCCCAGGAACAGGCGTGAAAGGCCTGAACCACCCGGTTGTTCTCCAGAGTGAGGTCGATATCTTCGCACAGGCACCCGCAACCCGGACAGACGGCGGAGTCAAATGGTTCCCCTTTCGCCTCATGAAACCGATCTTCCTCTTTGATGATGGATTCTTCCGGCATGTCTCCCGCCCTCTTTCTCCCCGCTTCAAAAAACGCCTCATCCCTAACCAATCAGGCCGGGATTGTCAAGAATTGACGGCTTTGTAAAAAGTCCAATTTCTGTGTCGCGCTGCATCCCCCGCCCTGTTAAATCGGCTTTGCCGTCTCGCTTCGCGAGATTTAACAGGGTGAATCATTGCAGCGACCTTCAAGGTCTCCTCATTCCTCACGAATTGCGCTCCTTGAACTTGAAGCTTTTTACTTTGCCTTCTAATTCTAACTTTTTGCGAATGTATCAAGAATTAAAAAGAGGGGGTTTTTTGTGGACAGAAACAAAAAACGTTTGACACAATTTTTATTTCATGATAAAAATCATAACCAATAGAAGGAGAGGTTGTTTGTTTCATTTTTTCACACCAAAACATTTTTAGAGGAAAGGAGGAGGTTATGGTGAAAAAGGGCCTTTGTTTTCTGGCCATTGCTGGGTTTTTCTTCGCGGTGATGGGAATCGGGGCTTCACCGGCTTTCGCGAAGCCGTCGAAGTGTGAAACCTGTCACACAAAGGTTACACCTGGCATTGTCAAAGACTTCAACCGTGGGAAGATGTCGAAGTTCCTGACGTGCGCCGACTGCCATGGGTCAGCCCATACCAGCGCGGCGGACGCGAGCAAGGCGGTTCTTCCCACCATCAGCACCTGTAGAAAATGCCACAGCAAGCAGGTCAAACAGTATATGAGCGGGAAACATTCCCTGGGCTTGCTGCCTGTTATGGCGTTTCCGGGATTTGCCCATAAACAGCCGAAGGCCTTCATCGCTGGGCAGAAGGGGTGTAATGGGTGCCACAACCTGGGGATTACGGACCAAAAGGTTCGGGGTAACGCCCTGAGGAAATATTACAAATATGGCATGGATTGCCAGAACTGCCATACGCGCCATGCCTTCTCCAAGAAAGAGGCGCTTCAGCCGGAAGCGTGTAACAGTTGCCATACGGGTTTCGACCACGCCCAGTGGGAGATGTGGATGCATTCCAAACATGGATCCGCATATATGACCGACAGGAAGGCGCATCGGGGCCCCACCTGCCAGGATTGCCACATGCCCAATGGCAATCACCGTGTAATGACTGCGTGGGGATTTCTGGCTCTGAGGCTTCCGGAATCCGACAAGGAATGGATGGGGTACCGTGTAACCATTCTTCAGGCGCTGGGAGTTTTGGACAAAAACGGAAAACCCACAAAACGCCTGGAAATTGTTAAGGCGGCGAAACTGGCACGGCTGACCAAAAAGGGCTTTGATGAAGAAAGGGCAAGGATGCTCAAGGTTTGCGAAAAGTGCCACTCCGCGAACTTCGCGAAAGAGAACCTGAAGAACGCTGACCAGATGATTAAGGCGGCAGACAAAATTTTCGCCGAGGCTATCAACCTGGTTGCCGGCCTTTACAAAGACGGGATTATCAAGAAAAAGACCAACCAGGCCACCTTCCCGTATCCGGATCTCCTGAACTTCTATGAAGTGAACACGCCCATCGAGGAAAAACTCTATGAGATGTTCATGGATTACAGGATGAAGACCTATCAGGCGGCTTTCCACATCATGCCTGACTACACGACGTGGTACGGCTATGCCAAGATGAAGGAAACCCTGGTTGAAATGAAGGAAATGGCCAAACAGATGCGGTTGAACGCGAAACTTTCCAAGAAATAGCCGAATTAGCCGTAGCGTTTTAAGGGCGGGGAGTCATGGATGGCTCCCCGTTTTTTTTCTTTTCTTAGGAATAATGTAAAATAATCAACGATTACAGCATATTTAGTTAGTTTTCTAAAAACTACTTGACATCTTCGTTATAACATGCTTTATTTTATAGAAAAGGCCCTTTAACTCTCTCAAGGAGGGTAAAATGAAGAAGGAAAGGAGAAGGTTTGTTAGGGTTCCGGCGGAACACCTGATAGCGTTTTCCTGCTTCAATCCGGGGGAAGACATCCCATTTGACCATTCCATGGGAAAGACGGTCAATGTGGGTGAGGGTGGGCTCATGCTTTATGTCTACAAGAGCCTCCGGAAAGGGACGCTGCTGGATCTGGATATCGCGTTTGAAGAGACGACCATCAACGCGACAGTTGAGGTTCTGAGGGTTAGGAGAAGGCCCTCCAAGGGTGACGGCTATTTTACCTCAACGCGGTTTATCCTGATTGACCATCGTGATTATCATAGGATGATGCAATACGATGGTGTTTTCCCCGTCAGAAAGGCGGGGAACATGAATTAAAACATTTTGCCGGGGTTGAGAATTCCTTTGGGGTCGAGGAGGTTTTTGATTTTTCTCATGACCTCCAGGCTTTCCCCATGCTCCAGCTCCATGAACTGTATCTTACCGATCCCGACACCGTGCTCGCCTGTCGCTGTACCTCCTAAAGAAAT
>WGDA01000003.1 GCA_015493505.1 Pseudomonadota bacterium | reverse complement strand
TGATGGGCGGGCATAGCTCAGTTGGTAGAGCACAAGCTTCCCAAGCTTGGGGTCGCGGGTTCGAGTCCCGTTGCCCGCTCCATTATCTCTTTTCAAGCCTTCTTGCAATCTCCAGAATCGTCTCCGCGTAGGGCTGGCTGTGATTATACCGCCTGGTGACGGCCAGGGCCTGTTGACGGGTCATTCTGCCCGTCCATCCCGCTTTCTTCAGGTAATTGGCCGCGGAGGCAGCCGCGTCCGGGAGGGTATCCAATCGAATAGCCCCATCCCTGTCCCAATCAACCCCGTATTCCTCCACGCTGGTCGGGATAAACTGGGGGATGCCAAACGCGCCGGCCCATGACCCCTTCAGTTTCGTGATGTCCACCACCCCTGACCGGCCCAGTCGGATCAGGCAGGAAAGCTGCCGCAGCCCCCAGGCAGCCTTTCGGTTCACGCGCCTCCTGAAGGCCGCCGAGCGGGGGTCCAGTCCCGCCTGAAGCGCCCTTCGGGAAACCTGGAACCGGACCTTGGAATCGATGAGAGAGGCCAGGGACGCGTATACCTCCAGCACGGAATAGCGCTCGTGATGACGACCAAGGTCGGACTCCACCAAAAGAATGGCGACGACAACCTCTTTGGGAACGCCGTAGGCCCTTTCAATACCCGACAGCAGGGCCTGGTGCCGGGCCAGGAATTGCCTTGATCTTTCGATACGCTCCCTTTTCAGAAAGGCCTGGTAGTCCTCTTTTCTTTCATGGTGAGTGAGATTCTTGAGGATAATCGGCACGTTCACGGAAACAACCGCCGGGTTCAGAAACCGGTTCGCCTCTTCCCTCGTGACACCCGTTTTGACAAGCGCCTGAAGGAGGGAATCCGGGATCCGCATCCCGTCCGCGGAAAACCCCCGCGACACAACTCCCGCCACGAAGGCCAAGCAGAGGATCCCCACCGTGACACCCCACTTGAACCGACACGCCCTCAACCGCTCACCCATCCAAATACCCATTCACCCCTGCCCCGCACTTTCAGGTTCCCGCGCCACATCCAATTCCGATTCCTTTCACCCATGGGGCCCCGGTATCGAGCCCATGATCATCTGTTTTCCCAATCCCTTTTTCCTATGGGTTTCTTTTTATCATGAATCCGCCGCTCAAGAAAGTTCCCCCGCCCGCGGGCCACCCGGCGCGGTCCCGCATCGCCCGCCGGAACCTCCTTTAAACCGGTTGATTATTGCTAATCTTTAAGATAGGATAAAAAAACATTGGGGACGAATATGAATTTTGACGACGCGCTGAACGCCTACATGATATTTCTGGAAACGGAGCGGAATCTCTCTGCGAACACCCGCAAGAGCTATCGCAAAGACCTGACACAATTCAGGCGGTTCCTCGAACGCGAGGCCGCCACCCGGCTGGGGGTGGAAGACATCACCCGGATTACCGCCATGGACGTGCGTCAGTTCCTGGTTTCCCTGTACCACTCCCATGCCCCGTCTTCCATCGCGAGAAAGGTCTCTTCCCTCAAGGGATTCTTTGGATTTCTCAGCCGCCGGAAGTGGATCGACGCCCCGCCGCTGCAAGGGGTGAGCGCCCCCAAGATCCCCAAAAAGCTCCCCAATTTTCTCAGCGTCGATGAAATCTTTCATCTCCTGAACGATGTGCAGGATGCCTCCCCACTCGCCCTGCGCGACCGGGCCATTCTCGAGCTGATTTATTCGAGCGGGCTGAGGGTCTCTGAGGTCGTTTCCTTGAACGTGGGGGATATCGACGAATCCATCCGGCTCGTGCGCGTGATGGGAAAGGGGAACAAAGAACGGATTATCCCCGTCGGGGAAAAGGCCCTCACGGCACTGCGCGCCTACCTGGCGAAACGGGACGAACTGGCAGCCCAGCGGAAAGGCGGGCGGCCCACGCGAGCCCTTTTTCTCAACCGGTTTGGCACCCGGCTGTCGGCCCGGAGCATGGAAAGAATGATTAAGGCCTACGCCCG
Source organism: Pseudomonadota bacterium (assembly GCA_015493505.1). Taxonomy (GTDB): domain Bacteria; phylum Desulfobacterota; class S145-22; order S145-22; family S145-22; genus S145-22. The sequence goes on along the minus strand of WGDA01000003.1, from coordinate 35,184 downwards.
AAAACGGGGCCTGGTTCGAAAGATAAACCCCCACGCCCTCCGGCATTCCTTCGCGACCCACCTGCTGGGCGCGGGGGCAGATCTTCGCGCCATCCAGGAAATGCTGGGGCACGCCAGCCTCTCCACCACCCAGAGATATACCCACATCAGCCTCGAACGCCTGATGCAGGTTTACGACAAAACACACCCGAGGAAATAACATGCCAGAACCCATCTTTCACGGAACCACCATTCTATGCATCCGCAAGGACGGAAAGACCGTCATGGCCGGAGACGGCCAGGTCACCTTCGATGTCACCGTCTTCAAGAAGAACGCCCGGAAGATCCGGCGTCTTTACAACGACCGGGTCATGGCGGGGTTCGCCGGCGCCACGGCGGACGCCTTCACCCTGTTCGAACGTTTCGAGGAAAAACTGGAAAAGACCAGCGGCAACCTCCTCCGGTCAGCGGTGGACCTGGCGAAGGACTGGCGCACGGACCGGTTTCTCCGCCGTCTGGAGGCCATGATTATCGTCGCGGATGAAAAGCATATCCTCATTCTTTCCGGCAGCGGGGACGTCATTGAACCGGATGAACCCATCGCCGCCATCGGTTCCGGAGGGGCCTACGCCCAGGCGGCGGCCAAGGCCCTCATGGCCCACACGGACATGGACGCCCGACAGATCGTCGAAACGGCCATGAAAATCGCTTCGGAAATCTGTATCTACACCAACCAGGAAATTATTATCGAGACCTTGCCATGAAAGAAGAAACTCTGATTCACACCTTTACGCCACGAGAAATCGTTTCGGAACTGGACAAGTACATCGTGGGGCAGCATGAGGCGAAACGCGCGGTCGCCCTGGCCCTGCGCAACCGCTGGCGGCGCCAGCAGGTTCCGGACGATCTGAAAGACGAGATCGCCCCCAAAAACATCATCATGATCGGCCCCACCGGCGTGGGAAAGACGGAAATCGCCCGACGTCTGGCGAAACTCTCCAACGCCCCCTTCCTGAAGATCGAGGCCTCCAAATTCACAGAGGTGGGCTACGTGGGGCGCGACGTGGAATCAATGATCCGGGATCTGGTGGAAATCGCCATCAACATGGTCAAATCGGAAGAAAACAAGCGGGTGGAATTCAAGGCCCGGGAAATCGCCGAGGAACGCCTCCTGGACCTTCTGCTCCCGCCCCGGCCGGCACCTCACCCATCCGATGGACTTCGTTCCGGCGAGAAACCTCTCGAGATCGTGGGGGAAAAGACCGCCCCCTCCACGCGGGAGCGACTGCGGCAGCTTCTGAGAAACGGGAGCCTCGACGAGCGCTTCGTGGACGTGGAGATCACCCAGACATCCATGCCCATGTTTGAAATCTTCTCGGGTTCCGGCATCGAGGAAATGGGCATCAACGTCAAGGACATGTTTTCCAACCTCCTCCCCAAGAAGACGAAACGGAAGAAGGTCAAGATTCCCGAAGCCCTCGAGATTCTGACGCAGGAGGAGGTCCAGAAGCTGATAGACATGGACCGGGTGGTCAAAGAGGCCCTGAGCCTCGTGGAACAGGGGGGCATCGTCTTCCTGGACGAGATTGACAAGATCGCCGGCAAGGACCAGGGGCATGGCCCGGACGTCTCACGGGAGGGGGTCCAGCGCGACATCCTGCCCATCGTGGAAGGGACCAAGGTCAATACGAAACACGGGATGGTCAAGACAGACCACATCCTTTTCATCGCCGCGGGCGCCTTTTACGTCTCCAAGCCCTCCGACCTTATTCCCGAGCTTCAGGGGCGGTTCCCCATCCGGGTTGAGCTGGATTCCCTGGGAAAGGAGGAATTCGTCCGCATCCTAACGGAGCCCAAGAACGCCCTCATCAAACAGTACAAGGCCCTGATGAAAACAGAGGGGATCGAGCTGGAATTCAGCCCGGACGCCGTGGAGAAAATCGCGGAGATCGCCGCCGAGATCAACGAGAAAACGGAGAACATCGGGGCGCGAAGGCTCTATACCATCATGGAAAAGCTGCTGGACGACATCTCCTTCAAGGCCCCCGAAATGAGTGAACCCGCCATCACCATCACCGCGGAGTATGTGGAAGAACAGCTCAAGGAATTCGTGGAAGACGAAGACCTGAGCCGCTATATCCTGTAGAAGGCTCATGAAGGAACTGATTCACCGCGCCGAAACCCTGATCGAAGCCCTGCCCTACATTCAGGCGTTTGCCGGCAAGACCGTTGTCGTCAAGTACGGGGGGCACGCCATGCAGGACCCGGCCCTGGAGGATGGCTTCGCCCGGGATATCGTCCTGCTGGCCACCGTCGGGATTCACCCCATCGTCGTGCACGGGGGCGGCCCCCAGATCGCCCGGCTCCTTTCCCAGCTCGGGATTGAAACCCGCTTCCACGAGGGCCTGCGCGTCACGGACGAACGCACCATGGAGGTGGTCGAGATGGTCCTCACGGGACGGGTGAACGGGGACATCGTGCGCCGCATAAACAAGTTTGGCGGCAACGCCGTGGGGCTGGCCGGCAAGGACGGAAACCTCATCCGGGCGGAGAAGATGCGCCTCGGAGGTGCAACCCGTGAAGAAACGGTGGACCTGGGCCAGGTGGGCGAAGTAGCGGAAATCCGCCCCGACATCCTTTCGACCCTCATCGCCCGGGGATTCATCCCCGTGGTGGCGCCCGTTGGCCAGGGGGCCGGAGGCCAGGCCCTGAACCTGAATGCCGATCACGTGGCGGGGCGCGTCGCGGAGGCGCTGCGGGCGGAAAAGCTGATTCTCCTGACCGACGTGGACGGCGTCATGGACCGCGATGGCCGTCTGCTGTCGTCCCTGACCGTGTCCCAGGCCGAGGCACTCATCGCCGACGGGGTCATCGAGGGGGGCATGATCCCAAAAATCCGCTGCGTCATCGACGCGGTCAAAAACGGGGTGGGGAAAACCCACATCATCAACGGCTCCCTGCCACATGCCGTCCTGCTGGAAATCTTTACCCGCGGCGGGGTGGGCACCGAAGTTACAAGGGATACGACATGACACGAAGCGAACAAATCAGAGAGACCTCCGAAAAGGTTTTCTTTCCCACGTACAACCGGTTTCCCTCGGCCATGGTCCGGGGAGAGGGGGCGGCCCTGTTCGACGCGGAGGGGAAGCGCTATGTGGATTTCCTGAGCGGCATCGGCGTCGCCAGCCTGGGGCACAGCCACCCGGAAATCGTGGCGGCCATCTGTGACCAGGCCAAAACCCTGCAGCACGCTTCCAACCTCTATTTTATGCCACCCCAGACGGAGTTGGCGGAATCTCTCGTCAGCAACTCTTCTCTCAACCGTGTTTTTTTCTGCAACTCCGGGGCGGAGGCCAACGAGGCGGCCATCAAACTGGCGCGGAAATACGCCCGGGAAACCCATGGTGATGAATGCTACGAAATCATCACCCTTGAGGATTCCTTCCACGGGCGGACGATGGCAACCATCTCCGCCACTGCTCAGCCAAAGGTCAAAAAAGGGTTCGCGCCGCTGCTGGAGGGGTTCGTCCACGTCCCGGCGGGAGACTTTGCCGCCATGGAACAGGCGGTTACGGAGAAGACCTGCGCCATCATGCTGGAGCCCATCCTGGGAGAGGGCGGCGTGGTGGTACTTCCGGATAACTATCTCAAAAAGGTCCGCCAGCTCTGTACCGATCGGGACATTCTCCTCATCGCGGATGAAATCCAGGTGGGCATGGGGCGCACGGGACACCTGTTCGCCCACCAGTGGGCCGGCATCAACCCGGACATCATGACACTGGCGAAGGCCCTGGGAGGTGGCCTGCCCCTGGGTGCCATGCTGGCGAAGGAAAAATACGCGGAAACCCTTGGCGCGGGCAGCCACGGCTCCACCTTCGGGGGAAATCCGGTGGCCTGCCGGGCGGGCCTGGTCGTAATGCGTCACGTCACGGACGAGAAATTCCTTCGTCACGTCCTCGAAATGGGAGACCTGATCCGTGCCCGCTTCAACGAGATGGCCGGGCGGTTCGGCTTTATCGAGGAAATCCGTGGGCGCGGCCTGATCGTGGGGCTCAAGCTGTCCGTTCCTTGCAAGGAGATGGTAACCAGCGCCTTCAAACGGGGTCTTTTGATCAACTGCACCCAGGAATCGGTCCTGCGACTGCTTCCCCCCTTGATTATTTCTGAAAAAGAAGTAGAAGAGATGTTTGAAATTCTGGAAGAGATATTTGGAGAGGTTAAATGAAACGAGATCTGGTAACGCTGCTTGAGCTGACCCGCGAGGAGATGCTTCACATCATTGAAGAGGCCACGCGGCTCAAAGACCTTCAGAAACGGGGAATCCCCCACCCCATGCTTTTGGGAAAAACCGTTGCGCTCATCTTTGAAAAACCCTCTACCCGGACCCGCGTCTCCTTCGAGGTGGGCATTGCCCAGCTCGGCGCCACCCCCATCGTCCTGCGCGCGGGCGAGATGCAACTGGGGCGGGGCGAAACGGTGGAGGACACGGGACAGGTGCTCTCCCGCTATGCGGACGGCATCGCGATTCGCGCCTACAGCCACGAGGCGGTGACCTCCCTGGCGTCCGCCGCGTCGGTCCCCGTGATTAACATGCTGACGGACCTGACCCATCCCTGCCAGATCCTCTCGGATCTCTTTACCATCCATGAGCGAAAGGGCGCGGTGGAAGGCGTCACTGTCGCCTATGTGGGGGATGGCAATAACGTGGCCCACTCGTGGATCCTGGCGGCCAGCCGCCTCAATTTCACCCTGAAACTGGGGTGTCCCACGGGCTACGAGCCCAGTCCTGAGATCATAGCGGAAGCGCCGAAAGAACGCGTCACACTCACCCACGACCCCAAAGAGGCCGTGGCAGGCGCCGACGTGGTTTACACGGACGTCTGGGCCAGCATGGGCCAGGAAGAAGAGGCGCAAAAACGCCTGCGGGATCTCAAAGATTTCCAGGTCACCCCGTCCCTCATGGCCCTGGCGGCGAAGGACGCGGTCTTCATGCACTGCCTGCCCGCCCACCGGGGGCAGGAGGTGGCGGCAGAGGTCATGGACGGGCCGCAATCCATCGTGTTCGATGAGGCGGAAAACCGCCTGCACACCCAGAAGGCGATCCTTGCCTTTCTGTTATCCTGATTCCACTGGCGACATTAGTCGAAAGAGGGTGTTTAAATAAACCGGTTCTGCCCGGAAACAAAAAAGAAGTAAAAAAGGAGAAATTCACAATGTCTGATAAAATCAAAAAGGTTGTACTCGCCTATTCGGGGGGCCTGGACACCTCCATCATCCTGAAATGGCTGATGGAGACTTATCACTGCGAGGTCATCGCCTTTGCCGCGGACCTGGGGCAGGGAGAAGAAGTGGCGCCCATTGAGGAAAAGGCGAAAAAGACCGGGGCCAGCAAGGTTTACATCGACGACCTGCGTGAAGAATTCGTTCGGGACTTCGTTTTTCCCACCATTCAGGCGGGGGCCATCTATGAAGCCAGCTACCTGCTCGGAACCTCTGTCGCCCGGCCCCTCATCGCCAAACGGCAGATCGAAATCGCCCACCAGGAAGGCGCCGACGCGGTGGCCCACGGGGCGACGGGCAAGGGGAACGACCAGGTACGTTTCGAACTGACCTACCTGAGCCTGGACCCGAACATCCGGGTTATCGCCCCCTGGCGGGAATGGTCGTTTCGTTCCCGCAGCGATCTGATTGCCTACGCGAAGGAGCACGGCATTCCGGTTCCCGTCACGAAGGAGAAGCCCTACAGCAGTGACCGGAACCTTCTGCATATCAGCTTCGAGGGCGGAATCCTGGAGGACCCCTGGAACGAACCTCCCGAAGACATGTTCGTGATGTCGGTTTCTCCCGAGGCTGCGCCGGACACGCCGCGCTATATCACGATTTCCTTCGAGTCGGGAATCCCCGTGGCCATCGACGGCAAACGGCTTTCCCCGGCCACCCTGCTGGAGTCCCTGAACCAGATCGCGGGCGAAAACGGCATCGGACGGGTGGACATGGTGGAAAACCGGTACGTGGGGATGAAATCACGCGGTGTCTATGAAACCCCCGGCGGCACCGTGCTGCATACCGCCCACCGTGCGTTGGAATCGATCACCCTGGATCGGGAGGTCATGCACCTGAAGGACAGCCTCATGCCGAAGATCGCGGAACTCATCTATTACGGTTACTGGTACGCGCCCGAGATGCAAGTCCTCTGGAAAACCATTGAGGAAACGCAGAAAGAGGTCACCGGGGATGTCCGTCTGAAGCTTTACAAGGGCAACTGCATGGTAGTGGGCCGCCGGTCCCCCTATTCCCTGTACAGTGAAGACTTCGCCACCTTCGAGGCGGACGAGGTGTACCAGCAGAGCGACGCGAGCGGCTTTATTCGCCTGAACGCCCTGAGACTGAGAATCCGGAGACTCATGGAAGAAAAGAGAACACGAGGATAGAGACCATGATTCCCAAGTATGAACCGGAAGTCATCGAGCCTGCCTGGCAAAAACGGTGGGAAGCCGACCGGCTGTTTCACGTGACGGAAGATCCCACGAAGAAGAAATTTTATCTGCTGGAGATGTTCCCCTACCCCTCCGGAAAGATTCACATGGGGCACGTGCGGAACTACTCCATCGGGGACGTGATGGCGCGTTTCCTTCGGATGCGGGGGCTGAACGTGCTGCACCCCATGGGGTGGGACGCCTTCGGGATGCCGGCGGAGAACGCGGCCATTCAGCATGGGATTCACCCGAACGTGTGGACCCATCAGAACATCGACGCCATGCGGGCGCAGTTGAAACGCATGGGTTTCAGTTACGACTGGGACCGGGAACTGGCCACCTGTGAACCGGAATACTACCGCTGGGAGCAGCTCATCTTTCTCAAGATGTACGAAAAGGGGCTGGCATACAAGAAGAAATCGACGGTAAACTGGTGCGAAACCTGCCAGACGGTCCTGGCGAACGAGCAGGTAGAGGCAGGCAAATGCTGGCGATGCCACCAGGAAGTCACCCCTAGGGAGCTGGAGCAATGGTTCTTCCGGATCACCGCGTACGCGGATGAACTCCTCGAATATTGCGACAAACTCCCCGGCTGGCCCGAACGCGTCCTGACCATGCAGCGAAACTGGATCGGGAAGAGCTTCGGTGTGGAGGTGGACTTCCCCATCAAGGGCCGCGACGAGGCCATCACGGTCTTCACCACCCGGCAGGACACGCTTTTCGGCGCCACCTTCATGAGCCTGGCCCCGGAACATCCCCTCGCGCTGGAACTGGCAAAGGGAACGCCTCAATTCGGGGCCGTCAGAGACTTCGTGGAGCGGACGAAACGCCAGGACAAGATCGTGCGGTCCTCGGAGGACCTGGAAAAGGAAGGGGTCTTTACGGGGGCGTATTGCCTCAACCCCCTGACCGGTTGGGAGATGCCCATCTACGTGGCCAATTTCGTTCTGATGGAATACGGCACCGGCGCGGTCATGGCGGTGCCCACGCATGACCAGCGCGACTTCGAGTTCGCGAAAAAATACAACCTGCCCCTTGTGGTGGTCATTCAGCCGGAAGGAAACCCCCTCGATCCGGAGACCATGGAGGCGGCCTACACGGAAGACGGAATCCTCGTGAATTCAGGCCCCTTCAACGGGCTTCCAAACCGCGAGGCGATGGAAAGGATTGCCGACTATCTGGAGGAAAAAGGCATCGGGAAACGCACGGTGCAGTACCGGCTTCGCGACTGGGGAATCTCCCGGCAGCGCTACTGGGGCGCCCCCATCCCCATCATCTACTGCGAGACGTGCGGTATCGTGCCCGTTCCCGAGAAGGATCTTCCAGTGGTGCTTCCCCTCGACCTAAAGGTGGGCAAGGACGGCCAATCCCCCCTGCCCAGGGACCCCTCCTTCTACGAAACCACCTGCCCGAAATGCGGAAAACCGGCGCGGCGGGAGACGGACACGATGGATACGTTTGTGGAATCCTCATGGTACTACGAACGCTACGCCTCCCCCCACTATGACCAGGGTCTGTTCGACCCGGAGGCAGTCAAATACTGGCTCCCCGTGGACCAGTACATCGGCGGCATCGAGCACGCCATTCTCCATTTGCTCTACTCCCGCTTCTATACCAAGGTCCTGAGGGACTTTGGCTACGTGACCTTCGACGAACCCTTCACCAACCTGCTGACCCAGGGCATGGTGATTAAGGATGGGGCGAAGATGTCCAAATCCAAGGGGAACGTGGTGGACCCCAACTACCTGATTGAAAAATATGGCGCGGACACGGCCCGCCTCTTCAGCCTCTTCGCCGCCCCGCCTGAGCGCGACCTGGACTGGAGCGACCAGGGAGTCGAGGGGAGCTACCGTTTCATCAACCGCGTCTGGCGGCTCGTCATGGAAAACCTGGAAACCCTGAAAGGAACGCCATCCCAAGTGGGAAACGACAAGACCTCCCAGGATCTCCATCGAAAGACCCATCAGACCATCTGCAAGGTCACGGACGATATCGCCCGGTATCACTTCAACACGGCCATCAGCGCCATCATGGAGCTGACCAACACCGTGTACGGGGTGTTACCACCGGACGCGGCGACCACCGGGGCGTTCCAGGAAGCGGTTACGGCCATCCTCATCCTCTTGTCACCCTTCGTGCCGCATGTCACCGAGGAGCTGTGGCATCGGATCGGGCGACAAACGTATCTCCTGAATGAACCCTGGCCGGGGTTTGACGCGGAGGCGGCGCGGGAGGAGGAAATCACCATCGTGGTTCAGGTGAATGGAAAGCTGCGGGACCGCCTGAGCCTGCCAGCGGATGTGACGGAGGCAGAAGTCAAGGAAAAGGCCCTGGCCCTGGAAAAGGTTCAGAAACACATGAAGGGAAAGACCATCCGGAAAGTCATCTACGTTCCCAAAAAACTGCTCAATATCGTGGTTGGATAGGGTGGGAGACGCGCCCGTCTTGTCATATCCGGTGCTGTATGGTAGGAAAAGGAGAACCTTTAAAGGGAGAGTCCTATGCGTAACCGTTTGCTGTTGAAGGGATTGGCGGTCATTCTGCTCCTGATTTTTGTAGGGGGATGTGGTTATCATTTCAAGGGGAAAGAGAACAACCTCCCCAAGGATATCCAGTCCATCGCGATTCCCATCTTCAAAAACAACACCACGGAAACCAACATCGAAAACTATTTCACCAACGCCCTCATCGCCCAGTTCGTCAAGGGGAAAGAGCTCAAAATCACGGATGCCAAACACGCCGACGCCATTATCTACGGTGTCTTGACCGAATACAGCGATGACACCTTGACCTACGCGAACGGGGGCAAGGTCTCCCAGTATCGGGTCACCATCGCGGCCAAGGTTTCCCTCGTCCGGGCGAAAACCGGAAAGGTCATCTGGCGGGCGAAACGCCTGTCTGACTACGCGGATTATGACGCCTCCACCAACACCATCGTGAACGAGGCACGCAAAAAGGTGGCCATTCAGAAGATCGCCAGGTACCTCGCGGAAATGATCCATGACCGGATGCTTGAGAATTTCTGAGAAAAGCCCGTAAACCGCTTCCCGCCCTTTACCCCGTCATGGCCGTAGAAAAATCCCCCGACTCCCTGATGGACGGAATACGGAAGGGCAAATCCCTTCCTCCCCTCATTTTTGTCTATGGCCCGGATACCTACACCCGAAACCGGCTCATCTCACAACTCGTTGAACACCTCCTTCCCTCGGAAAAAGACCGCGTTTTTGCCCTGGAGGAATGGGAGGCGCGCGAAACTGATCCGGGACACCTGCTTAGCACCCTGAAAACGCTCCCCATGGGCCAGAGGCTGAAAGTCGTCGTGCTTCAGCGGTTTGAAACGGCCTCGGCGTCCCTTCTCAAAGAAGAAAAAAAACGCGATCAGAACCCCCGCCGGGAGACCGATTCCGGCCTTGACAACGCCCTGCTGAGATACATCGCCCATCCCTCCCGGAACACGCTGCTGCTGATTTCTTCCGCAGCTGGCCTCCGGAAAAATAGTCGCCTGTACCGGGCACTCCCCCACGCGGCGGTACTGGTTCCCTGTTCACAGTTTACCGCCTCAGAGGCAAGCCGGTTCGTCCGGGCTTTCCTGTCAGAAAACGGAAAGCGCGCCTCCGCCACATGGGTGGAACAACTCATCGGGATGGTTGGGCCGGACGCCGCGCGTCTGGCAAGTGAGCTGGAAAAAGTCCTGCTCCTGTCAGGCGATCGGGAAACACTGTCCGAAGAAGACCTTGAAATCGTCTCCGCCGCGGAAATGCCGCGGGATGTCTTCGCCCTCCTGAACGCCATCACAGCCGGACAGAAGGGAAAGGCCATGGAGATTATCAGGGAAATCCTGAGGATGCCTGAACCGCCCCTGAGAATCCTTGCCGTCCTTTCCTGGCATTACCACCTGGTTTTGAAGGCGCGGGTCCTGATTCAGGAGGGGAATCAGAAAGAGCTGAAGCGGCTCCATCACTCCCGGTTTGTGGTGGACAAAATCACCCGCCAGGCCCGGGGAATGTCGATGGAAAGGCTGAGGCGTGCTTTCACCCGCCTTCGCGAGACCGATCGCCTTCTCAAGGGGAGCCGCCTACCACCTCTCCAGGTCATGGAGCAGCTCGTCTTTGCACTCTCCACCCTGGAAAGCGAGCGGGGGGGATAAATGGCAAAAAACATTATCCTGGTCGGCATGCCGGGCTCGGGAAAGAGCACCCTGGGCGTCCTCCTTGCCAAGGCCCTGTCCTACCGTTTTCTAGATACGGATGCCCTGATTGAACAACGGCAGGGACGCACCCTTCAGGATATCGTGGACCGGGAAGGCTATCTGGCACTCCGGAAGATCGAGGAAGAGCTTCTGCTCTCTCTCCGCCTCGAGAGACACGTTGTGGCCACGGGCGGGAGCGCGGTTTACAGCCCCCGAGCCATGGCGCACCTGAAGGAAAACGGCATCATCGTCTTTTTACACGTGGAACTGGAAAGCCTGAAAAAAAGGATTCACAATTTTGGCCAGCGCGGCATTGCCAAACGCCCTGGCCAGACCTTTGAGGCCCTGTTCCGTGAACGGCTGCCCCTTTATCATAAGGTCGCCGACCTGACCTGCGACAACACGCGGCTGAGCCCAGAAGAGGCGTGCGGGGACATCATCGGCCGTTTGTCTCCGCTTCTTGCGTCAGGGGGGTAAAAAAAGCCCGTGGCCAGTAAAACCGCCACGGGTTTTATCATTCGTTTTTTTATCTGTCCTATTATTCTAACGCGCTCACGCCCCAGGGGCCTCAGGAAGACTTCAGGGCGTTCACCTGCCGGGTCAGCCGGGAAATCTTGCGGGCCGCCGTCCGTTTATGGATCACGCCCTTGGAAGCGGTTTTGGCGATAATGGCCTGGGCCGCGAGAAGGTGCGCCGTCGCCTGTTCCGCGTCTTTTTCCTTGACCGCCTGCCTCACCCGTTTGATAAATGTTTTCATGCGGGTCCGGTAAAATTTATTCCTCATGGTGCGCTTTTCGGTCTGCCGAATGCGCTTCCAAGCAGATGGATGGTTTGCCAACGTCTCTCCTCCTTTTTAATTGGTGGGCTCTTCCTATTACAGAAAATCCCTTTTGTCAACCCTCACGCCCCAATTTTCATCGAGTACCCCCCTTTTGGATCCTATTTCACGCAAATAAATGATATCTGGCGGGATTTTCAATTATTGATAATAGCCACTGTTTTCTTCTTCACAAAATAGAAAAAAATGATAAAAAAAGCTTGCAATTGTGAAAAAATTTACTATAATGTGTCTCACATCACGCGACAGAAGAGAGAGTAAGGCGTTTTTTGACAGGTTTGTCTTGTCCCGCCCTTTATGGGAAGGGTTTTTTTTACATAATTGGCGGGGAATAAATTACATGGAGGAAAGGAGGTGAAGGAGAGTTTTACGCGTTTTTTGATTGTTTGTTGCTACAGGAGTAGGAAGTAGGTTAGTCATTGCGAAACGAAGGAGGAACTCATGAAACGAAGGACCATTCAGACCCTCATGATACTCGCCCTGATCATATCGGTGGCGATGGTCATGGGGACTTGCGCTTCCATGAAAGGGAAGAGCAAGGCGATGATTAAGATGCCTGTGGCAATCAAGGGAGCAACGTATGAGGGGACTGAGGCCTGTGCCGACTGCCATGAAGACCTCGTGAACCAGTTCAAGGGAACGATTCACGGCAGGTTGGCCGATTTCGAGGTCAAAGGGCATAAAGGCTGTGAGTCCTGCCATGGACCCGGAAGCGTCCACATTGAAAATGACGGAGATACCACAAAGATCATCCGTTTCACCAATGTGGGGAAACCGGGTGGCATCACGCCGGGAGAGGCTTCGGCCATCTGCCTGCGGTGCCACGCCAAGGATGCCGGGATGGACTGGCGCGGCAACGAACACGCCCTCAACGATGTGACCTGTATTGATTGTCACAAGATTCATCAGGATCCCGCCAAGGGAACCCTGAAAATGCCGGAACCGCAGCTCTGTTATCAGTGCCATCAGGATATCCGGGCGAAGGTGAATTATCCCTCTCACCACCCGATCCGGGAAGGCAAGATGAAATGCACGGACTGCCATAACATGCACGGCACCAGTGTCAACAACCTGAAGACAGAAGAGCGGACGCGCGACCTTTGCCTGAAATGCCACGCGGACAAGCAGGGGCCGTACACCTACCAGCACCCGCCGGTAGAGGAAGACTGCACCATCTGTCACGATCCCCATGGAACCGTGGCGGACAACCTGCTGAAGCAGAACGAGCCGTTCCTGTGCCTGCAGTGCCACCATCTGCATTTCCACACGGTGTTCTACTCACCGGTCAATGGCCAGAACAGGATGATCCCGAACCCGCACGGGTCTCAGATGGCGATGGGCACCCGATGCACGCAGTGCCACAGCCAGATCCACGGGTCTGACCTGCCGTCACTTTCCGTGCCGGGACAAGGGAAAGGTTTAACGCGGTAAATACAAAAGCGGAGGAAAATCGTGTCACACACGGATCAAAAAACACACCAATCACCAGTGAGAAGGAGGAGACTCATGAGACGATCAACCCTGATCCTGCTGGTTGCCGCTGTATTTATCTGCGCCCTTTCCCTGGGGTCTGCCTTCGCCGGCGATCAAAAGGCGGAGAAGGCCTACCGGTTGAAAGTGGGCGCTGGGTTTTACAGCACCAGCACAAATGACAGCAAAAACAAGGTCGCCGAATATGAAGACACGGGCGGCAGCCCCACGGGCTTGTTTGATTACGTGGGATCATTCGGCAAAAACTTTATCAGCGTCAACGGACGTTACACCACTCAGGATGACAACGCGGGAAAGATGGACCTGGATTTGAACCGGGTCTTCCGGTTCAAGATGAACTATAGCAAGTTCATCCACCGGACCCGGCACGATCCCCTGTTTTACGATTCGATACCGGGACACAAGGTTGTCAACCCCATCTATTCATCAACAGGTCATTTTGAGGGGGTCCAGGCCTGGGGTTTCACAGACCAGGAGCCTGGTAGAAATTACCAGATCTACCGACAATTGACCAATATGCACGTCAAGGTGACGGTGCCGTCCTTCCCCGCCCTGACCTTTCACGCCGGCTGGCGGAACGAAGAGCGGCACGGCTGGAAACAGGGAACCGTGATGGTCGGCAAGTGCACGCCATGCCACGTTGTGGGCTACGGCAACCACATCGACCAGTCCACCGATGACCTTTCCGTGGGCGCCACGGTCAACGTGGGGGTTGTCACCATCGATTACACCTACACGGACCGGGAGTTCAACAACAACGCCTCGACAAAGATGATTCATTACGACGATGTCAAAGCCGGTGGGCACACGCCTGTTTTCGCGGGACGTTTGAGTATCGTTAATGCTGACGGGATCCGGAACCTGATTCCCGATTCCTCCAAGAAGACCCATCTGGTCAAGATGCACGCGGACCTTCCCGCCCAGACATCAGCCTATGGCTCTTTCGTCTATTCCACGATGGAGGACGATTACAATGATCTGGACGTGGATCAGCAGGCCTATAACCTGCGACTGACGAAGGACTTCATGGATCATCGCCTGACGGTATCGGCGCGGGGGCGTTACCTTGATATCAGCAGTGACGACGCCCACATCACGGTGACCAATCACTTCAACCCGCACGATCCCGCCTACAGCAATGCGACCGATTACAGCTTTACACGGAAATCCGCCATCGACCGGGATGAATTCACGGGAAACCTGGACGCGTCCTACCGTCTGAACCGGTGCACCACCATTCGCGCGGGGTACCAGTTCGACGACACGGATCGGGACAACTACTATGTCACCCACTCCGACAAGGATACGAAAACCCATACCTTTAAGCTGGCGGTCAACGGGCATCCCAACACGAAGTTCAAATACCGGGTTGGATATACCTACAAGAACATCGACAACCCCTTTACCAATGTGGCGGGGTCGTGTCAGCGCGTGGAAGATCTTGGCATTGCCACAACGGCCTATTCAAACGTGTTCACCGAGGCAAACCGCATGAGGGACCGCTCCAACATGCCGGAATGGTCTCACGACATCAAGATGACGGCCACCTACATGCCAAAGACGAACACGTCTCTCAACGGGATCTTCCAGTACCAGTACCAGAAAAACGACCACTCAGACTGGAAATCTCACACCTATATGGCGGGGATCAACTTCTGGTTCATGCCGATGCAGAAGCTGAGTTTCTCGCTGGGGTACAATTATCAGTACGAGAAGTATGAAACCTATTTCTGTACTGACCTCTTTTCCGGGTGAGGGGGCCAGGGTATGGTGAGCCAGGTTGGCTCCATGAGCAGCGATGAAGATTACAAAATCAGAAACCATGTCCTGTATGCCTCCGCTCTGTTCACCCCGACAAAGCGTGTGAGCCTGAATCTCGACGCCTCGTACACCAAGTCGAAGGCAGATTTCAATGCGGTCCATTTCTCTGGACCCCCTGCCGGTTTTACCACGTGGAACGATCCCTCCCCAGTGTGGAGTGTCGCTTATACGTTGGATTACTCTGGATTTGACGACTACTCCGATCTGGACCAGAGCCGGTTCGACTGTTCCCTCGGTTGCAATGTGCAGCTCTACAAGGCCCTGGAACTGGCGGGTGTGGTCACCTACCGGAAGTACACGGACGACGAACCGTATCTCTATGACGCGGACGGCGAACTGTGGGTCTTCAACGTAGGACTGAACTACACCTTTTAGGCGTTAACCTTTTAACCACCCAAAAGCGGGGCTCGTGTGAGCCCCGCTTTTTTTGTCCACAATACCGGCCAAAGCCACACCCTGACATATATTTCCTGTTGACAATTTTTATAAAAATGCTAAGATAAATCAAGTACTTTGGAACCATAATACCACTATTCCGGAGGAGAAAAGATGACACAACTCGAAACAAAAACCATCATGAGCACGCCCTATCAGCGCCCCGTTGTTGAAAAGGGCTACGCCAACCAGACCCTGCACGTGGAACTCTCCCGGCCCGAGATCACCATCAAACCGGTCACGGATAAAATGAAAGAGGTCTTCGTGGGGGGAAAAGGGTTTGACCTGTGGCTCCTGTGGCAGGCGGTCAACGGAAACACCAAATGGGACGACCCGGAAAACGAAATCTGTATCTCCGCCGGCCCCCTGGGTGGAACCCCGGGCTATCCTGGGGCGGGCAAGAGCATCGTCACCACCATCTCACCCACCACGGGAAGCGTGATGGATTCCAATGTGGGAGGATACTTCGGGCCTTATCTGAAATTCTGCGGCTTTGACGGCCTGGAGGTTCAGGGGAAGGCGGCCGGCGGGGATATGGTTCTTTTAATCGACGGCGTGGAAGAGAAAATCGAACTCCTCGAGATGAAGGGATTGTCGGACTATTCCGAGGAGATAACGGAGACCCTGACGGCCTATTTTGGCCAGGGCAACCCGAAGAGTATTTCGGTGGTTTCCTCGGGTCCGGGCGCCAAAAATACCCGAATTGGAATTCTCAATTTCTCCTGGTACGACCCGAAACGCAAAAAGGCGCGATACAAACAGGCGGCGCGGGGTGGCGTGGGGACCGTGTTTGCCCATAAGGGGCTGAAGGCCATCGTGGCGCGCTGGGACACAGTTACGATGGAATTGAACAAGCCCGCGGATCCGTCTCTCCTGAAAGAGGTCGCCCGGGAACACTCGAAGGAGATCGTGGCCCTTGATTCCAAGCAGAACGAGATGGCCATCGTCGGCACGGCGCACCTGGTGGACATCATGAACGAATTCGACCTGCTTCCGACCAAGAACTACCAGTATGGCAGCCACCCCGAGGCCCTGAACATCGGGCACGAAGTCTTCAAGCGGCTGTTCGACCCGGGCTTTGACGGCTGCTGGGTGGGGTGTACGGTATCCTGCGCCCACTGCGTGCGGGAATTCATCCCTCTGACCGGCCCTTACAAGGGGAAAAAGGTCTTCGTGGATGGCCCGGAGTACGAAACTCTGGCAGGGTGCGGCTCGAATCTCGGTATCTTCGATCCCCACACCGTGCTGGAGATGAATTTCTACTGCGACACCTATGGGCTGGACACCATCTCGGTGGGAACAGGAATCGCCTTCGTCATGGAATGCTTCGAACGGGGCCTCATCAATGCCTCCCACACGGGAGGGCTGGACCTCTCCTTCGGCAACCGCGCCAGCGCCCTGGAGCTTGTCCATCAAATGGCCGAGGGACGGGGATTCGGGAAAATTGTCGGGCAGGGGATCCGGCGAATGAAGGAAACCTTTAGCAGGGACTTCGGGGCTGACACGGCTGTCATGAAGGATATCGGCATGGAGGCCAAGGGCCTCGAGTTCTCCGAGTACGTGACGAAGGAATCCCTGGCGCAG
The DNA here is from genome assembly GCA_015493505.1 of Pseudomonadota bacterium. GTDB lineage: Bacteria > Desulfobacterota > S145-22 > S145-22 > S145-22 > S145-22. The sequence goes on along the minus strand of WGDA01000003.1, from coordinate 18,371 downwards.
CAGGGAGGGTATGGCCTGGCACTCAAGGGCCCCCAGCACGACGAGGCATGGCTCATCTTCCTCGACATGGTGGAAAACCTGATGCCGACCTTTGAGCAGAAGGCGGAGGCGCTACACTGGTTCCCCATGTTCCGCACCTGGTTCGGGCTGTGCGGGCTGTGCAAACTCCCGTGGAATGATATCGTCCCGGAGGACAACGATCAAACGGAAGAACCGGCAAAGGTAATGAAACATGTGAACTGGTACGCCCAGTTTTTCAGCGCTGTCACGGGACGGAAGGTTACGGGAGACGACTTGATCCGCATGAGCGAAGGGGTTTACAACTTCCAGAGAATCTTCAACCTCCGGATGGGGTTCGGACGTCGGGAACATGACGACATCCCCTATCGCGCGGTGGGACCCGTCACGGTGGAGGAATACGAATCTCGGCGGGAACGTTACGACAGCCAGTTGCGGGATGAGCACCACGTGGATATCGACGGCATGTCCACGGAAGAAAAGCTGAAGCTCCTCAGAAAATTCCGCGAGGAGAGGTACGAAAGGCTCAAGGACGCCGTGTACAGCCGCCGTGGCTGGACGAAGGATGGAATCCCCACCGTGGAAACGGTAAAACGCCTCGGTATCGATTTCCCGGAGGTTCTGGAGGTTTTGAAAAACGCCTGAGTTTCCAAAGTGAATTGACCGAAAACACTGAGGCCGGCGCAACGCGCCGGCCTCAGTTTTAAGGCCCGATTTTGTAAGAACCTTTTTATTTCTTTTTGTAAGGTACCAGTTTTCCGTTGTGATAGATCATCCGGCGGTAGTAATCCGTGACCTGCATCCCGTCTTTATCAAAGCTCTTGTCGCCGGTCACGCCTTTATAGATGCGGCTGACGGTATAGAGGGCCTTGGCAATCTTGTCCGTGTTGGTGGCCGTTCCCGCCATATTGATGGCCAACGCGGCGATCCAGGTGGCGTCATAGGCGTAGGCACCAAAGGCTGTCTGCTTCGCGTCCTTCCCGAACCGCTTCAAATAGGCTTTATGGTACGCCTCGTACCGGGCTCCCGAGTTTGACCCCATCACGAGTCCCTTTATGCCTTCCGCTGTTTTCGGAATCACCTCATTGCTCCACATGGTCATGTAATCCGCGTACCATCCCTTGGGGGGCTTCAGTCCCATCTCATACGCCTGCTTGAGGATCAGCTTGCTCTCCGTCCCATACGCGGTGAAGAAAACCGCATCGGGCTTCTTGGCGAAAAGCCGCTGAAGTTCCGCGCGATAATCCAGCTTCTTCTCATCATAGCGAACGCCAACCAGCCACTTCCTTCCGGCCTTCTCGATGGTCTTTTTCGTCCAGATCTCGATCCCGATGCCAAAGGGGTTGTTCACGGTGATGGAGGCAAAAGTCTTGGCGCCACTCTCCATGGCGAATTCCGCCAGTTTGGTCCCCATAACCTCGTCCAGACCCATGACGTTGAAGAAGTACGGGCCGATGTTCCGCAGCTTGGGCGACGTGGAGGCCTCGGAGATCTGAATAATCTTCTTGGAGTTCGTCCACTGGCCTGTGGGCAGGCTGATCCCGCTGGAATACGCGCCCAGAATCACATGCACCTTGTTAATCTCAACCAGCTTATGGACCGCGGCCATGCCACCCTTGGCGCTGGATTCCGTATCCTCCCAAATGATTTTAAGAGGCCGGCCACAAATGCCGCCAGCCGCGTTGATCTGTTCCATGGCCAGTTTTTCACCCCGCTGCATGTCCGCCCCCTGAATGGCGTTGCTGCCCGTCAGGGGATCGATCGAACCAATCACGACAGGGCTTGCCGCCTGTGACACCGTCGGAATGGCGGCGGTCAGTAACAGTCCCATGCAGATCGCACCCATTAGTAAAAAAACCTTTTTCATCCTGTCCCTCCTTTATGGATTAATTTTTCCGGCCCTCTCCGCTGTCAAGAGATGAGAGGGTGCCACGTTTTTAAACGACTGTTACACCTCACCCCCTTTCCTTTTTATCCTCCCAGGTATGCCTCTTTGATTTTCTGGTTCGTCAGGATTTTCTCTGCTTTGTCCTCAAATTCGTTCTGCCCCATGACCAGCACGTAACCCCTGTCCGAGATGTTCAGGGACTGATAGGCATCCTGCTCGATAATCATGATGGAGCGTTCCAGCCGCTTGTGAATGTCCGCAATGGTCATGAACACCTCTTCCGAGGCCTTGGGAGAAAGCCCGGCGGACGGCTCATCCAGCATAATCAGTTCGGGGTCCGTCATAAGCGCCCGCGCCATTCCCAGCATCTGACGCTGTCCTCCACTAAGGGTTCCCGCCTTTTTCCCCATCTTCTCCTTCAAGATGGGGAAAAGCTGGAAGGCCTTGTCAATCTTATCCCTTACCTCCGGTTTGGGGCGCGTGTAGCCTCCCATCTCCAGATTTTCCAGCACCGTCAGGGAAGGGAAAACGTTTCCAAGCTGCGGGACATAGCCAAATCCCCGCGTCACTTTTTCATAAGGTTTCAGATGAGTTACGTCCTCCCCTTTCCAGGTGACTGTTCCACTGTAAATGGACACGTATCCCATGACAGCCTTCATCAGGGTAGACTTGCCTGCGCCGTTGGGGCCAATAATGGTAATGACTTCCTTCTCTTCAAGATAGATGGAAACGCCGTGCAGAATTTCAGTTTTGCTGTACCCGGCGACAATGTTCTTGGCCTCGAGGATTTTCATTTCACACGTCCCATTTCTTCGAGCTTCCGGCTAAATACGCCTCCAGCACCTTCTCGTCGTTCTGCACTTCGCGGGGCGTGCCTTCCGCAATTTTCCGGCCAAAATCGAGAACGATAACCTTGTCACAGATCTCGCTGATGACCTTCATATTGTGTTCCACGATGAGCAGCGTCTTCCCCTCCTCGTCCCGTAACCGTTTGACCGCCCGGATGATGTCGTTGATGAGGGTCGGGTTAACCCCGGCCGTGGGCTCATCCAGCAGAATGAGGGTGGGCTCGGTCAACAACACCCTTCCGAGAGAGAGGAGCTTTTTCTGGCCACCGGACAGGTTGCCGGCGTATTCATTTCGCAAATCATAAAGTTTCAGAAGTTTCAGAATATCCTTGGCTTTCTCCAGGTATTCCCGTGTCTCCTCCTCGATCCGCGCCGCCTTGAAGAACACATTGGTAATCACCTCCCCCGTCTGTCCTTTCGGCGCCAGCAGGAGGTTTTCAAACACGGTCATCTTCTCCGGAACCTGGCTAATCTGAAAGGTACGGCTGAGCCCCCGCTGCGCGATTTCAAAGGGTTTCAGCCCTTCCAGGTTCTCATCCCTGAAATAGATATCCCCGCCGTCCTTCTCGTAAAAACCGGTAATGACGTTGAAACAGGTGCTCTTCCCCGAGCCGTTCGGGCCGATGAGGCCAGTAATGCTCCCCGCCTCCACCCGGAAGCTCACGCCGGAAAGCGCCTGAAGCCCCCCAAAATTCTTAACCACGTTTTCCAGTCTCAACATCTCAGCCACAGCCCGCTCAATAGATTTTCTTCTTTTCTTTGAGGATACCCTCGTTCATGAACAGCATGACCACCACAATCAGAACCCCGATCGCCACCATCCTCAGGCTGGCCAGGGTAATCTCATTGATGGGGATATAATCCTTCAGAAAGCGCGTTGAATTGTAAAAAAGGGTAATGACAATCGTCCCTAAGATCGCGCCCTTGTTGTTGCCCTTGCCCCCAACAATCACCATGGCCCACACGATAAACGTCACCAGGGGCAGGAACTGGCTCGGGCTGATGAAGCCGTAATAGTGGGCCCAGAGGCACCCCGCCATGCCGCCAAAGACGCCGCCGGTCGCCATGACTTTCAGCCGGAATCTCCGCACGTCCTTTCCAAGGGCCTGCGCCAGGTGGTCATTCCCTTCACGAATGCTTTTAACAACCCTTCCAAAGGGCGCGTCCGTGATTTTGTTAATAATCAGATACGTAATCAGCAGGCATACCAGAACAATCCCCAGATAAAAGAAGGGATACGTCTGGGCGGAGAAATGGGATTTAAAGGGCTGTGGGATATCTCCCACGCCAAACGCGCCACCCCGGTAGGGCCCGCCGCCGACCACCCACCCCTCGTTCAGGAAAAATATCCGGACGATTTCAGCGGCAGCCAGGGTCACAATGGCCCAATAGTCTTCTTTCAGGTTGGCGGTTGGAATGGCGATAAGATACCCAAAAACACCCGCGACGACCATAGCGCCGATCAGCCCAATGATAAAGGGCAGTCCGAAGGTCAGGGTGATAATCGTCGTGGTATATGCCCCCAGGCAGAAAAAGGCGACCTGGCCGAAATTTGCCAGCCCGGTAAATCCATACTGCAGGTTCAAACTGAGGCTCATGATGGCAAAGATCCCAATCATGATGGCCAGATAGACCAGGAAATTGACAAAACCCATTTACCGCTCCTCCTTCTTTCCAAGAATCCCGCGTGGCCGGAGAAGCAATACCACAATCAGAATCACAAAGCTGATGGCGGGTTTATACCCCGTCGGAATAAACAGCGCCCGATGGGTGATATGCAGGAGCCCCCCCAGATTGAACAGCTTGCCAAAATTGATGTAAAGGCCAAAGTTTTCGGCGAATCCCAGCACCAGCGCGCCCAGCATGGCGCCATACGGATTTCCCAGCCCCCCCATGATCGCCGCGCAGAAGACCGGGATGATAATCGCGAACCCCATGTAGGGCAGCAGATACGTTTCCATCCCGATTAGAATGCCGCCCAGGGAGGCAAAGCTGATGGCGATAAACCACACGGCGGTCACAATCTTTTCCGTGGCGATGCCGCTTGCCTGTGCCAGGTCCGGGTTGTCCGAGGCAGCCCGCATCGCCTTCCCCAGCCGCGTGTAATGCAGAAGGATGTAAAAGGCCACCATGGCGGCCGCGCCGACGGCGATAATCCATATCTGCAGGGGCGTGATCCGGAAATATTTCGTCACGATGGGGGCCTGAAGTGGCACGTTATAGCTTTTGGGGCTGGCACCCCAGATGGCCCTGACCGTGTTCCTCAGGGCGATAGCCACGCCCAGGGAGGTCACCATCACAATGATGCCATTGGCGTTGCGCATTTTCTTGAAAACGACGCGATCGATGAGAATGGCAAATATCCCCGTAGCGATGGCGGCAAGGATGGCCGAGAAAAAGATGGGAAGTCCAAGGGTCACATTGAGGATAAAGGCAAAATAGGCACCCACCACCGCGTATTCCGTGTGGGCGAAATTGGCGAACTTGAGGATGTCATAGACGATGGTCAGCCCCAGGCTTAAAAGGGCCAGTTCAGAAGCGCGAATGATGCTGTTTAGGATAACCTGAAGAACACTCATGAACAACTCTTTCGCGTGGTGCCTTGTTGCGTTCCAGCCATTCCTTCTCCTTTACTTCTATCGATGTAAGGGATCAGCGATATCGCCGTGCTCAATTTCAACCAATTCCGGACCGGAGAGTTCCACTATCTTATCCATCTCTTGATCCTCATTATAATGGTCATACCATTATAAAATACCCTTGTCAAGGAAAAAATTCCTTCTCACCGGGCACTAAAACCTGAGCGAACGTTATTTCAAAGGGGGAGCATTCATCGGTTTTAGTGCCCGGCCTGGTTACACCCCAAGATCAATGGTGGTCCCCAGGTTCCGTTCCTCGGCCCGCCTCAGGATTGCCGCCGCGGCGGCGGCATCCTGAACCGCCAACCCAACCGTCTTGAAAAGGGTAATCTCCTCGGGATTTTGTCGGGGAGGGGCCTGGCCGTTTACAATCTCTCCGATCTCCGCGTCGATGCGCGCCCGTGTCTTTATCAGGTCACCCGCCTCCGCCAGGCAGGCCTCACGGGAATCGACCACGACCCGGGCCCTGTCCACCGTGGCCTGGTCCACCTCCTGCATCTCTGGCGTAAAAGCGCCAATCGCCGTGACATGGGTCCCAGGCTTCAACGCTTCTCCATTAAAAAGTGGGGATTCGCTTGTCGTCGCCGTGATGATGATATCCGCCTGTCGAACCGCTTTATCAACAGGGGGAAGTACCCGAACCTCTGGCGCGCCCGGCCATGTTCGAACCTCATCCGCGAGCTTCCCGGCCGCTCCTTCCCGAACGTCTATGATGGCAATCTCCTCAATTTTCCGAACCGTCATAACTGCCTTCAACTGGGACCGTCCCTGGACACCCGCCCCAAACAGCACCACCCGTTTGGCATCCGACCGGGCGAGCAGGTCCGCCGCGAGACCCCCGGCCGCGCCCGTCCGGATCGCGGTCAGGCTGGTGCCGTCCATGAGGGCGATCGGAACCCCCGTGGCCGGGTCAAACACCAGCACGACAGCCGTCACGGTGGGCAGCCCATGGGTGGGATTTCCCTCAAAGACAGATACGGCTTTCAGGGCCATCTCCTGGGTCTCCCGCAGGTACCCCGGCATCAGCAGGGTGACCCCTTTTTCTGTCTCGATCCGCGATCTCAGGGGGACCACCGCCTTCCCTGCGGAAAACTGCCCGAAGGCCCTTCTGACCGCCTCGATCGCCTCTGCCATAGGCAGGGCCTCCGTTACTTCGCTTGCCGATAAAACCCTCAAATTCATGCCGTGCTCACCCCCTTTTCCATTCTACGTCCTGGGTCTCCCTTATTTTCTTTTCCCCAGTTCTTTTGACCGCATGGTGGCCTGCTCCACGGCGCGGATCACGGTAAATTTGAAGCCGTGCTTTTCCAACTCCGCCAGGCCGTGACTGGAGGTTCCCCCGGGAGAGGTCACCTTGTCCCTCAACACCGCAGGGTGCTGCTGGGTGGTCAATGCCATCTTTGCGGCACCATAGACCGTCTGAATCGCCAGCGAGATTGCCGTGTCGTGGGAAAGCCCCATGTACACCCCTCCCTCGACCAGGGCCTCGATGAAGGAAAAGACAAACGCCGGCCCGCTGCCGCTGAGCCCCGTGACCGCGTCCATCAGGTCCTCCTCAACCACCACCGTCTTTCCCACGGAGTTGAAGATGGACTGCGCGATCCGGATATCATTTTTTTCCGCGTGGGTCCCGGAGGCGATGGCCGTGGCGGCCTCCCGGACAAACGCCGCGATATTGGGCATCACGCGGATCACCCGGACCTCCTTCTTAAAGGCCTCCTCGATAAAAGGGATGGAAACCCCCGCCGCGATGGAGATGACCAGCTTGCTCATGTCCAGGTAGGGTGCCGTCTCCTCGAAAATGGACTTGATGATTTGCGGCTTGACGGCATAGACAATAACCTCCGAACGCTTGATGACGTCCGCGTTGCTCGTGGTTGTTCTTATCCCGTATGTTTCTCTGATTTTTTTCAGCTTGTTTTTCCTGACATCTGAACAGATGATGTCGTCCGGGACGGAAGATTTGGAATTGACCAGCCCGCCGATCAGGGCTTCACCCATGTTCCCGGACCCGATCACCCCGATTTTTTTGTCCTTGAGTGGCATTTGATGCGTTTCCTCCTTTTTTTAGCCTTGAAATGCCGGCAGTATACCGTGCCGGGAATTTTGGAACCCCTGTTTTCCTGTTTTCATATCCGAGAATGCGGGTATTTCAAAGGGTTTCTCCCCTTTGTCAAGAAAACCAAACAATCCCACATCTTTACCCATCTACTTCAGCGCCTCGTGGCTTTCAAATCGGCGGCGGGGAGAAAATTCCTTCAGAATCACAGCGTCTCTCTCCGTCGTTTTGCCGGTCACCATCCGGGAGAGCAGTTCACCCATCCCGGGCCCCAGCATGAACCCCTGGCCGCACATGGCGGTCGCGTGGAGCAAGCCTTCCACCTTTTGGTCCCATCCCACGATGGGGGCGCCATCCGGACTTACGGGATAGATCCCGCGCCACGTTCGGCGCACCCGGAGATTTTTCAGTCGCGGCATCATATCAACCATCCGGGCGCTCACGAGGGGAAGGAATGAAGAGGTGCTCCGTTTGTTCAACCCGATTTCCGGGGGATCCGGCGCGAGGGAAAATATCACCTGCCCCCGGTTGTTCTGGCAGAAATAATCATTCTTTGAACCAGGCCCCGACCGCAAATCTACCACCAGGCATTTGAAAAAGGGCCGGACCGGTTCCGTGATGCCGGCTTCGTGCAGCTCCGGAAGGATGGGCAGTTCCTCTCCCAGGTTGGCGCACAGAGACGGTGAAAAGGGACCCGCGGTGTCTATCACGACCGGGGCATGGTATTTTCCCCGTTCTGTGGCAACCCCCTCGACCCTGTCGTCCCGTGTCAGGATGGCCGTCACCCGCTCCCCAAAGTGAAACACGGCCCCCTCCGCCACCGCCCGGCGGTAGAACGCGTTAATGGCCAGCAGGGGCGAGGCGTTTCCGTCATCCGGGGAATAGCTCCCCCCGCGCAGGCCCTCCGCGCGAATGCCCGGCAGTATCTCCTGAACTTCCTCAGGGCTTATGTAATCGATATTGAGGCCAGATTGCCTCTGGACGGGGAGAATCTCCTTCAAGACCTTCTCCTCCTCCGCGCCATACGCGGGGAACAGGTATCCCCCCTTGACCCAGTCGATTGGGTCGCCGTAGGTCTCTTCCCAGGTGGAAAAGATTTCGAGGGACCGAAGGCACACGAGAATCTTTCCGGGGACGGAATGCGTGGCCCGGGTTCCTCCCAGGGCGTGCTTGTTTTCACCCTGACCGGGAGAGACATGCCGATCGATCACGAGGGTCCTCACCCCTTGTGCGGCAAGCGCCATCGCCGTGGGAACCCCCACAGAGCCCGCCCCAACCACGATGGCGTCGTAGGTCTCAGTCATCCGATTCGTCTCCCCACGCGCCGGCGAACGATCCAAGGGGAACCTCCACGAAGAGGGGGCGGTCCACCAGGTCCGTCACCTCCTTCAGGTCGACGCCTTCCTCCCGGAACAACTGCCAGAGCAGGGGCCTGCAAGTCTTGGAGCCACACGCCCCCATTCCGGCCCGCGTCAAAGCCTTCAACTGGTTCATGTCCCGGACCCCCTGCCGGATATGCGCGCGAAGCTCCCCCGCCGTCACCCTTTCGCACCGGCAGATGATGGCCTCGTCCGGAATCGCCTCCCCGTCCCCCGGTTTCTCCGCGGCTGATTCTTTCTGGAGCCGGATTCCGGCAGCCCGTTTCGCCAGCTCCCCGTCCATCTCCACCTGTACCAGCAGGGTTCCCGGAAATTTCTTCTTCAGGGCGGTTACCCGTCTGACCGGATACCGGCCCAGGGTATTCCCCTCCATATCCGTCACTTCGATCGTCTGCCCCGGCGCGACGTTCTCACGCCAGACCTCGTAGGGAAGCGTGACTGTCGGGTTCCGGGAATCCTTCCTGAAATCAACAAGAGAAATGGCCAGGCCCGGACAGACCGCCACGCAGGAGAGGCACCCCACGCACCGTCCTCCCTCGACCAGGCGGGGAAGCCCCAGCAGTTCGTCGCCGTCCATTTCAATCGCGTGTTCCGGGCAGACGGAGGCGCAGGGGTTGCAGGGGATTTCCTGAACGCAGTGAAACACGGGAAAGACCCCTTCCGACTTTTCCGGCGCGGGGCGTTTCCAAACGGGACCGGGTTTCGATTTCAAAATCTCGGCCTTTGTCTCCCATGCCCTTGGGATCTCCTCCTCAAACCGCCCCAGGGATTTGGCGATTTTAAATCCCGTCACCTTCCCGGCGAACATGGCCGCCGTCGCCTCCCCGATTTCCTGGGCGTCTCCCGCCACAAAGACATCCATCCCGCACGCCTCCGCCTTCCTGTAAAACTCGTTGACTTCCACCAGGCCAACCGCGATCAGGAGGGTATCCACGGCAAAGGTCTTGTAAGAACCGGGAACAATCCGCCAGTTCTCATCGAGGGCGGCGATGGTGACAGATTCCACGTGGTCGTCCCCGTTGGCGGAGACCACCGTGTGGCGCGTGAAGATGGGAACGCCCAGGCGTTTCAATTTGTCGGCGTGAACCTTGTATCCCCCCACCTGGGGTAACGCCTCGACCAGGCCCGCGGCCTCGATTCCCGCCTGGAGGGCGTGATAGCCGGCGATCAGCCCCACGTTGCCGCCCCCCACGATAAAAACCCTGGAGGATGGCCTGACCAGATCCCGGTTCACAAGGGTCTGAAACGCCCCGGCGCCAAAAACCCCCAGCAGCGTATTGCCCGGGAAGGCCAGCATCCTTTCGCGAGCCCCCATGGCGACAAGAAGCTTTCGGGGGCGAATCCTCCGGTAACCCTTTCCCTTCACGGCCCCGACAACCCCATCGGCAAACACCCCCACGGCGGTGGTATTCAGCCACACCCGCACCGACGGATATCGCGCCAGCTCCTCCGCGAGAAGATCCGCGATCCTGTACCCCCTCACCCCCGCGTGGGAATCCTCCACGGAGCCAAAAAATTTGTGGGTCTGCAGGATCAGTTTCCCGCCCAGCCGGTCCTTATCGTCCACCAGGAGGGTATCGATACCCAGTTTCCCCAACTCAATGGCCGCGGAAAGGCCCGCGGGACCGGCACCGATAATCAGGACATCCACTTCCCGGATGGGTGAAGGATGCGGACTCACGGCGGCATCATCCTCGGGAAGGGCGGGGAATCCTTCCACGCTCTCAACCACCATCCCTTCCTTCAGAGGGGTCATGCACGCCTTGACGGGAAGCCCGTCCGCGATGACCAGGCACTGGGAGCACTGCCCGTTGGCGCAGAAAATGCCCTGGGGGCTTCCATCCTTGAAGTGATGCCCGAAAATATGAACCCCGTTCGCGAAGAGGGCCGCCGCGAGGGTTTCCCCTTCGTAACCTTTCAGCGTCTGCCCATTCCAGGCAAACATCACTTCCCGCTTTTCAGGAATGGAGAGGATCGGGTGTCTTTCAATCCTTCGGGGCACCCTACTGGTCCTTCTTTTCCTCGAAGATAGATGCATACCTCGTGATGTGCTCTTTGAGGACGGTGCGTGCCTCTTCGGGCCTTTTCGCCTTCATCGCCGCCACAAGCCTGGCAAGATCGTCGCAGTTTTCCTTCAGCTTGATACCCTTGCGTTCGATAAAATCTTTGTAATAGGAAAGGATATTTTCATGGATGATCCGGCCAATGGCGTCATACATAGGGTTTTTCGTGATCCGGGACAGGGTCAGGTGAAACTGCATATCGGCCTCGAGGAACTGGCGCACGTAATCTGGCCCCTTGTCACAGTAAGACTGGGCCATTTTCGTAATTCGTTCCAGTTCTTCTATGTCCTGTGGCGTGGCGCGCTCGACGGCCATCGCCACGATATCCCCTTCCACGCCGATCCGGAACTCCGCCAAATGCTCCATCGATACCTTACGGTGGCGAATCAGCAGGTCCAGGCTTTCGGCCAGGACATCGACAGAGGCCTCCTTGACAATCGCGCCCCCTCCCACGCCGAGTTTGATCTCTATCAGCCCCTTCTGTTCCAGAACCCGCAATGCTTCCCGGATGGTTCCGCGGCTGACCTTGAAAACCTCTCTCAACTCACGCTCTGACGGCAGGGTCTCCCCGGGCTTTACCTGACCAGACAAAATCGCGTCCTGAATCTGTTCCACGACGTCTTCAAAGATCCGGTTCTGTTTGGCAGGCTTGAACATGGGCATCTTTGCGCTCCAGAAAATACTCGTTTATACCACCCGTGGAGAGATGATTCCCCCACTCATATTGATGGTCTTACCATTCTAATTTTTAAGCGTCAAGGCATTTGCTGGCCGGCAAACCGTGACACGACTTTTCAGGAAACCTCTTTCTCCGGGATCATCTCAATGGCGCCCTTGGGACAGATGGCGGCACAGACGCCGCACCCTTTACAGTAATCGAGGTCGATGGTGATATGTCCCGATGCGTCCCGCGTGATGCAGAGGTCTGGGCATAAGAGGAGGCAGAGGTCGCAGGCGTCGCAGAAGAAGGAGCCCAGGCATCGCCGCGCCTCCCGGACAGCGGCGGCTTCCAGTTCCGACCAGGAGCTCCCTTCGAAGGTTGAAGCAGACAGGCCCCGGGGTGTTTTCTCGGCCCGGCAGACGGGATAGCCTTTCATGACTTGGCACCTCCAGTCAGGGACTTCAGGATGTGTTCGGCCGCCATGGCGCCACTGGCCATCGCCTCCACCACGGTGCTGGGGCCGGTGACGGCATCTCCCGCCGCGTAAACCCCTTCCCGAGAGGTTCGCATCGCCTCGTCCACCTGGAGGGTCCCATCGGAATGGACGGCGATGCCCTCACCTTCCGCCCACGCACTCTCCGGAACCTGGCTGATGGCGGAGACCAGGCCCGTGACCGAAATCGCAAAAGAGCGATCTTTGACCATTTCCACCGGCGCGCCCCTTCCCTGGGAACGGGTCTCAAACCCGCTCAGGCGCCAGGTTTCATTTTCCCTGGACAGGCGGGTAGGCAGGGCTGAAAAGCGAAATCGCACCCCCTCCCCTTTCGCCGCCTGAACCTCTTCCGGGTCAGCCGGCATCTGATCTTCGGGGCGCCGGTAGATCACGGTAACCTCGGAAACGCCCTCCCGCTTGAGAACCCTGGCCGTGTCGATGGCGGCGTTTCCCCCGCCGATAACGGCCACGGCGCTTCCCAAATCCGGCGCCTCTCCCCGGTGCACGGCAAAGAGTGCGTCCAGGCAGTCCAGATGCGCGGGAAAGGCCGCTTCCCCTTCCAGGCTGACCTTACGGCCCCTCGTGGCGCCAACCGTCAGAAGGATGGCGGCATACCCCTCGCTTCTCAGAGAGGAAAGCGTGAGGGTTTCTCCCAGGGCCTGACCCGTCCTGAAACGCACGCCCATCTCCCTGAGAACTTCGAGCTCATAATCGAGGATCTCCCGGGGAAGGCGGAATGTGGGAATGGCCCACGCCAGCATTCCTCCCAGCCTTGAGGTCTTTTCAAAAACGACAGGCGTGACGCCCCGTCGTATCAGGGTGTAGGCGGCGGCGATCCCCGCGGGGCCGGACCCGATGATGGCAACTTTCTTTCCAGGCACGGGCGGGGGAACCTCCGGGCGCATCCCTTCCCGCTTCTCGTAGAGGGCGGCGAAACGCTTGACGGCCCGGATCCCGACCGGGTCATCGAACGTCCCGCAAAGGCATTCACGTTCGCAGGGATGGGGGCAGATGGTGCCGCAGACGAGGGGAAGCGGATTGGTCTCGCGAATCAGCGTCACGGCATCTCTGAATCTCTCCTCGGCCACGGCCTTGAGGTAGCCCCGGACATCCTGGTGGATGGGGCACGTGACCTGGCAGGGGGGCGGAGACGCCTCGATGGGGGTGGCCTGCGCCGGCGGAGAAACGGCAAAGGACGCGAAGACCTGGCCCCGCACACTCTCGGTGGCATCCCGGAATCCCGGGTCCACGTAGGCGGGGCACTGTTCGGTGCAGACGCTGCAGGTATTGCACCGTTCATGATTGACGCGGGGTCTGAAGGTTCTGCCAACGACGGCCATCAGTCACTTCCTTTCCGGTTTTTCATCAGGGCAATGCCAAGCGCCAGGGCCTTCAGGTTGGCCTCCAGAAACCGGCGGGGGGAGTTCTCGCGAACGGCTTCGGTCATGCTCTTCCCGGAGATGGTCTCCGGCAGTTCCGTCAGGGCGCCCAGCATGACGATGTTGGCGGACTGGGGGGTCCCGAAGGTATCCAGGGCCGTCTGCGTGGCAGGCACCTCGACGTAGGCGTGCCCCGTTTCCCCCGGGCTTACGTGATAGGGGTCGTACAGGATCGTTCCCTCCGGAGCCATGTCTGGCAGGAAGAGGCCATACGCCTCATGCGAAAAGGCGATGAGGATATCGGAGGTCAGAACATGCGGGAAGATGATGGGGCGTTTCCCCAGAACCACTTCCGCCTTGCAGGCGCTTCCCCGCGCCTGGGCCCCGTACGAATTTGAATTCGCCACTTCCAGGCCCTCTTTGACCCCCGCCGCGGCCAGCAGCATCCCGGCAAGGACGACGCCCTGACCACCAAACCCCGCCAACCGAATCTGAATAATCTCACGCACCGACAAATTCTCCCGTGATGATTTTGTCAGGCCCCTCGCTGCCGGTCGCCTCTTCCTTCGGCAGGCAGTGCTCCTGAAGATAGCGAATCATTCCCGTCGCCTGATCGATCCTGTTCCGGCGACCGAACTGAGTGGGACAGGGGGAAACAGCCTCCACAAAGGTAAAACCGGTCAACGTCAGGGCCTTTTTGATGGCCTCCCGGAGCTCCAGGGGCTGGGTAATGGCAAACCGTGCCACGTAACGGGCGCCGGCCCCCTCCAGGAGCTTGCAGAGATCAAAGGGGGGATAAGGGTTCCCCTGAGGGGTGGTGGAGCTGAAACAACCTACCGGCGTCGTGGATGCCGCCTGGCCTCCCGTCATGCCGTAAATCATGTTGTTGGCGCAGATGACGGTCAGGTCGATGTTCCGGCGGGCGGCGTGTATCAGGTGGTTGCCCCCGATGGAGGTGAGGTCTCCGTCTCCCCCGATGACCATGACCCTGAGATCGGGGTTAACCAGCTTCGCGCCCGTGGCAAAGGCGATGGCCCGCCCGTGAAGGGTATGCAGGGTATCGGCATTGAAATGGGGGCTGGGGATCCAGCCGGCGCACCCGATGCCGGAGACAAAAAGCATGTCGTCCATGTCCCAGCCGAGGTCCTCGATGGCCCGCAGGATGGTGCCCATAAGGCTGCCATGCCCGCAGCCGGGGCAGAACGGCGTGCCGGTAATCTCCGGCCGGATATATCCCTCAAGCGCCCGGGTCATGATAAAACCTCCCGAATCTTCCGCTCGATAGTGAGCGGAGAAATGATGGTGCCATTGACCTGTGTGGTCACACTCAGCGGGCACCGGCAGACCTTCTGAATCTCTCCGGAGACCTGCCCCATGTTCATTTCGAAGGTCAGGCAGTGGGCGAGGGAGCCGGTCAGGGCCTCGACAGTCTCGTAAGGGAAGGGCCAGAGGGTCTTCAGGCGGAGAAGGCCAACGGGCAAGCCTTCCTTTCGCAGCCTGTTCACCGCGAACAGGGCGCTGCGGGCGGTAAACCCATAGGCGACAATCCCGACACGGGCGTCCTCAAGGTGATAGGCTTCCATCTGGATAATCTCCGCCGCGTGATTGAGAATCTTTTTATGAAGCCGCTCCACGAGAACCCGATGGGTCTCCGGATCATCCGTTTTGCGAAACCCCCTCCGGTCATGGGTGGAGCCGGTCACCAGCAGCTTCTGTCCATCCCCAAAGGCCGGCATGGGAGGCACGCCGTCCGGCTCGTCGGTGCCAAAGGGGTCTCCCGGGCCCCGGTTTCGTTCAACCACCTCCACCCGTTCGGGAACCCGGATGCCCTCCCGCAGATGGGCGGTGGCCTCCTCCCCCATCAGGTACACCGGAACGCGAAACCGCTCTGCCAGGTTAAACGCCTGGAGAGTCAGGTCAAACATCTCCTGTACGGACCAGGGAGACAGGGCGATGGGAAGGGCGTCCCCATGAGACCCCCACTTGGCCTGCATGATGTCCCCGCTGCCCACCTTGGTGGCCTGGCCCGTGGAGGGGCCCGCCCGCTGAATGTCCACAATGACACACGGGGTTTCAGTAAAAACGGCGTAGCCGATTCCTTCCTGCATGAGGCTGATCCCGGGACCGGAAGTGGCGGTCATGGCCTTGGCACCCGCCCAGGAGGCACCGATGACTGACGCGATGGAGGCAATCTCATCCTCCATCTGGATGAACACGCCCCCTCGCTCCGGAAGGCGCGCCGCCATCCGCTCCATAATCTCGCTGGACGGCGTGATGGGATAGCCCCCGTAGAACCGGCACCCAGCCGATAACGCCCCCTCCGCCACCGCCTCGTTGCCGGAGAAAAAATAGCGGCCCTCGGGAAGGGACGCCGTGACCTGTTGGGTGGTTGCTTCAGACATTCTTATATTCACCTTTGACGGCTCTGTAAAAAACCTTGCCTTCTAATTTTGATCACTTGCGAATGCATCATTTCCTACACGATCCCGCTTTCGCTCAACGGACGGTTTTCCAGCACGCGCTCCGGCCCAAAGATGGAAAGATCCAATGTGGGCGGCCGTTGCAGAATCAATTCAGAGATATACCGGCCCACCGCGGGACCCTGTTGCAGGCCGTGGCCCGAAAAGCCATTCGCCAGATAAAACCCCTTCACCTCAGGCCACTCACCCAGGACCGCATTGTCATCCATCCGGTTGACCGCGTAAAGCCCCGCCCATCCCCGAACCACTTTGACCGCGTCGAAGGCGGGAACAAAGTCGGCCAGTTCCGGCCAGAGCAGCCTTTCAAACCGTCTTCTCTCCCAGGTAAAGTCGAACCCCACCGGGTCCTCATCCAGGGACTTTCCCACCAGAATGAGGTTTCCCGTTTCCGTCCGAAAATAGAGCCCGGAGGGGAGGACTGTCAAGGGCAACGGCGCGTCGAACTTGACGCCGGTCTTCAGGGCGTAGATCTGGCGCTTGACCGGTTCAATGGGAAGATGTATCCCCGCTGTCGAGGCAACCTCGGCCGCCCACGCCCCCGCGCAATTGACCACGGCGCCCGCCCGCAGGCGCTCACCAGAAGCGAGCCGCACGCCAACGACACGCCGGTCATCCACCTCGACCTGCGTTACCTCGTCCTGGACAAACTCCGCGCCTAAAACCCTGGCCTTCTTTCTGAACCCCATGAGCATGGAGTACGCGTCGATATACCCGTCATCCGGCCCAAAGGTCCCCCCCGCGAATTCTTCCGGGCGATACAGGGGGTAGTGAGCCCGAATCTCCTCTGGGGTCCACCAGTCCACGCGGCATCCCAGCGATTTCTGAAGCGCCAGCGCCTCTTCGGCAGCGGGACGCCCTGCCTCATCGGCTATAAAAAGATTCCCTTCCCTCTGGAAACTCAGGTCCGGCGCGTCTCCGTCCACGGCCATCTCTTCCTGAAACCGGTCAAAAAATTCGAAGGCGTACAGGGAAATCTCGATATTTTCCTTCAGGCTGAACTGTATCCGGACGTTTGCCATGGAAAGGGTGCTGGACGCGTAGGTGTATGAGGGGTCCTTCTCGACTACTGCCACCTGGATGGTTTCATCCGCCTGTTTCAGGAAGTAGGCGCAGGCGCAGCCCATGACGCCGCCCCCCACAATCACCACATCGTAGCTTTTATCCGCCATCTCACCCATCCGGACCATCGGCGCGGGTCTCCCCGCCACCTGTCCTTCCTCCTTTTTAAGCGTTTTAATGGTTCTACCATTATAATTTTTACATGTCAAGAAAAAATTTTCGCGGACCACCGAATGATTCGCGTAAAGATGGGGATCGTAGGCAATCCTTTTGGCGCCATGCCCCTTGAATTCAGGATATTTTTGGGATAGAGAGGGGGTATGAGAATTGGAATCATTGGCCTGCCCCTGAGCGGCAAGACAACCCTGTTCGACGCCCTGACGGGGGCGTCTTCGGAAGACCACAAGGCGGGGAGGCAAGGCCCCGACATCAAGGTCGTGAAGGTCATGGATGAACGGGTCACCCGCCTGTCCGAAATGTACCAGCCCAAAAAGACCACCTACGCTGAAATGGAATATCTCGATTTCGCCGGAATCGTCAAGGACGGAGAAAAGGGTGAGATGGATGGCGCGTTTCTGAAATCCATTGGAAAGATCGACGCCTTCGTTCACGTGGTTCGGGTCTTTCCGGACAGTGTCTTCCCGCACCCGCTGGGCAAGGTGGACCCTCTTCGGGATGTGGAGCGCTTCCACACGGACCTGATCCTGTCAGACCTTTCCATCGTTGAGAAACGCCTCGAGCGCCTCCGCAAAGACCTGAAGCGGGGGCTGCCTGTCAAGGAAGAGCTATCCCTGCTCGAACGCTGTCAGGAATCCCTGGAGTCAGAGACTTTTCTGAACCAGCTTGATTTCACCCCCATGGAACGGCAGCGCCTGAAGGGATTCGATTTTTTGACCATGCGCCCCATGATCGTGGCGTTGAACGTGCATGAAGACCAGTTGGGGTCTCCGGAGATCGGGAAACTCAGCTCCGAGATCGAGGCCGCGTACCCGTTCCTGAGGGAAAGCCTGTTCACCGTGGCCGCCAAGATAGAGATGGAGATTGCGCAACTCTCAGCGGATGACGCGGCGGCGTTCCTGGAAGACTTGGGGATAGCGGAAAGCGCCATGAACCGGCTGATCCATCTATGTTACCGAAAACTGGGAAGAATCTCGTTCTTCACCGTGGGGAAGGACGAGGTGAAGGCATGGACGATTCCGGAGGAGCTTCCCGCCGCCAAGGCCGCCGGGGTAATTCATTCTGATTTCGAACGTGGATTTATCAAAGCGGAGGTCATCGCCTTCGAGGACCTCATGAACGTGGGGGGAATTCCCGAAGCCCGCCAGAAAGGCCTGCTCCGTCTGGAGGGAAAGGAGTATCCCGTCAAAGACGGTGACGTCATCACCTTCCGGTTCAACGTGTAGAC
>WGDA01000002.1 GCA_015493505.1 Pseudomonadota bacterium | reverse complement strand
CCTTTCTTCCCTCTCTGGGGTGTTTTTCCCCTTTCTGCCCCCATAACTCCCTCAAATGTCCCATCGTTACATGCCACGCTTGGGGTAAACTTTTTTCCCCTGCTTTCCTCTCCCTTGCTGCCTCTATATCTGGGGACTAAGCAATTGGCTCCCGCGTTCCGATTTATCAGCGAAATTTCTCGTGGGAGGAGCCCCAGATCATCCAGTTGGTGGAAGACATTGCCCACGCGCAAGAAGAAGGCAATGAAAAAAATTATTATCTCGGAATCCTCGTCGTGCATGAAAAGACTGAAAACGGCAAAACTGTCTATGAAACCATAGACGGTCAGCAGAGGCTGACGGCTCTCTTTATTCTTTTGTGTGTCCTTAAAAACGAATTTGGCCAGGAAATAGATCAAGAATTCAAGCGTGATACCCTGGACTTTGAAAGCCGTGATATATCCGACAGGACTCTGGATGTTGTATTCGAGTCCAAAGAAGGCGAGTGGCCGGAGAAGGAACTCAACGTGGACATCACCGGGGCTTACAAAATTATAGAAAAGGAACTGAAAAAGCCTGGAACGGACATTAACGCCTTTACCGAGTATCTCCTGGACCATGTCATTATGATACGGGTTCCCGTGCCCGATGACACGGATCTCAACCGTTATTTTGAAATCATGAACAGCCGAGGCGAGCAGCTGGAGAAACATGAAATCCTGAAGGCGTGGATGGTTAAAGAGCTTAAAAATGGTGAAAATGGTGAAAAAGATAAAAAAGAAAAGAGGGCTTTCAACAGAATATGGGAAGCCTGCTCGGATATGAATCGCTACGTCCAATTTGGCTTTACCAGCGAAGAAAGGAATAATATTTTTGGAGATAATTGGAATAAGTTCAAGCCCGGAAAGTTTGATGACATTAAAAAACTGCTCGTTGAAAAAAATAAGGACAGCGATGACGGTGATAAGGAACTACCACCGAAGAAGGAACTGACCATCGAGGATATCATCAAACCTTCCGGAAAGGATTTCGGCGGCGATACGGAGGGGAAAAGTGGCCAGGAAAAACCGGACAGGTTTATATCCCCCATCGACTTTCCCAATTTTCTCCTCCATGTTTTGAAGGTTATTGAACCCGAAAGCAACAAGAACGAAAAGATCCCCCTGGATGACAAGAAGTTGTTGGATATCTTTAGCCAGTACTTGAAAAACGATGGGGATGAGGCTAAGGCTAAAGCTAAAGCTAAAGCTTTTGTTAAGAAATTCGCCTGTGAGCTTTTGAGGCTGCGGTTTCTCTTTGATCAGTATATCCTCAAGCGGGAATACACGAACAACAAAGACGGGTGGAGCCTCAAGAAACCGAAGAAAGGGGAGAAAAGTTCTTACTATTATGTTAACACGTTTGGCCAGGAAGAAGACGATAATGGGATCAACAAAAAACTCCTGATGCTCCTTTCCATGTTTCATGTCTCCTTTCCCGCCCGGACTTACAAATACTGGCTTTTTGCCACGTTAAGGTTTCTGAGAGAAAAACTAAAAGAAAGTAAAAATACAGAAGAAGGGGAAAATATTGTTGATCCCAAACAGTACCGCGAGTTTCTGGAATTCCTCGCGGACGCCTTCCTTTGCTGTCGGTTTCTGGCCAAAACACCTGATGAGTATGAATCCATCATAAAAGAGATGAAAAAGAACGGGTGGAAACGGCAGGATTGCCCGGAAATAGATGAAGGCAGATTGAACCAGGGAACGGATGTGGAAAACTTTATTTTTAACTATCTGGACTATCTGTTGTGGAAAGATTGGGATAACTTAGAAGGATTAGATGAGAAAATAAAAAACAATTTTGAGTTCACTTTCAGAAGCTCGGTGGAACATTTTTACCCGAGAAATCCGATAGATGGAAATAAGTTGGAAGATGATAATGATATCGTAAACAATTTCGGGAACCTGTGCCTGGTGACGCGAAGCAGAAACTCTCAGGTCAGCAACCACATGCCTGGGACGAAAAAAGATCTTTACAGGGAAATTCAGGAAAGGGACAAAAAAAGCATAAGTTTGAAGCTGGAAATTATGTTAAGCCGATTAGAGAAAGAAAAAGATTGGGGCAAGAAACAGATCATAGAACACAGAAAAAATATGAGGAAGAAGCTGACATGTCGGTGCAACAAAGTGGCAAGTGAGCATAATTGTATAGACCCTTGAAATTCCATTTTTCTTAGCCGGACGCCTTCACCCCTACCATTCACAAAAAAATACTGCCATTCACAAAAAAAGTGCCTCA
Organism: Pseudomonadota bacterium; assembly: GCA_015493505.1. Classification (GTDB taxonomy): domain Bacteria; phylum Desulfobacterota; class S145-22; order S145-22; family S145-22; genus S145-22. The sequence continues at coordinate 3,701 of WGDA01000002.1, read as the reverse complement.
AAAGTGAGGGTTTTTGACGGGTTAAACCCGTAGGGTACAGGGATGCCGTTCTTCTCCATGAAAAATTTCCGCCAAAAGAGGGTTTTCAGCGGCCGAAACCCGTAGGAGTGGTGAGCGGGGAAAATTTCCTTTGCAATCGTTTCTCAGATATCGTATAAGATCTGAGGAAGAGGTGTATCCGATTTCCGTTTTGTTTTCTTTCTGATTAAAAGCACAAGGCAACACCAATAAAAAAGGGGGCTTTCGCCCCCTTTTTTATTGGCCCTTGAAATTCCTTAAACATCTTTAATTTTTTCCGTCACCACAGCCAGGCGAATCGAATCCGCAGATTTCGCAGATTACACGGATTACAGAAAATAGATTTTATTCTTGCCCCCTCTCCGCGCTCATTTCCACCGCGTAGGAAGGGACAGTTCCATTTCAACTCAAACGAAAGGAGGTGGAGTATGGAAGTGTAAAGAGGAAAACAGGCAGGGAAGTATTTGGGTTTTAAATGGTGTTAACGGATGAATTGTTTCAAAGGAGGTAAACTATGAGAGGTCGTTTTCCAAAAGCAGGACTGTCTTTGATCGCAGTCGTTTTAATCATGAACATTTGTGGGTGCAGCGCAGGTCCGGTGGATGCGGTCAGAAACGGCACGCTGAACATTGATCCGTCCGTGACGGTAGGGGACGCGTTTAACGGTTATAAATATTTCGGCAAAAAGGAATGGAAGGCCTTCAAGGACACGCAGAATCGCCAAATCGTGGAATTCAGAGGAAAGATCGACATTGACAAGTTTGCCGGCATCACATTCATGGAAACGCTTCTTACCAGGGAAATGATTGAAAGGGCTAAGAAAAAACTGGGAAATCCTGTTTTTACCTATTTCGTCCAGTTCGCGGTTTCCAAAAATGGAAAAACTTTTCAGCTTATTTACAACGGCGTTCATGTGACTGGTAAAGATGCGAAAACCGGGAAGAAGATAGACGAAAATATCTCCCTTGAGGGCCTGGGCCTTCTGATACCATCTGGAATCAGGTTTATCTACAAGAATCTCCCCTTACCCTACGTTGTCAGTGTGTTGATTGATAACGGAAAGATGTAGGGAATTTTAACCCCGTAACTTTAACCCAAAGAGGAGGCATGAGATGGAGCACTATCAGCGTCAAATGACCAGGTTTTTCAAGGCTTGGAAGCGCCTGAAAAGGCGCGAGGCAGAAACGGAACTCGGACCCTACCGGAAGCGGATGCACGGCTTTTTCCGCGCCTGCCGGGAGATCGCCCGCCAGACCAATCCTGCATCCCGCATAGAAAAGCAAAAAATTTCAGTGACCTCCGGCAAAGCCGGAGGATTGGATTGTGAACCGCTCAAAGCGGTTATTTATTGTGGGCCGCCTGAAGGTGGCTGATTCCTAAACAGACTCAGTTGATCTATCCGTTTGTCGAATTGCTCCTGGTTCCGGATGTATTCCCGTACCGTCTCCTCATCCCGACCTACCGTCGATGCATAGTAACCCCGAGCCCAAAAACTCTGCCCTCGAAAATTGCGACGCCTCCCCATATACGCCCGCGCTATATGTATGGCACTCTTGCCCTTGATGTATCCCACAACCTGCGAAACCGAATATTTTGGGGGTATCGATATCAGCATGTGAACATGATCCCCCATCAGGTGCCCCTCGTGTATCCGGCACTCCCGCTGACTGGCCAGTTCCCTGAATGCCTCACCCATGTATTTCTGCAGGCTACCATACAACGCCTTTTTCCGATACTTTGGAATCCATACCAGATGATACTTGCAATCCCATACTGTGTGACTTAAGCTCTGGTTATTCTTCATTGAAAGCCTCCTCCAAGTGTGCTTTGAGCGGTTCACTTACAGGAGGCTTTCTCATTTTCCAGGAATTGTCAAACCCTGATAGTCTCTCCGGCTTAGCCGGAGGTTTATCGATGATTATTAAATTCTTATCGTAATCTAATCGGCTTTTCACAATTCCCTCACCATTTTCTAATTTCTCCTCCCTATGCTTTCTCCCAACGGAAAAAGAAAGGGGGTGAAGAAGGAAATTCAGAGAGATTCCGCGATAGAGACAGCGAATTTTAAATGTATCAAAGGAGGAAAATTGTATGAAGAGTTGGATAAGAACCCTGTGTGCAGGGTTGTGTGTCGGGGCTTTCATCCTGATGGGGATTGGCCATGCCTCGGATACCACAACGCGGGCACAAATCGAGCAATTGAAAAAGATGATCGAACAGCAGAGCCAGACAATCAACCAACTGAAAAACCGGCTCAACCAGCTTGAGTCACAGCAGAAGAACGTTGAGGTTGAGGTGAGTAACCAGAAAAAGACCCTATCCTCGGCCACGAAAATTCCCGAATGGGTATCAAAAATAAAGCTGCATGGCGATTTCCGGTACCGGTATGAGTATATCAAGCTTCAGGGCAAGGACAGCGTTAACCGAAATCGGATTCGCGCCCGGATCGGCCTTACCGCAAAGGTGAACAATACCAACGATTTTCACATCCGGCTGGCCAGCGGTTCACAGGATCCCACGTCGACCAACCAGACCCTGACGGGGAGTTTCTCCAGCAAGCATATCTGGCTTGACCGGGCCTATGTGGACTGGCATCCCGTTTTTGCCAATAGCCGCGGGAACAGGGGGCATCTCTTCCTGGGAAAGATGAAGAACCCGTTTCTGATGGTGAAGTCGAGCTCTCTGATCTGGGATGACGACCTGAACCCTGAGGGGGGAGCTGTAACGTTTCAGGCAAGCCTTGGCAATATCAACCCCTTTATCAATGTCGGAGGATTTTGGGTCAGGTCGCGCTGGAAAAACACGGATTCAGGGGTTATCGGAGGCCAGGTGGGGGTCAAGCCGGTTCTTGGCAAGTTCAAGGTCACCGCGGGTGCCGGGTATTTTGGATATATCCACACGAAAGGTCAGCCGGCCTTTTTTACCATTGGAAAATACGGGTTCGGCAACACGTTGGACGCGGATGGGAACTACATCTATGACTACAAACTTGTGGAGGCCTTCGCCCAGGTGGGGACGAAGTTCAGAAAGATTCCCGTGGCGGTTTACGGAGATTATGTCTATAACACGGATCCCGGTGACGATGGCTGGCTGATCGGCTTTAAGGTGGGGAAATGTAAGAAAAAGCACTCCTGGGAGTTCAATTATAATTACCGCCGCGTGGAGCCCGATGCCACAGTCGGCGCCTTTTGCGATTCCGATTTCATCGGTGGCGGCACGGATGGCAAGGGGCACAAGTTTAGCGCAGGGTTTCAGCTTGCCAAGAACTGGAAGCTGGCGGCTACCTATTTCCTCAATGACCGGCGCCTTCATCATTCCAAGGACTTCGATCGCCTTCAGGTCGACATGAAATTCAGGTACTAAGTGGATGATTTTGCTGGAATCTAACCGGATCCTAACACAATCCTAACAGACATGAACAAAAATGGGACAAACCCAAGTTCGAAGAAGGAGTAAGCAATGAAGAAGTTTTTATCGGCCCTCTTAATGACGGCCTTTATGGTTGTCGCGGCGCACGCCGGTTATGGCATGGCCATCAACGGGGCTGGGGCAACCTTTCCGTACCCCGTTTACGCCCAGTGGGCCTACAAGTATGAAAGGCTTCGTGGTGTGAAACTGAACTATCAGTCCATCGGTTCCGGGGGCGGCATCGCACAGATTAAGGCCAAAACCGTGGACTTTGG
>WGDA01000001.1 GCA_015493505.1 Pseudomonadota bacterium | reverse complement strand
TGCCTGTATACATGGGCCAATCCTCCTGAGCTCTTTTGAGGATTATGACCCAAATCAAAGTTTCAAGTCGATAACAACTATTTATCGCTTATTCCCTCATTATCTCAAACACTTATATCTAAATCCCGCAACTTTTTCCGGACAGTAGTGGTTTTCAGAGTAAAAAATGATGTTTGCAATTGCCTTTGGATTGAACCCGTTAGCTCGCCATTGTATCGTCACTTGGCTGCCGATTTGCGCCTCCCTGTTCGCCTGCGGTGAAATGATGTACAATCTTTTTTGTTTTTCAGGATTTTGAGAAATTGGGAAAATGGCACTCTTAGTAGGTTTGCCAAACTTTGAGGACATGGCCCTTAGGATAAACTCCCCTTCATATTTTGCCGGTATTTTCCAGGGAATGACGCGCAGTATTTCATGCCCGCCGCCACCGGTTTTGACGGTGGTGGTTAATTTTGCCGCAGGGGAAATGCTTCCATTGGTGCGATATAATTCAATTGTGAGAGGGATACTGCTGGTGTTGGCGGGAACATCCAGTAGCAGTTGAATATTGATTTTCTCTCCGGGTTTAAGCGGATTTGTCATCCGCCAGGTTCCATCCCCCTGAAAAATTGGGGGCGGTGTTAAAAAATGTATTCCCGAGTGGGATATTAAAGTCTGAGCCTGATTTGCCGCGTTGACCGCGCCCGTTATCACATTGCTTTTTATTCCGTTAGCATCGGTCAGAAAGAATCGAAATGAGGTCGGTCTGATAGGGGTGTTGCCGCCCATATTACTGAAAACAGAGAACTCAGCTATACACAGACCCTGAGCACCATGAAACGATGTAGATCCGACCAAATCAGCAATTTTTCCGGAATGTTTCTGCCACGTTGTGGTACCCTTTTCCTTTGTCTCAACAGTCCATGAGCCGTTAAACAGATTTTTCTTTCCGTCTTTCCAATAGAATTTCACATTTAGCATGAGTCCCTTTGTCACGATTTTGTCATACTCGAAATAAGTAATCATCGGCATGTCTTTGGCATACGGCAGAAGCTTTGAGAGATCCGGAATCTGAGCTATCCCTATAACCTTCATCTTTTCCGCCCACGAAATCATAAACACACCGCTATCTTTGGTATAACTCTTGGTTTTTCCGTTGACCTTTTCAGTGATTTTAAGACGGATAAGGTAACTGCCCCCTTTCATGGTCGCCGGAACCTTGTAGGTAATTTTCGATAAACCACCAGCGGAGGTGATCTTCCCGGAGGGATAGAGCGTTTGGACGGTTTTGATGTTATTGTTTTTATCAACACTTTTAAGAAGAATTTTTTCCAATTTTAGGGGTGATTTAAGTGTTGCCCACTTGATGGAATAAGTCTTATTGTTGATCCAGGTGTCACCTTGTTTCGGTGAAACCCACGTGATCGTCAGGTACGTGGTGACATCGTTTATGTGAAGCTTTTCCTGAACGGCCTTATTCGCGGCGGCGGAGTTTGACCGCAGCCTGTTGGGTCCAATCCCTGGGTCGAGCGCCACATGTCGGCTCTTACTTTTGATCGATTTTTCATGAGCGGGCGAGTTAGGTCCGATGCCTGGATCCAAAGCTACATGCTGGCCTCTGGACGTCTTTTTGTGCGGAGAAACATCAGCCGCGCGAGGAATACTGATGGGTGTGGCTGCGACCCCTCCCTTTCCGGCCTGGCGGGCGGTAGAGGCAGCTCTGGAATATTGCCCCGTAACCTTAGGCGGTTTGTAAGAGATTGAAAAGGATCGGCTTGTTCCCTTAACCTTCCCGTCATGGGTCTGAATGAGAACGATATATTTTTGGTTGGCGTTGAGCTTGCCGGGAACTGGAATGGTAAAATGACCATTATTGGAGGCGCTGCGTTTCAGGCACTGGCCCTTACCGGCCCGGCGATAGGGATGAAGGAAGATGTCAACGTGTGTGGGGAGAATCCCACTTCGGGTCCAGCGGATATCGAAGGTGCTGGTTGTCCGCAGATTCCTGGTCGTTACGGTTCCGGTATGATGATAAATCTTGACGGTAACATTCGTAATCTTTCCGGGATGGATGTTTCTTGTGGAGGAAGGCCTGGAGGAGGAGTTTATCCTTGCGTTTTTAGAAGGGGTCGCTTTGCCTACGACCTGGCCCTTGGATTCGACGCCGGTGTGACGGGTGGCTGATCCGGAGGCTATTTTTCCCCTGTTGATCGTTGTCCCTGATCTACGCGCGACAGCCTTCTGGATAGTGATCTTTACAGACTTGGCGTTGCATTTATAGAACCTTCTTTCGAGGGTCTGGTTGGGGTCCACCACCACCTTGATGGCGTAGTCTCCCGCTCTGGGGGCCTGTTTTTGGGTAAAGATTCCCTGGTAGTCCTGGGTTGCCCCGGATTTGATGTTATAGGTAGCCCAGGCGACGTTTTTTCTTCCAAGGTAGAAGGTAACCTTGACGTTCTTGACGGTTTTGGGACCGTTGTTTTTCACGGTGGCGTGGATGGTTACCTTATCACCGACGCGGGGAGAGGCGGGAGAGATGGAGATTTTCGTGATACACAGGAGACTTTTGGGGGTGGCTTTTGTCACCGATCGGGCCCGTTGGGGAGAGGCTCTATGGGTTGCCGGAGCTGCGGTTTGCCCCTGGGTGGTTCGCATTTGCTGGGTTTGGGCGGCGAAACAGGAGGAAGAGAGATAAAAGGGAATTATCAGGACGACAAAAAGTAGGGCCAGGATGCCTCTGCTCTTTTTCACGGGGTTCTCCTTATTCGAAATGGTCAAAAGTTGGCTAAGAGGTGGCGTGATAACGTGCTGTTTATTAGTAAGTAGCAAAAATAAGGAAAAAGTTCAAAAGTGTGGAAATATTTTTTATTACTTTGAACTTTTCTTGCCTGTCAGGGCACATACTGATAAAAATAATTTATGTATGACTTTAAATGCGCGGAAAGGAGTCTGAAGTGGAAAGAATGAAAAAAGATACAGGTGTGGTGGACGGAGGAAAAGGACTCATTTTTGGAATTATTCTCGCCTTTTTTATATTTTTACCCATTATGGTTCAAGCGGTGACGCTCGACCGGTCAGGCATCAAGGTGGAATCCCTGATCACGGATACCAGCGTGGAATTCGTCGGACATACTTTTACACGAGGGTCGTCCACCCGGACCTACCTATTCGAATTCCACGGCACCTACAAGGAATTCTGGGACGGGAAACTGGGCAAGACCTTTCCCGTTAACGCCAAAGAAAAAGTGACCTGGGACGGAAAGTCACACCGGTTGTCCATACATGCGGAAGAAAGAGGATTCTATTTTGATACCGTGTATCAATGCGATATGGATCCGCTTCTATCCGTGGACGCGCCGAAATGCAAGCGGGTTTCCACTAAGACCAACTGGAAAGGGGACTGGAGCGTAGCATGGGGGGGTGACAACAGAACGGAGATCGAGCAGCTTCGTGATAGCATTTCCACCGGGCGTCGTTTCGCCCTGACCCTGGAGGCCCTTGCCAAATCCATGAGGGTAGAGGTGTCCAGCAGTAAGGTCAAAAGCCCCCCGGGCAATGTCCTGCTGATGGTTCATACCGACCCCACCATACTGCCCCTCAAGGGATGGTCCGTCACGTTTTGGATTGAGAAAGAATACGGCGGCGTGAGGTTTAATGATCTCTATGGGAAAGAGGTGGATAACCATCACCAGGCCACCCTGCTTAGGGGGACTACCTTTTATCTCCTTCGAAACCTGCAGGCCGGCCAATATACCTTCTGGACCATAATGAATACAACCCTCACCGGTGATCGAATTGCATCTAAAAACCCAGTCATATTCAAGGTGGTCAACGACCTTCAAACACCAGTCATCCTCACCCCCAAAGAGGGTGCCAGGCTCGGGAAAAAGAGTGAGATAACCGTCAGGGTTGCCGGTACGCCTGATCTCAGTGATATCTTGGACACGAGACTTGAGGTTCAGTACAGCAAACTCGCAAAACAGTACCCGTATAAGGCACTCCGAGTGATAAAGTCAGGGGGACATCCCTTTTACCCGGGAGGGGTCTGGAAATGTTCGTGCCCTATCGGTGACAAGCTTGGCGTGCCTCTCGAGGGAGATTTTCGCATCCGGGCGCGCATGTTTTACCAGGACAAACCCATGGGGGACTGGAGCGAGTGGCGGCACTTCCACGTGGGGAAAGAGGTTGTGGCGATTATCGAACGGCCCTTCAAAATCATCTCCCCCGCCGAAGGCCAAAACTACAGCAACGAGATCCCGGTGAAGATCTCCCTGCCGGGCTTCGTGGGGGAGAATCCGCGCCTGACACTGACCTGGATCTGGACCCCCGCCACGAGAAAGGCATCCAACGGCCTGGATATCCATGGATTTCCCCATGAACTCATGAAGGAAACCGTGTCCGTTGACTCCGGCAAGATGACCCTGCTGACCTACCATGGTTCCATGAAGGTGAAAAGTCTGTACGATAAGGTTAAAAACGTCATGGGAAGTACCGGCGGGGGGTCCTTCAGTTTACGGGCTGACCTGAAGTTCTCCGACATGCCGGTCAGGTCCCGTTACGTGACATTTTACGCGGGGATGCTGGGGACGCCCGCGAAAAAGGACGAGGAAAAGAAAAAGGACCTCTCCTATCACATGAATAGCATCCCGCAGTTCCTTCCCATGAAATCTTTCTATCGACCGGGCGAGGATATCGGCCTGCGCCTGCGGAACGCGCCCCCGAAGGGGCTTCAATTCGAGGTTCGCTACCGGCCCGCGGCGGGCGGCGCCTACAAGTCCCTCTACAGGGTGCCGCATCGGTTGAACCGATTTGGGGAAACGGCCACCTTGCATCTGAAGTTCCGTGAGCCGGGATGGTACCAGATCCGTCTCCGGGCTGGGAAAACCACCCCATGGGGGAAATGGCATGCCCTTCAGGTGGGTTCCATGGCGTCCACCGCCGCGAAAGGAGTCAAGAAAGTGCACCCTTCCGTTGCCCCTTTCCACTTTAAGGCCCCTATGATCCGGGAACCCAAGGCGAACCAGGCCTTCATGCTCGCGGGACACAACGTGAATGTTACCCTCAAGATCGCGCACCTCAAAGGTTTCAAGGTTGTGACGGAATTTCAGCGCAAGGAGCACGGCCGCTACGTGTCCTTCCGCCCGAAGACGTTCCAGCAGGAGCGGAAAAAGGAAACCATTGTGGAAACGTGGCTGACAGAGACGGGAGATTACCGGATGAGGACAAGGATTAACGCTCCCCATGCCCAGTGGAGCGCGTGGCGACACTTCAAGGTGGACAAACCCGCCACGAATCTGATCCACAGGGTCGCGCCAAAGCCCTCTTCACCAAAAGGGATACATCTGAATCCCACGGGCATTAAACTCAAGTAGAGTGATTCTGGTCAGCAAGAGGCGTCGGCCATGCCTTTCGCCATTGCCCGCTTGCCGGATCAGGCGGGTACTTTCAAAAGCCAAAGGCCGTTTAAGAATCAGGTCCAGGTAATGATGCGGACCCAATTTTAGGTGTTATAGCCGCAAACCCGTTTGTGAGATATCTTATGGCTTGACAGACGATTTGGATAACGCTACTTTTCACACAGGGAATAGGACGCACTGAGATACACTTGAAGGCTTTTTGATTGACGTAACCTTATCCTCTTGCTGCGTGAAGTATCATCCCTCGGGGAATTGATGCTTTGGAGGGAGAGCATGAAACGCCCTTGCACCTGTTTTTTGCTGTCTCCTCGTTACGGCCCCATAAAGAGAAAGCAATGTCCGGCGGAAAAAGCCTGAAATACCATTCCATAAAACCCTCTCCGCTGCGGGTCGCATGTGTCGCATTTATCCTGGTGACAGCCGTCGCGGGATTCAATCTCGTTTTCCATTATCATGGGGAGATTCTTGGTTTTTTCCGGATAGGGACCATTCTCCCTGTTTCCCCTTACGTGGGCAAAATACCCGAAAAAGTGCGATCGAAAGGTGAAATGGGATACGATGGACAATTCTTTCTTGCCCTTGCCATGGATCCTGGCCTCTCTGATCCCCGTTCAGTGGCGGCCCTTGACAATCCCCGTTATCGTTACAGAAGAATCCTGTATCCGTTCCTTGCCAACATCCTTTCTTTTGGCCATAAAAAGGAGATCCCCTATATCCTGGTTGCCTTGAATATCGCTTTTATGGTGGGGGTCGTTTTTGTGAGTGCCCTTTGGTTCCGGTTCCAGGGGGCTTCCCCCTGGTGGGGGCTTTTTGCCTTGGGTGTAACCGGGGGATGGACCGTTCTTTTCCTTTCCACGGCAGACCTGATGGCCGGTTTTCTCCTGATTTTTTCTCTATATGCTTATGTGCGGGGGCGTGTGTGGGCGGCTGCCCTCGGGATGGCGGCCGCGGGGATAACCCATGAAACCCTTCTGCTGATTTTGGGGGCATTCTGGCTTGACGCATTGTTTAAGAAAGACTGGCGAGCCCTTGGGGTGTTTACCCTTTCCACCCTGCCCGCCGTGATATGGAATCTTCATATTCTGGAGGTCCTGCCACCGACCCGAAGTACCACGGGAATTCTTGAGAATTTTACCTACCCCTTTGGGGGGGTGGTTGACAAGATCCGGAGTCTTCTGTCGTCACCTCTCAGCCCCAAGACGGCATACGAGTGGGTGAGCTTTCTTCTCTTGACAGTTATACTCATCGTCCTCAGTACCGCCCCTTCCCCCTCCCGGGAGACTCGTGTCGTCCGGTGGTCAGGAATCGCCTACCTGATATTTTATTCACTGGTCAGCTTCCATATCTTTTCCTATTACCTGGATGTCAACCGCATTTTCATGAATGCTGGCTTCCTCTTTGTGCTGACCCTCGCCATCCCCTCGTGGCGAAGAATAAAAGTGGGGATCATGATTCTTTTTTCCCTTTCCTCTCTCCTCTTTGTTGCCGCCTACAGCATGGGTCTGGTCTGACCGGGATTCTGAATTGCGCCGTTAAAGAGTAAGTGCGGAAGAATGACCGCTTTAGTGGTTTATGAGGCTATTCAATGAAAAGGTTGGCTCGTTGAAGACCTTGATGCACGTAAGGGAGTAATGGCTGAATGTGAGTCGGGGGAATCAGGGATCATGATTCCCAGCGGGAACTGGGACATCGGCGATGATAAAACCCGGCTGAAAAAGGTGGGGAAGCTTTTTCAGAATCCTTCCATATGGGTCAATGATTTCGGAAGGACCGGTGTTGGAAGCGATAATGACCGGCACATGGTTTTCGACCGCCCTTAAGACAGAGACCATGTTGTGAAGTTCGGGGGCGGAGGTGCGCCCAAACCAATTATCGTTAACCAGATGGGCCACGATTTGCGCCTTGCCATGAACGGCCCGTTTCACAAATCCTGGAAAAAGGTTCTCCCAGCAGATGATGGGGGTGATTGTGATTCCCTTTGACAGGGGCATATACCGGTAGCATTTCCCGGGAAGGGACTGAATCATCTTGGGAATGAGCCAGTTCGGCCAGGTGATGAAGGAGCTCAGGGGAAGGTATTCCCCGAAAGGCAAAAGCAAACGCTTGTAATAAGGCGGAAGGGTTTCCCCATTGGGGTTAAAAAAATAGGCGGCGTTGTAAGAACGTCTTTCAAACTCAATCTGATATTGCCCATCGCCGGTTTTTTTGAATTTGAAAAACTCTGAGGTACCAACAAGGAGGGACGTATGGGTTTCCCGGGCAATCTTCTGAATCCATTTCATTAACTCAGGGTGCCGCTTCAAGTCACGAACGGCTGTTTCAGGCCACACGATAAGGACCGGATGGAAGAGGGCCGCCTTTCTTGTCAGGTCTTCCATGCGCTTTCGTGACGCGGCTGTCCCCTCGGGAGTTTTTCTCTCGCTGAGTTGAATGGCGGGCTGGACGACGGCAATTTTTATTCGTGAGCCCGTCACGGGCTGATGAAGTCTATACACTCCCCACAGTAGAGAGACTCCCACGAGGAGCAGGGCGATCGCAGCCTGTTTATAAGTGTGGAGGAAAATCGTTTCGGTTATGGCAATGTTTACGAGGACAATCAAAAAGGTCAGTCCATATTCCCCGGTCAGGGCTGTCATCTGAAGGATAAGGGGTGAGGCATGCTGACTTTGCGCGAGGGTGACCCAGGGAAAGGCCAGGAATCCCGCGTGTCCCTTCAGGACGTCCAATGCCACCCATAAAATGGGGGCCAACAGGAAAAGCATCCATTTTTTCTTTTTTGAAAGAGAAATTCCGGCGCACCAAGAGGCGGGAAAAAGGTCGTAAAAAATCGCGAGGGGCAGGGCGTGGTAGAATCGAAACCCAGGCACTTCAAAAATCCAGTAAAAGATTCCCAGCAAGGCTGTTGATCCACTTAACAACCCCAGCGCAAAAGCCGTGGCGGGGCGTGAAAAAAGGCAGACACTGATTAATGGGATCAAGGCCCCCCACGCGAGCCATCCCTGGTTGAAATTAGGGAAGGTTAATATAAGCAAGCCTGATGTCGTCAAGGACAGGCCTATTTTTACGGGTGTAGATGCCAATCCTTTGATTCCCGTTTTTCTAACGGATTTCTTCCTTGAAGACCTTTGTCGTGTCTTGGTGGATGCCGACACCCTTATTCGCTTATTTCCACGAATTTAATAAGGTTTTTCCTGTTTTTAAGGTCCCTGAGAAAAGCGTCAAGGTGTTCCGGCGTGGGGAAGGAAATGGTAAAAACACCACCGGGGCCTGGTCCCGCGATAATCTGTCCCCTGGTTGATTGAAGAAAGGCTGTGATGTTTCCGAGGCTTGTTTCGGGGGTGAAGATAATTTTCAAAGCGATTCTGCCGGGAGTGGGCTGGGTGGTTCCAGCCAAGGTTTGGTAGTGGGCTGTTCTCCGTGACTGATGGATGATAATCCCTGTCAGGACGAGGATAAGGGCAACCGCTACGGCCATGGCGCCCCGCAGAGGAGGCAGGGTAAACCACCCGGCGATCTGCCTGGAGATCCGAGAAAGCCAGGGAGCTTCCGCAGATAAAGTCCCGCGTGACTCCTGGGTTTCGATGCGACACAATACATTGTCCAGAAGGGTTTCGCTGGGGACGCGTATGCGTTCTGAGCTTACCTTAAAAGCCAAGGAAAGGGCCCTGAACTCTCCGAGCTCCCTGGCACAATCTGGATTCGTATCGATAACGTCTTTTATCTTTTCCAGAATGTCAGGGGGACAGGTTTCGTTTGCAATCAAGGGGAGATATGACAGGACATCTTCAGGGCATTCAGGCTTGTTCGTTTTTGCCGACAGGTTGCTCATGGTTCCTTCTCCTACAAGCTTGTAGAGTTGCTCGCAGAGTGTTCTGGCGTTGAAGAAAGAAACTTCCCAAGCAATTTTTTAGCGTGGAATATCCGGGATTTCACGGTTCCGACAGGACACTTAAGGAGCTGAGCCGCTTCCTCGTAGCTGAGGCCTAAAAAGAAAATCATTTCCAGCACCTCACGATGTTCAACAGACAAGGTGGACAACGCCAGTTGAAGGTCCTGGCGCTGGTGGAGGGTTTCCCTTGAATCATGCGCAAAATTTGTATCCTTGAGATCCACGTGATACCTTCGCTTTTTGAAGAAGGTTAAGGTTTTGTTTCGGGTGATCCCGAAGATCCAGGTTGAGAGTGATGAGTACCCTTTGAAACTTGAGGCCTTTTCCCAGATCGTGACAAAGACGTCGCTTGTGATATCGTTCGCGTTTTCATAATCTCCCAACATTTTGAAAGCGTATCGGAAGACGCGTTTGTGATATATCTGGAACAATTCCTTCAATGCCTCCTTGTCTTTATGGGCAACGGCTTGAATCAGCTTTCGTTCGTCTGTTTTTCTCTGATTCAATCTTGTCTCTTTATTCAGTAAGTAATGTTTTTGCCTGTAAAGTTCATTGGCAAGAAACTTTTTTTGGATATTTTTGAAAGAATCAGGATTCCCAGGCCGAATTTTTCCGGACAGTAAGATAATGGTTTAAACGCAAACTTTCTTAAAATTGAGCGCCAGGTTTCCTTGCCGGGATGGTTGACGAAGCAGGAATATTGAAGGGCAAGGATACCCGTAACGTATGCGGTAGCAAAGGAAGTTCCCGTGTAGAAATTATACCGGTTTCCGGGTTTCAGCGAAAAAACATCAACTCCTGGTGCTGCCACATCCACAAAACGGCCCCATGGAGCTTTGTCGTATAATTTGAGATTTTGATCAATTGCCGTTACCCCTATGACCCCGGAAAAGGCGGCAGGATAAGAAGGAGGCGCGCGGGGTCCTCCGTTTCCTACCGCCGCTACAATAACCGTTCCTCGGACACGCGCTTTACCTATCAATTTTTCAATGAGATGGTCTTTGGGCCCGCCAATGCTGATATTGACAAGTTTAATCCGTTTCTGGATGATGTAGTCCAATCCTGCCGCGAGGGTAAAAGTATCGGTGGTTGCCTCGATGCTGCCGGGCCTGATACTGCGACATACCTTAATAGCGAAAATTTTCGATTCTGGTACCAGACCTGCGATTCCTTTACCGTTTCCTGGGGTTGCTGAAAGAATCCCGCAGAGGGCGGTCCCATGAATATCTGAGTGATATCTTCCCCAACCCTCGCTTGTGAAGTCAACAGTGACAATGTGTTTTGCGTTCAGATCCTCGTGCCGAGTGTCAACTCCCGTGTCGAGTAAAGCGATGCGCGTGTTCTTACCATTACAAACCTTGTGAATATTTCTTAATTTTTCAGCGGGAAGGCATCCGTATTGCCAATCTATGTAAGGATCACCAGCATTGCCATAGGTTCGATATGTATGATTCGGTTGGAAGGTACGGATGAATTTTCTCGCGGATAATTCTTTTGCAAGATTTTTGGTTTTTTCAGGATTGGTAGTCTTAACGGCAACGAGAACCTGATGGAGAGATTTTATGAACCGCTTTTTCTCTATTTTTACCCACGCGGAATTTTTGGCAAGAGTCTTTTTCAGCTTAGAATATTGTTCTGCGTTGACACTGAAGACGAAGGATTTGAACTTTTTCTCAGCTCGATGCTGGTAAGAAGTGTTTTCATGGTACGGTTTGAGGTGGGATTTACTTTGGGTATGGTTCACGTGTATTGATTTTCGTGGCTTGTACTTGCTGGTTTGAGCGGTTTTCTTGAGAGAGAGGGATGCCTCGTGAGGCCGCGCAACCAGTTTTTGAGAGTTATGGGACACGAGTAGCTTCGCGGTGCTGGTTCTTGAATGCGCGATTTTTAAGATACGAATCATCCCGACCTTTTTCCAATGACGGCCATGGTGAAGCAGGACCGGATATTTCCCCGGGGGCAGGTTCCCTGTTGGGAGGAGGATTTCATTTGTATGTCTGAAGGTCTCTGGGAAGACTTTTTTTCTGCCAATATAAAAGGAAACCCGGTGAATATTGATAGGGGTTTTTTCACTTATATTAAGTTTTAAAGGCTCTCCCCGGTGAATTTCTGTTTGGCTTACCCTAATTTTACTTAATTCTAAGGCGGGAAGTTGTGGTTTCCGTGAAATATTGGTTCGAATCGTGTGATGCGAGATGGCGACCTCAGGTTTCGTAGACTTGACCGAAGCCATTTTGGCATTAAAGGTCTCTGTCGTTCCGTGTTTAGATGTTATCCCTTCTGAAATATATAGAGTGACCGTTTCTCCGGCCTTTAGGGGGTGTCCCGGAGATGGGAGCTGCCTGACGATTACGCCTCTGTTTTTAGCGGATGGGACGTATTTTTTTTCTATTTTGAGGTGATAGGGTGTGAAATCAATGTGGTCACAAAGTATTTTACCTTTCAGGATCTTAAATGCATTTCGCGAGTTTTTTCCTGATAGGTCGGGCATCGGGGCCGGTCCCTTGGAAAGGGATACCGTTATTGTGGTTTTCGGAAGGGCAGTAGCCTGGGGTAAAGGGTTTTGTGAGATAATGTGATTTTTGGCAATCGATGGGTGAAAAACTTGGGATGCCACCACGAGCAAGAGACCGGAATTTCTAAGTTTTAGTGAGGCCTCCCTGAGTGTTAAGCGTGTAATGTCCGGGACAGTGACAAGGTTTGGTCGGATTTCATTCTTATGGATAGCCTGAAACCTTCCTGGAGAATCAATTTGTAGGTTTACGGCGGGGCATTGCCTGGGGGTGAGAAAAAAAATGAACAGGAGGAGAATATAAATTCGAGAGGTTCCCATTCCCGATGCCTTTTGGAATAATCGTGTTAGTTTGGATTTTGCCTTATTCATTTCAATTGGTAAGTAAAGAAACAAGCAAAAAAGTTCAAATCCTTCGATTGGATGGAATTATAACGTTTCAACTCTAAAAATTCATATCACAAAGCAAAAGGAGGTTCAATGTTTGATTAAGATAAATCTCTTTGAAAATAGCACGAAACTATGTTAAAAAGCTATTTTGAAAAAGGGTAGGAGTGTAAGTTATATATATATAATTTATCGTCATTATAAGGCAAATGATGACATGTTGAGTTTTCAAAAAGAATCGCTGTCTCAAATTCCGTTCATTGAGAATGATAAAATAGCTTTTTCTTCCAATTTGTTTTTTTAAGAGCCGGGATAGGGTTTTTGGTTTTTCCGGTTCTTTTTTATGTTTTTTGAACTTTTTTAAGTTTTTTTGAACCTACTAAACAGGAGGTGCGTAGTGGCGCATTCATTCTGGAAGATGGGAACCTGTCTCTTGTTCAGCGCGTGTATATCCCTGTCACTGTTTAGACCCGGTTATTTATACGCAGGTGGGAACCTGCGCCAGGTTCGTGTTGCGAAGATGTCAAAAAGTCAGATTGAGAAGCTGTGGCAAAACATGGGACCTTCCCATTCAATTCAGGAAACAAAGATTGTCCAGGTCGTTACATCCTCGGGTAGTGAAGAGACAGAGGTTGTTAAGGAGGCATCGCATGACGAAAGTATGGAAAATGCTAAAAAGACATATGAAATTCATGGAGAAGAGCGGTTTGGGGGATACTATGACAATGTAACGGGAAACAAGATGAATGCCCAGATCGATGATGGCCCCCAGTTTTTGCAGGAATTGGACTTGAGCCTTTTGCATCATGGTAAAAACGGGCGCGAGTTTGAGATGGTGTTTAACACACGTCTGACTGATGACAAGTATGTAGACACGGAACACGCGAGTATTGTGGATTTCCACATCAATGTCAGCAATCAGGATTACCTGCTTACATTGGGGGATTATCTTGGGACCTTGAGTGATTTCACCTTTAACCAGGCCCTTAGAGGTGTCTATTTCGAGAAGGAATTCGCGGACTTGAGGAGCTTGAAGGTCATTGCCCTGGCCGGTATTCAGAATGACCGCTGGGAGTCGTTCTGGAAAAATATCGAGGATGAAAGTTACAATCGATATTATGAAGGCGTTCGGGTCTCTTTCCTGCCTCTAACCCCCTTGACAATCGGGTTCAATTTCATCAACGGAAAGGATGATCCCGCCTCCGTTTCCGATTCTACCAATCCAGCACTGGAAGGACGTGTCGGAAGCATGGATTTTGCCCTTAACCTCCTTGATAACGCTTTGATCTTTGGCGGGGAAGCGGCTTGGAGCTGGTACAAGGCAAAACTCATGGGTGACGATGCCTTTTCGGAAGCGGTGGAGGATCGAGGGTCGATTACCGATGGGGCTTATCGTTTAACGGGGGATTATGAGAAAGGAATTTTTGCCGCGCACGCGGGATATTCCAGGGTAGAACCGAAGTTTCGGAGCCTGGGAGGGACGAGTTCGCCAGATACGGAAGAGTACTTCGGTATCGTTGATTTAACCCCATTGCCTCAGGTTACCCTTGAAGCAGGTTATAGGGGATCCCGGGATAATCTCGACGGCCAACTTGATACCACGACGCGCTACAAAATGCCGGAAGTATCGATTACCTTTCAGGAAATCCCCCATCTTGAGAATTTGACTGTTTCGTTCAAGTATAATCGCTCTTCCACGGATACGGGGGATGACTCCGTTGATGATGACACGGATACTTACAGCGCGAATCTTGATTATAGTCTTTATAAGTTTAATCTCAGCCTGGAAGGGGAGTATCGCTGTAAGACGGACCACGTGGATCGGATAAACAACATTAAAGACCACAGGTTTGGGGTTAAACTGGATCGCTCGTTTGAGAAGGGAAGCTTTCAGTTTTCACCTTACATCGGATTTGAATGGGAGCGGGAGAAGGGACACGTGTCCGGAGAGCAGAGCTCCATTACGGTCGATGGTGTTTCTCAAATAGAGGTTTCGAGCGAGGATTTTGTCCCTCCCGTGTATGAAACACTTCGATACACGCGGACCTATTCAGCCGGATGCCAGATGAATATCGGAAAAGACTGGGATATGGACGTCGCCTATTCATATCAGAATGAGAATGTGAACGCGGCAGGTGGGGGCAACAATTCCGAGACCACTACTCTGGAGGCGAATTTGACGTACAGAATCTTTGGTCACGAAGACAGAATCCTAAATTTGTATTACAAATTGGATGATCATAATTTTGAGTTCAGAGATGATAATTACAAGGAAGAGGTTTATGGATTTCAATTATCAAAGAGGTTTTAAGCGGGGATGAGTCTTAAACATAAAAAGAGGTTTCTCTTTCTAATCGTTACCCTCATCATGGGTTTGTCCCTGATTGTGGGTGTGGGATGGGCAGGGAATTATGAAAATGAGGCTAAAGAGAGGGATGAAATAAAGAGGGTGATCGATAAAATGGAGAGGGACTACGAAAGGGAAAGTGTTTCCCAGTTTATGAGATTTTTTAGCCGGAGGAAGTTTCCAAACCTTATCGCTTTCAGAAATGCGGTGGAGAATGACTTCAACCTGAACAGGCAGATTCGGTTAAGGAGAACCAGTGAACGTTTGGCTCTGTCAAAAGGGATGGCTGTTTATCAGGCGACATGGCAGAAACAGTACATGCCCATGATTATTTCTCCTCATGGCGGCAGTCGAATGAGGCACTTGAGCGGAACAGTGAGAATTTACCTCCAGAAGGAGAAGAACGGCTGGAGGGTCATCAACATTCAGGGCTATCCCATATTCGGGGTATAAGGAGAATATCTTATGCAAGGGACCTATAACGACGATGACTCTTGGAGGGAAATAATGAAGAAAGCTATTCGTGTGACTTTATTTCTTTTTTTGTCGATGGCGATTTTGACACCCCCGTGGTGTTTCGCGGAGGAGACAGAAAAGGCAGATCAGGCGGCGATATATAAGGTTGTTGAAAAGCTGGAATATTATTATGAGAAACGGGAACCTTCCAAGTTTATTGACCTGTTCAGCCAAAGAAAATTCACGAATTATATCCCCTTCAAGCTGGCCGTGGAAAATGATCTCGACTTATATGAAGACATCAAGCTGAAACGTTTTAATGAACGGTTGTATCTCTCGGAGACCACTGCTATCTACCAGGCGGTATGGGAGAAGCAGTATCGACCTACCTTGAGTTCACCGTTTCAGCGCCAGAGGGGGCTTGTGAGAATTCTCCTGGAAAAGTTTGCTGGAGAATGGAAAATTATTGATCTTCAAGGGTATCCCATTTTTGGGACGAGCAAAGTCCTTTATCCTGACTTGACGGTGACGAATGTTTGGATCATGGGCGGTGGCCGGCGCATTGTGGGTGTGGTGAAAAATATTGGAAAGCGTGAGGCAAAGAATTTCTATGTCGGGTTTTATTCTGGGAATACCTTCCTGGGAAAGGCCTTTGTCTCGAAACTGGACAGGAATAATTCGAAAAGTATTAGTTGGGTCTGGACTCCGGATCCCAATCGAAAATTGTCTGACATCCGGGTTGTGGCGGATGTTACCAATAAGGTCAGTGAAACGAGGGAAGACAACAATGTGGGAAAAATCCGCGTCAAGCCGGGAGATACCTCTTATTGTGTCGATCTTTCAATTGACGGAAGAGAGGGCAGAGGTCTTTATGTACCTTCGTCAATCCGACCGGGATCAACGGTGCGGGTCGGTAACAATGTTACAAGGGCTCCAAAGGGTGGCGTTAAGACGCTGAAGTCAGGAGATAAGATAAGGTTATGTGTGGAATTCAGTAATATCGGAGGAATAAACGCGGATAATGTGCCAGTCAAGGTTTATTATGTTACGGAACATCCCGATAAAACTGTCACGATTTTTCAGCGGGTTTATCCAGTGGTCCCCTCGAAAGGGAAAATCCGTTTCTGTTTTTTCTGGATCGTTCCGGAATTGGAGAGGAAACCTTCGGAGAAAACCCGCCGCTACATCCGTGTCGTCCTGGATCCGAGCAATAGCCTGCCAGAGTGCAGCGAGGCAAACAATGCCGCCGAACAGGAGATCGCGATTGTCAGCAATGCGGGACCTTATGATGGGGTATTGACCGTCAGTAGTCCCGCAAAAATGCCAAACGAGCCTTGCTTTAGGGCACCGGGTGTTCTTACCATGACGGTAACGGTGGAGGACCTGGATCTGGTCCGCCAGAACAGCATTCAAATAACGATCATAAACGATGTGGGGAATGACTCGGAAACTTATACACTTTCCCGCGTCGGCCCGGGTGTGTTTCGAGGGACCGGTTTCAAGGCATGTGTATGGGGTGGTCAAAATGCGCCAACACCAGGCGATGGTGTTTTGGCAGTTTCACTTAACGGCGATCATGTTACGGTTCATTATACCGACCAGCAGGATTCACAAGGAAAAACCGTGGTACGTTCCAGGACTGTCCGGTATGTTCCCTGATTTTAAGGGGCGAATTCGCATAGATTACCTCTTGTAACGCAATGGAGACGGGTAAAAAGGATCACCTTGGCATTCGCCGAAAAGATATGTAACAAACATTTCCCGGTTTTCCCGTCCGGATGCACAGTTGCGTTTTGCCTTTAAATAAAGTATTATCCGCAAAATTTTGCTAAGGAGTTAGCCCATGCTCAAATTCATGCGGCAACATGCCACGTCATGGTTCATAAAGATTGCCTTGGGACTCATCATTATCGTCTTCATCTTCTGGGGAGTTGGGGGGTTCAGAGGCAACGAGGCGGCCGTGGTGGCCAAGATTGGGAACACGGTAATTGACGTTAAATCGTACCGCACCGCCTACGAGAAGATGGTTGATTACTATCGCAAGCAGTACAAGTCTCAGTGGAATGACACCCTGCTGAAGCTCTTCGACATCAAACACAGGGTCCTCAACCAGTTGATCGACCGGGTCCTTATCGCGCAAGAGGCTACCCGCCTCCACATCACTGTCAGCGCGAAAGAAGTGGCGGCCAGAATCGAATCCATGCCCGCCTTTCAGAGGAATGGGCATTTCAGCCGGAGGCTGTATCTCGACCTTCTCCGGTATAACCGGATCGAACCGGGTGATTTTGAACTGTCTGTCAAACAGGACATTCTGACCGAAAAGGTGAAAAGTCTCGTGGCGCAACCCGCCGGTTACGTCTCTTCGGAAGAACTGAACAGCCTTGTCCGGCTCATGTACGAGAAAAGAAGCCTTTCCTACATCAAGATTTCGTCCGACAAGTTCATCAACCAGGTCAAGGTTACGGACGCGGATCTGAAAAAATACTATGAATCCCACAAGGAATCTTACCGCGAGCCTGAAAAGGTGACTGTCTCTTATCTGCTGTTTGAACCAAAGAATTATACGGACCGCGTCAAAGTTTCCGACGCCGAAGTCAGCAAGTATTACGAGACTCACAAGGAGCAGTTCCGGGTTCCTGAAGAGATTCGCGCCCGGCATATCCTTTTCCGTCTGCCCCCCAACCCCACCAAGAAAGAGGTGGAGGAGGCCCGCAAAAAGGCCCTGAAGGTCGAAAAGCTGGCGAAATCCGGAAAGGACTTTGCCAAGCTGGCCGAGAAATATTCCCAGGGCCCCTCCGCCAAAAAAGGCGGTGACCTGGGTTATTTCACAAAAGGCATGATGGTCAAGCCATTTGAGAAAGCCGCGTTTTCCATGAAAAAGGGTGAAATCAGCGATCCGGTGAGGACCCGTTTTGGATTTCACATTATAAAGATCGTGGATATCAAACCAGCTCACATCAAGCCCCTCAGCGAGGTGAAAGCTGAAATTGAAATGACGCTGAAGCTGCAAAAGGCGAAGGGAATCGCGTTGAACGAGGCGGACAAAGCCTACACAACCCTCTACAGCCATCCCGACCTGGCGGCTTACGCCAAGAAAAACGGCCTGAAGCTTCATACGACCCAGCCCTTTTCGAAGGATGCTCAAACGGGAAAGGAAATTATTCCGGAAAAGGCTTTTGTGAACGCGGCCTTTAACCTGGTCAAGGGAAAAATTTCCACCATTATTTCTCTGAAGAAGGGGTATTGCCTGATGAAGCTGGATCGCGATCAGCCTCCGCGCATCCCACCCCTGAAAGAGGTGAAAGAGAAGGTTGAAAAGGCTGTCAGGCAGACCAAAGCCATGGAAATGGCCCGTTCCAGGGCGGTCGCCCTGATCTCGGAACTGAAAAAGGGGAAGACCCTCGCCGAAATCGCGAAAAGCGAGGGGCTGAAGATTGAAAAGACCGAGCTGTTTGGCATGATGAACCCTTCGGATCCGGTTCTGGGACCAGCCCTTTCAGGCGCGATCAATGAAGTTGCCCTGCTTTCCAAGAAAACCCCGGTCTTATCCCGCCCCCTTCCCCTCATGAAGGGCGGATATGCCGTTTGCGTTTTGAATGAGGTGGTTCCCCCTGACACCCAAAAAGTTGATATGGAAAAAATCAGGAAGCAGATTCAGCAGGTCAAGGAAGAAAGGGCTTTTCAAAGCTGGCTGGCCGCGATTCGTAAAAAGGTCAAGATCGAGATTCATCAGAAGGCGCTGGCATCGTTTCCATAAAACGCGCCAGGGCTTTCAGGCTTTTAACCTTGTCGCTGCGCCCCATTCGTGCCTGTCGGATACATCCACGCAGGGCCTCGATGGAGGCATGATACGTTTCCAGGTCCACGGGATACGGATATCCATCCTTCCCGCCATGGGCGAAGCTGAAGATTTCCGGCTCGCGAAAGCTGGGAGATTTCCCAAACATGAGCTCAGATAACAAAGCCAGGGCCCGCAGGGTTTTGGGGCCCACGCCTCGGGTCAGGAGGAGGCTCTCAAAGGAGTGCGCGGGATTTTCATAGGTTTTGAGCAATGTCTTTTCAAGGCGGCCGGGATGAAATTCCTCCGCGTAAATCGGGTGATGCCGAGGGAGGGAAAGGGTATCCACCTTCCTGATCTCCCGCACCAAACGATCCGGTTGCAGCCGGGACAGGGTAAGGATGCCTTCCTGGGATCCCCGGCTCTTACGGTCAACGAGATTGAGGACGCTTTTTTCACGATGATTTCCCAGAATGGCGTTGTGAGGATTTTCCACGAATGAGGTAACGGTTTCACTCAGCCAGTGGTATCGCCGGGCGTATCGATTCGCCTGATGCATTCCCTGCTGTACCACGGCCCATTCCCCCCCGCGGGTAAAAAAGAACGCGTGATGGTACAACTGATATCCGTCCTGTATCCCCGAAGTGTCAACTTTAGCAACCAGCCGGCTGGTCTGGATCAGGCGCGTGCCCGCTGTCAGGCCAATGGCGTCGCAGAACCGCGCGATTTCCTCCGGCGTTTTCAGGGAGGTTTTTCCCTTCCCACCCGCCATGAAAAGGCCCAGCTCTTTCCCGCGGTCCTTCAGAGCGACCTTGATGGCTCCGCAGGTGGTCGTGGTCAGGCCGCTGCTGTGCCAATCGAACCCCAGGGCGCAACCGAAGGCCTGAAACCAGTATGGGTTCGCGAGGTATTCCAGAACCCTGTCCGGGCCGGCCTCCATGACCATCAGCTCCAGAATCGCGCCGCTCAGCGCCACCATTTTACTGAACAGCCACCGTGGCGCCTTTCCGCCATGGAGGGGCAGATACGCGACACCCGTTTTCATAGGAGTATTATATCAAGCGAAACGCGGAAACACCAATCTACCGACAACACGCTTCTGCCTTGGCACCCATTGGGCACCCACGCGCTCAGACGGGCATCAAAAACCGGTGAAACCAGCGTGCCGCAAGGTCCAGGGCAGCCGCTCTCTTGGATTCGTCCAGGAATTGATGATCCGCCCCGGGAACCATCCAGAGCTCTTTCGGTGGCGAAATCCTTTCATATATCAGAAAGGCGTTCTCAGGCGAAACCACCTGATCCCCGTCGCCATGGATAACAAGTGTGTGATGGATTTTTTCGAAAGGGAAGGTGTCCAGGTTTGCCCGGAAATCGTCGAAAAATCCAGGGTATCGGTTCATTACGTCCCGCAACTCTTCAGGAGGGTGCGCCGCATGTTTCACCGGTGTCGCCAGAAGCACCCAGGCGCCTACCACCCGCAGCGTTCCCGCGGCCAGCGCGACAGTTCCGCCCATGCTGCTTCCAAACAGGCCGATGGTGCCATTGCATGTCTCAAGGGTCCTCACCCAGTCAATCACGCGGATCAGGTCATCGATTCGCCGCGTCATGGTGGAATCCTCGAATCCTCCACTGCTTTCGCCGCAGCCGGTAAAATCAAAACGCACGAAACCGAATCCCTTTTCGACCAGTTTTTCTCCCAAGGTGAGATATTTGGGGCTGTCCTTTGTGCTCATCATTCCATGGGCGCTAATTACATACGGGGCGAAAGGCACCTTTGGGAAGTGGTGAATCCCCTTCAGGAGGGAGGAGCCGTTTGATACAGTAAATGGGCTCTGGACCATCCCTATTCTTCTTCCATGGTGCGCTTGAGGATGGCGTTGTTATAGGCGTTAATCACGTCTGTTCTCTTCAACATGCCAAGCAGTTTCTTCGGGTCTTTGGCGTCCACGACGGGAAGCTGCCCCAAATCCTTCAGGGCGAACTTTTTCATGGCCGCGTCAAGGGTGTCTTCCGGCGTGAGATAGATATAGTCCTCATCCACAATATCTTTCGCGATAATCAGATTCATGAGGTCTTCTTCCATAAGGAGCGGACGAATATCACGAAGCGAAATGACCCCTTTCAATTTCCCATCCCGAGAAAGCACGGGAAAGTAGGACTGCACACTTTCCTTGGCCTTGGAAAGCACTTCCCGCAGCGGGAGGTCCTCAGAGATGGGTTCCATCTCCTTAATCATGACCTCTTTGACCGGAATGCCTCGCAATACGTTGATGTCACGGCCCTGATGCAGATTGATCCCCTGGCGGGACAGGTCAAGGGTGTCAATGGAATCTGGCTGAAGGACATACGCTGTCACCGACCCAATGATACAGGCTATCATCCCTGGAATAATGACCTGATAATCGCCGGTAAGCTCAAAAAGGAGGAAGAGGCCTGTCAGGGGGGCGTGAGTCGCGGCTGAAAGGAAAGCCCCCATGCCCACCAGCGCGTAAACCTGTGGGCTCGCCGTCAATCCGTGCAAGAGGGAGTGCGCCAGGTATCCATACACGCCTCCCATCATCACGCCGATGTAAATCAGGGGCGCGAATACGCCTCCCGCCCCTCCAGAACCGAGTGTGATGGACGTGGCCACCATCTTGAAAATAAAAAGACCCAAAAGAAGTGTCCAGCCCATCTCGCCAAACAGGGCCCTCTGGGCGAACTCGTACCCGTTGCCGAAAACCTGCGGGAACCAGATGCCGATAATCCCCACCAGTAATCCGCCCAGGGCGGGTTTCAGGTGGGAGGGAACAGGCAGCTTCGCAAAAACATCCCGGGTGAAATAAAAGAAACGAATAAAATAGATGCCGGAAAAGGCGCTGACAAACCCCAGTAACACATACAGGGGGATTTCCCAAAGACTGCTCAGGTGATACGGCGGAATCACAAAAGCCGGCTGGCGCCCCAGGAGTACATGGGTTGTGACCGTTCCCAGCGCGGAGGCGATGACCACGGGGGCGAAATTGGTCAGTTCATAGTTTCCCAGCATCACGATTTCAAAGGCGAAAAACACCCCCGCGATAGGCGCGTTGAACGTGGCGGCAATCCCCGCAGCCACCCCGCTGGCGACCAGCACCTTCATCTCCCGCGTAGACATCTTCAGGACCTGCCCAATCCACGATCCGATAGTTCCGCCAATCTCGGCGATAGGGCCTTCCTGTCCCGCGGATCCGCCGATTCCCAAGGTGATCGAAGCGGCCAGGCCCTTTACGAAAAGGTTCCGAAGCTTGAAGATGGCCCCCTGAAGCGCGACCCCCTTAAGAAAATTGGGGAACCCATAGCCATAGACCTCTGAGCTGCCAAAAATCAGCGCCAGGGGGATCAGGAGCAATCCCCCCACCATGGGGATGATACTAATAAGGATCCGGTGCCACCCCCCCTGGGACACACCCAGCCACTGGTACAGCGTATTGAACACGAAGAAATGAAAAAACTTTATGCCCTCATGAAAGAGAAAGTTTCCAAGCCCCCCAAGAATCCCAATGACAATCGCGACCAGGAGGAGGAATCCATACTCACCGCGCCTGAAAACCGACAAAAAGGTAAGATGGGGTGAAAGCTCGTCTTTCAGAAGATGAAAATCAAACTTTGGAAATAGGTTTCCCTTTTCTTTATCCATTGCTCCGGCTCTTAAAATCCTTGATGGCCCCCCTGTGTCAGAGCGTTTTTAGCCCATCACCGATAGCCTGTCAACTACCCTTTTGTCTATTCCTTCCATAGGGCATCAGAAAGACGCGAAAAAAATCAGGGGGAGCCCGCAAAAACAGACTCCCCCCAGGAATGTCTCAAGATATCTCTTAGCAGGTAACCTTGAAAATCATGGAAGCGCCGTTGTCGCCCGCGGCGCAGCCGGCCCAGAGACCGTAACCGCCTCCCTTGATGACCAGCTCTTCAATCAGCTCGGCGATAAGCCGTCCCGCCGTGGGGCCCTGTGGATGGCCAAAAATCAGGGAGGTGCCGTAATTATTGATATTGTTCACATCAATCCCCATGGTTTTCGCCATGTAGATATCGTTGATTACAAACGGCGCGTGGGTTTTGAATGCCTTGATGTCCGAAACCTTGAGCCCCGCGTTTTTCAACGCCATTTCCGCCGCCGGAACCGGGGCCTTAGCCATGTAACCTTTCTGGACCCGCGAGTAACCATATGAAACTATCTGAATCTCCACGTTAGGATCCTTGCTCAGTTCCTTAGCCCTTTCGCGTGAGGTCACGATAAACCCGCAGTTGCCATCCGCTGGATGCGTTTGCGCGCCATAGCTGTGGACACCACCCGGCTCCACGGGCTTAAGTTTGGCCAGTCCCTCCGCCGTGGTGGGATAGATCCCCTCGTCTTCCTCGATTAATTTGGTCTTTTTCTTGGAGATCTTGACCTCTGCCGGGAACATGTATCGTTTCTGGAAGGCCCGGTCATTCGCCAAGGCGTCCAGGTACTGTT